>JARFPZ010000394.1 GCA_029288035.1 Desulfosarcina sp.
CCTCCCCCGGTCTTTGGAGCGTCCACCGACGACCGGCAAGGTATCGGCCGCATCTAAAATACGCTCTCTTAAACTTTCTTTGATATTTTTGTCAAAGTGTATATAATGAGGCTGATTTATACATTCAGAACATATTTATAAGAACACAGGATAACATAAAGCTATGCCACTCCGATAAATTGAGACACTTTTGCTCAGATAAACTGAGACCTTGGCTCACACAGCAAGCAGCAGCGCGGTGGCCAGAGCCCGCCACCTTGCCCCAATAGTAAAAAACTACCCAGCCAGCAGCTTACCCCGCTGCAGCATGTCGACAAATAGACGGTTGTTTCCAGCCTGACAGCTAATTCATTACATGAGGGTAAAGAAAGAAGATTATTTG
This sequence comes from Desulfosarcina sp., assembly GCA_029288035.1. GTDB lineage: Bacteria > Desulfobacterota > Desulfobacteria > Desulfobacterales > JAFDCJ01 > JAFDCJ01. The sequence continues at coordinate 383 of JARFPZ010000394.1, forward strand.
GAAGGAAGAACTGCGTTGACAGTTCCGGTTAGATCTTGGATTAGGCGCCTTAAATGCTCCAGTTGGCACTCCAGCTCAACGAGTCGATCCTGGAGCGCATGTTGATCAGTGGCCTTTGATTTATCCGGTTTATATCCGGCAGGGGTATCAGCGTGTTGCTGCGCCAAGATGCTATCAAAAGTTTTTCCGATATGAGATATACCGCGTTCAGCCTTTTTCGGTGGTGTGTCGGATTTGATCCGGTCATCAACACCGACATTGCTGCCGGATATAGTGCGGGGTCTATCTGGATCGATCGAGCTTTTCCGAGCAATGCCCTGTAGGAACCTCACACTATCAACAAAGTTCATTTGCTTGGCCATCATCGTCAAATCAATGGTATTAAAATTTTTCTCACAGCTAAAGCATCTGGCAAGATTAGTCTTTGGATTTATTGCGGTGTCAAAGCCGTTGCACAAGGGGCAAAGAAAAACGAAAGCAGCCTTTTTCCATCCGGCAAGGGATACGCAAGGTTTTTTCGATCAGCATCCGAATGCTGATCTGATTGCGCAGGGCATAAAGCTGACTAGAGGAAAAGCACCGTTTTGTCATGTCAAGTTACCGGATCGAGTTTGGGCCTTAAGCTGACACAGTTTTTCATGTTGATCACATGGCTGTTTTCCGTCAACCGATCGATCAGGGCTGCGGTCAGATGGTCGTTTTTCAAAAAAGACGACCACTGGGAGAAGCCAAGGTTGGATGTGATCAGTGTGGTTTTTTTCTTGTGCCGTCTGCTCATGAGGGTAAAAAACAGCCCGACCTGCACGGGCTCGACTTCGACATATCCCAGTTCATCGATCAGCAGGCAATCGGTGGCGGTAAATGCTTTGATGACTTTGGCTTCGGTGTGATCGGCCACCGACTGGTAAAGCTGTTCGACCAGTTCAGCAAAGGTGACAAACCGTCCATTATAGCCGCGGTCGATGGCATGGGTGAGAAAGGCGGTGGCAAGACCTGTTTTTCCGATACCGGTTGGCCCCATAAAAATCACATTGCGGCATTTTTGCATGTAGTCAAACTGCTCATACAGCGCACTGTAGGGCAATTTTACAGCCGAGTCGATGCTGTGTTGTCTCAATATTTTTTCCAGCATGGTTAAAATCTCACACAGACCGACCCAACGGCCCTCTATCAGACTGGTAACCAGCTGGATGTGACCCACCGCTGCACCATCAACCCTACAAGCGCAGTCATCGTTGCCTCTTTCTTCAATTTTGGATCCCGATAAACGGTGTTGCTCACTTCGGGCGGCATTCAACTGCCTTTTCTTTATCTTGCCTTCTTTGCTACGATAATATTCAGTGCTTCTTTGATTGGAGTTTTTGCGCCGATGAGCTTGCCGGCAGCCGAAAGGACAGCCCAGATCATTGCGGCCGGCGTTGCGTGGGTGGGTGAAAAACAGGATCTGGCAATGCCTGCATCGCGTCAGGCATTTTCTCAGCTGGGGCTTTTGCTGCAGAACTTTTCGAATATCCCAGTAGTACTGCGCAACAATACCGCGGACCGCTTTTTTACGGTACCAATCAGAAATGAATTGAAAACACGGCTGGATCTGTATTATAAAAAAGCCAAGTGCTCACTTATGTCGCTGATGTACCCTAACGTTGCATTCACGCATTACCAATTTAATATAATGTCACCAGATATCGCAAAATGTAATGCAAATTTGTCCCAGGACTACGGTTATTATTGCTCGATTTTATTCAGCGAATAAATTGAGGATTGGTAGATGTAGTATGCAATAGAATGGCGGTCTTCTATGACTGTGGGAGCGGGGACGACATCTGTACTTTTTCAAGCGTCAATAATAAGTGGATTGCCATATCAAAGCTAAAATAGTAATATTCGGAAATTATTAAGCTATGCACAAGTGAAGACTTGGTTTCATAGATTCGTTTATCACTATCGAGAATTACAGATAAATAGATGTGATTTTCATCCTATCGACATCCTGTTCCGTGGATCGCACAGGTGAGGCAAATGGATTTCAGCACTTTAGCAAAACTGAGTCGCTTCAAAGATATCGTAACAACGCTGCTAAAATATGGACTTGATGAGACCGTGCAAAGACTCAACTTCCCCGGGGCAAAACTCATAAAAAGAGTCTATACTGTTGACCGTGAGATGGGAATTTATGAACGTATTCGATGCGTTTTGGAGGATTTGGGCCCGACTTTCGTTAAGTTCGGTCAGATCATGAGCCTGAGACCGGATCTGCTGCCAAGCGACTTGCTTTTTGAATTGAGCAAGCTCCAGGATGAAGTTCCGCCGGTAGAAATCTCCAAAATCCGACAGGTCGTTGAAAAAGGCCTTGGACAATCGATAGAAAACGTTTTTTCTGTTTTTGATAACGAGCCGATTGCAGCAGCATCGATATCCCAGGTTCATCGCGCAGTTTTAAAAACAGAGGGGTTGATTGTAGTAGTTAAAGTTCAGCGACCTGGTATCAGAAAAAAGATCCAAGCGGATTTGGACATATTAGAAAATGTAGCCCATCGCCTGCACGAAAATTCGGATGACCTGAGACCTTATGATCTGCCTAATCTGGTTAGCGTAGTCCGTCGCAACTTAATTAGAGAAATCGATTTTGGAATAGAAGCACAAAATTTGAGAATTGCCCGTACCTTTGCCTCAGAAACCGATGTGCATATACCTGAAGTTTATAATGAATATTGTAGCGAGCAAATGTTGGTTATGGAATATGCCCAAGGGGAAAAAATCAGAGATATCGATATAGGTGGCGAAGATGCTCAAGGTCTCGCAAAACAAGGACTCAACGCCGTAATTAAGCAAATACTCGAGGACGGTTTTTTCAACGCAGATCCCCATCCTGGCAACCTGCTGGTTACAGCAGATATGCAACTCTGCATACTCGATTGGGGGATGGTTGGGCATCTGACGGAAAGGGATCGTTACGAATTGATCGATTTGCTTAAGTCGGTTGTCGATAAAAACAGCGACGCTTTGGTGCACGTTTTGCTTCGCCTATCCAAATTCGCTGGAGGAGAGATTGACAATAGAGCTCTGGAAAGGGAGCTTTTGTATATTTTGAACACCTATTATGCGGTCCCCCTTCAGGATGTAAATATCGGTAAACTGTTGTTGGCCATAATGACGGCGCTTCGAAATTATCACCTTCAATTACCCCCGGATTTGGTCATGATGGTAAAGGCGCTCGTTACAGCCGAAGGTACTGCCCGCCAGGTATATCCTGAAATAGATGTTGTGTCAGAAGCAAAAAAGTACATATCTCGATTAGCTGAACAACGTTTCAATCCGGAAAACTTGTGGCGAAGCTTTCAAACCAACTTTTCAAATATCTGGACTGCACAACGAGATATTCCTTGGCAACTCCTGAATATTTTCAGCAAGCTGGAGAGAGGAGACCTGGGACTACATTTTCACCTGGATAAATTGGAAAGACTTGTCAACACATTGGAGAATTCTTCTAACCGTTTAACAACCGGCATAATTGTGGCTGCGTTGATAATGGGATCCTCTATGATTATCACCACCGGTGTCGGCCCGTTTATATTTGGATTTCCCGTACTTGGCGTAATCGGTTATTTAATATCGACCGTGATGGGATTATGGTTGGTAGTCACAATCTTGCGGGCAAAGAAATACTGAATTCAATATACCAATGGACAAGAATTGGAGAATTACGGCACCGCAGGAGAATTAATCACATAGAATTAAACGGTAACTGTTCAATTTCTTAGTTTCCCGCCCCGGTTGGTTTTGCCATTTTGTTTTTCTCCTTTCTGGGTTTCTGAATTTTTATCTTGGGTCCGGGCACTCGCTTTTCCTTACACTCCACAGTAGTCAAAAGGCCCACCCAGCTAATCATTCGGTATTCATTTCTTTTTCCGCCCTGTAATGCCCAACACCACGTCGAAGGCCCCTTAGTCGAAGGCCTCTTAAACGATGGTCAAATATGACCATTGGTCAAATATGACCCTACATTTGCGCCCATTTATACTTGATTGTCAGTACTTTTTAACCCTATTTCTGTATATAAATCAGAATGATGCGGAATAAAAAACCAAGAGTTAAACCTCTGGCATGAATTTTGAGTATATAACAAATACGAATAATGTATTAAAACGCCAATGTTCTTGTAGGAAGGGTACTTGCACCCAAGCGATAGAGACCGCACGTTCGCTGTGAGACCGGAGGATTGGATATGATAAACGACACTATACTTAAAGAAGCAGGCCAACAGTACGCGGCTGCTTATGACGCGCACTACAAGACGAAGGATATGTGTAAAGCTTTCAAACTTTATGGGCGCATCATAGCTGCTCACCCAGATACCCATGAGGCTGGATACTCCCGATCCCAGGTTCAAAACATCGTGAATGCTGTGGTCCCAAAACAGAAAGTTATGGATGCTCTTGTGGCGTTGGCACGCACTCATTTTGAACAAGATGTGCCACCGGGTGTCGATGCGGCTTCGGACAGCGGACCGTGTTAAGCGAAGCGCTGTTTCGGCTCAGGTAAGAAAGCGCACAGTGCTCGAAATCCCCAAATAATCTGAAAGACTGGCATTGCCGATAGGTGGTCGCAATGATCGTCGTTAGAATTACTATGAACGTGCTTCCGGAAAAACAGAAAGAGTTGGTTCAAACGATTCTCTCGATGATCGGGCCAATGGAAAAGGAGGCGGGCTGTCTGAGCTATGCCCTCTTCTGTAATGTCCAAGACAAAAACCTTCTGAACCTTCTCGAGGAGTGGCAAACACGAAAAGATTTAGATCGTCATTTAAGATCCGAAATGTTCAGCGTTTTACTAGGAGCCAAGAGCCTTTTATTCCATCCGCCGCAAATTCAAATCCACACGGTTTCCCATTCGGAAGGAATGGAAACCGTTAAAGCCGCCAGGGTGGAAAAAACCTAATAAAAATTACACGGTATACGTAAAGCTCAGTTTTTCGATCTCATCACTACATTGGTCCCGCAGACAACGTCTTTACTTAGCGAGAAATATAATTGCTGGCCTGTTTTTTACTTATTACACACATCCCTAGCTATTAAAAAAGGTGGGGGGTTCGACACATGACAGATATGTTCAAAATATGTCAATTATTTCTTTTCACACTTGGCCTTGTAATTCTGTTTAACATCACGATTGTTATCGCTCAAGCAGACCTGTTAGATGGTAAAGTGTTTGTTGGTCAATATAGAGAGCAACACAAAAGAGCTGTTAAAGAGGACGAACTAAGGTTTATGAACGGTCAATTTCACTCGATCGTTTATGGTCAAAGAGGTTTTAATGAGGGAGCGTATACAGCTAGCGCAGAAGAGGATAAGATTTATTTCGAGGCCGAAACTATAAGCCCAAAACGAGGCAAAATTAAATGGCATGGAATCGTTCATGGAGAATCCATTGAAGTGAATTACCACTGGAGCAAAAGGGGTTGGCTTAGCGATACAAAAAAAGACTATTCGTTTAATGGGACATTAAAAAAATAAACGAAGTACAGGAGATCTAACAAATAACGGATATTCATCTACTCATTACCTGGTTAAGTTAGGCGAGAAATCAGATGCGCCTTATGGATTTGAGGATCTTCAATTCGATTTCCAATTGAGGACTATTCTTGAAGAGGCATGGGGCGAAATTGATCACAAATTCAGGTACGTGCGCAGTCGAAATGGCGTATCGTTTCTCGAGTATAAAGGTTCTGAAATAATATGATTACCAATAATCTTCAAAAACAAAAATGCCCCAAGTGCACGAAACACGAAAGTTTAGAAATCATCTATGGCGCCCCAACTCGGGAAGAAGCTGAACGTATAAAGAAAGGGCTTGCAATACCGGGTGGCTTGCGGCCTGAAAGTGGTCCTGTGTTTAGATGGAGTTGCAGCAACTGTGGATATGTTTGGGGCAGAGCATAAAGATGAAAAGGGCACTCCTATCAGTTCTCTAAAAAAACCGAACTATCACCTGCCCTCAAAAAGCTGCATCTCCCGTAACGCTTACGTTGAGGTGTATGGAAGCGATGAGCCTTCGCCGAAGAAAAGTGAAGAAAAATCCAAAAATACGTGATCACCCTGACGGATAATTTGCTAGAAAAAATGATACTTTCATACAAGGCAAATCTTCTTATCCAATTATTCAAATAATCACTACCCTTTTAATTGACTTTGAAGATTATACACATAGCCTATTGCACGTGGGTTCTGAAATTATTCTTTCCCATTTTCATACCCGACATTTCCCTATCCCAATTGTAAACTTCCTGCAAATCATATCAATTCACACCTACGTTTACCCAAAATTTTGAAATTCTTGAGTTTTTATGGTAATTAAAACGTTCATTACAACTCAGCGTTACTGAGGAGTCATTTTTGGCACTTGATCAATGGCATATCATCGGTCTGGTTACTTTTTGCGTCATCGCAGCAGTACTGATCGTCTGGCTGCTCATACAGCGGTCGCGACACGGCCGGTCGAAAGCGGCATTGCGCATCAGTGAAGAACGATATCTTTTGGCCCTGTCAGGCTCTACTGACGGTCTCTGGGACTGGGACCTGATGTCGGACACCGTCTTTTACTCTGATCGTTTCAGGGAAATCCTGGGGTATTCGTCCGCGGAGTTTCCGGGCACGATAGATTCTTTCCGCAGCCGACTGCATCCTGAGGACACCGATGCCATCTGGGCGGCGATCAAACGCCATCTTCAAAAACGTGTTCCATACAAGGTCGAATACCGTCTGCGAACAAAATCCGGTGAGTACCTGTGGTTCCTCGCCCGTGGCCAGGCAGTCTGGGACACCGAGGGGAAAGCTGTCCGGATGTCCGGCTCGATTCAGGACATTACCGAACGCAAGCAGGCTGAGCTTAATCTCCAGGTTGCACTTTCCGAAATAAGTGAGTTAAAAGAAAAACTGGAGGTCGAGAGAGCGTATCTGCAAGAAGAAATCAAATTGGAATACAACTATGAAAACATTATCGGTCAAAGTGACGGGCTCAACTATGTGCTCTATAAAGTTGAGCAAATTGCCTCCAGCGATACAACCGTTCTCGTTCTGGGTGAGACCGGAACCGGCAAAGAGTTGGTCGCCCGGGCCATGCACGGCTTAAGCCCGCGTAAAGATCGGACCCTAATAAAAGTGAATTGCGCCACACTGCCCTCAATCCTGATTGAAAGTGAGCTGTTCGGGCACGAAAAAGGTTCCTTCACCGGTGCCCATGCCAGACAGTTGGGGCGATTTGAAGTTGCCAACGGCGCCACCCTATTTATAGATGAGATCGGGGAACTGCCGCTGGAACTGCAGCCCAAACTGCTCCGGGTGATCCAGGATGGTGAGTTTGAACGGTTGGGCAGCTCTGGTACGATCAAAGTCGATGTGCGCGTAATCGCTGCGACCAATCGCAATCTGGAAGAGGAGGTCCGCAGGGGCCGGTTTCGGGAAGATCTTTGGTACCGGCTAAATATTTTTCCGATAACGGCTCCCCCGCTGAGAGAACGGATGGAAGACATTGCCCTGCTGGTGGATTTTTTCGTAGATAAAATTTCCAAGCGACTGGGAAAGTCCATTGAGAGCATCCCGACGAGTGTCATGAATACCTTACAGAACTATCAATGGCCCGGCAATGTCAGGGAGTTGGAAAACGTTCTTGAGAGGGCTGTAATCAACTCCTCAGGGCCCAAACTTCGTCTGGTGGATGAACTGAAGAGACCCCGTAAGGATTTACCGTCCACCCAAAAAACTATGGAAGAGGTTGAGCGCGACCATATTGTCCGGATACTTGAGCAGACCAACTGGAAGG
>JARFPZ010000500.1 GCA_029288035.1 Desulfosarcina sp.
CGGGGTATAACAAGGTATATTATGACCCCAGCACGGCATATCTACCCTGGCCGCAAACCACTACGCACCAGCATGTGGACGCCGATGTCAGCAACCCCAGGTCCAATCCGGCCAATGCGACACCGACGTTTGACCTGACTGCCGAGTACTACAGCATTGAAAGTAGTGTGATCGTGGACAATATCATCGGCTCCCACTTCGAGATCTCCGATGGGGGCTGGACTCTGTCGACCGGCAATGAGTGGGGGACAGATTATCACTTTAAAAGTACCGCCGATGCCAACCACTGGGTTAAATGGATACCGGATTTGCCTACAGCAGGTAATTATCAAGTTTATGTCTACACCAACAACAACAGCAGCACTTCCCGGCGGGATGATGTGCACTACACCATCCAGCACAACGGCGTCACCACGGATTATTGCTGCCATGACCAGAAATTAAGCCCCGATTGGTATGCCATTGGAACCTATTACTTTGTCGCCGACGGCTCCGAGTATGTCCAGCTTGAGGCCACAGCAACCGGTACCAGCACTTACATGGCCGATGCCGTCAAGTTCGTGCCGGAAGGCGCCGCAGATATTCAGATCAGTCGGGCCCATTACTACACCTGGTATGACGCCGACGACGATGCTGAACTGGATGACGGTGAGGACGTCTACTTGGTAAACTTCGTGGACATCATCGGTTCAGACGGGATCCTGGATACCCGTGAATATTATCGCGTTTATGATATGGACGATGACGACATCGTTGAAGACGGCGAATTATTTCCGGCCACAGAGGCCGAACAAAACCTCATCAAACCCAGTGTCTATGATGAAGACGGCAATTGGGTCTCATACAAAACCGATGCCGAAGACCTCCAGAATTTTGCCAACTGGTACCAGTATTTTCGGCGACGGGAACTGACCGCCAAAGCAGTGGTGGCCAATGCCGTCAACAGTCTCGGGGGCGTCAGTATCGGCTTTTATACCATCAATCCGGGTGTCCGTCAGCCAGTGCTGCCCATAAAGCTGGATATGCCGGCCAGTGTAATTGTCGACAACCAGGATACCGGCTTTTCCACTACGGGAAGCGGTTGGACGGAATCAGGTGCTGGCGATGAATACGAGGGCAGTTCTTATTACAGCTATGATGAAGGCGATACAGGCACCTGGACACCGGATCTTCCGGTTGCCGGTACCTATAATGTCTATGCCTGGTGGTGCTACTGGGACACGCGGGATACCAACGCATTGTATACCGTCAATTATAGCGGCGGATCCGACTCTATGCGGAAAAACCAGCAGGAGACCACCGGACAATGGATCCTTCTGGGCACCTATTATTTCGATGCGGGGACTTCCGGCTCTGTGACAGTCGAGCGTGATGCGTCGAGCACCCACAACAGTACCAGTGCCGATGCCGTCATGTTTGAGCAGGTTGGCGGTGCCACGGTCAATGTGGACGAAACCTATACCTTGTTGGATCAACTTTACGCCATAGATTCCGACGACAATACCCCCCTGAGACAGGCCCTGGAAAATGTCGGCAAATATTACCATCAGGATGACGGTTCCGACGGCAATTTGGGCAGTTCTCCATTTGCCGATTCTCTCAACGGCGGCGCTTGCCAAAAGGCTTATGCCATTGCCATGACGGATGGGTACTGGAACGGTAGTGATCCCAGTGTGGGCAACGCGGATGACAGTGAGGGGAGTCCCTATGAGGATTCTTATTCCAATACCCTGGCTGATGTGGCCATGTACTATTATGACAACGATTTGTCCAGTACCTTAGATGATGTCGTCCCGTCAAAGGCATGTGACACGGCCAATCACCAGCACATGACGACCTATACCCTGTCATTCGGTGTAACCGGGACCATAGATTTGACGGACATGGATGGAGACGGTCAGCCGGATCTGATCAGCTACGCCGATGATCCCTGTTTTTCCAACACCAACACCCCGGTTCCGACCTGGCCAGATCCCGATGTTGGCGATTCAGAAAAAATAGACGACCTCTTTCATGCAGCGGTCAACGGCCGGGGGCTGTTTTTCAGTGCCTCTAATCCCCAGGAACTGGTCGACGGCATGGCCGAGATTATCGGAGATATCCGCGATCCGGCCTCCGGCGCTTCCGTATCGGTCAACGGCGAGGAGCTAGGTGCCGACACCGTCTTGTATCAGGCCAGATACATATCCGGCGACTGGATCGGGGAAGTGTTGGCATTTCCCATCGACCAGACAACCGGTGCGGTATTAAATGCCGAAGATCAGGTTTTATGGAATTCGGCCGACAAGCTCGAACGCCTGGGGGTTACCTGGGACAACCGCAGAATCTTGACCTACGACGGGGCCAATGTCGGCGGCATCAAATTTAGATACGGCGATTTGACTGCCGCCCAGCAAAACAAGCTCAAGGAGGCTGACTGGGGCCTTGGCTTGGATCAGGATCAACAGGCCGAGCGCATTCTGGAATATGTCAGGGGCCGCAGCGACAACATTGGAGCGTTAAATTTCAGATATCGTACCAAGATACTGGGAGATATCGTCCACTCGGCCCCCGTCCTGGTGGGTAAAACCGCTGCCGCTGAAAGTGACTTTGTGGATAATGACGACGACGGTGTTGTGGACGAGTCCGGCGAGCTGAGCGGTGCCACTATATTTGCCGGGGGCAATGACGGCATGCTGCATGCCTTTGACGCCCAAAACGGTTGGGAACGGTTTGCCTATGTGCCCAACCTGGTGATGAATAACCTAAGGTATCTGAAGGATGTCGATTACAGCCACCGCTTTTATGTGGACTTGACGCCCTATGTCAAGGAAATCGAAATCAGTCCCACCGAGAGAAAAACCTATCTGGTGGGCGGACTGGGGAAAGGGGGCAAGGGATACTACTCCCTGCTCCTGCGCCACCGGACGGAAAGCAGTCCTTACACCTGGACGGACGTCATGAATGTTGATAATTTTAACGACGGTTCCTCGGAGGATAATTTGATAGCAGCGCAAATCGTTCAATGGGAATACCCCCGGGCCGATACAGCGGTTGACGGCATGGACAATGATGTGGACGGCACTACCGATGAAGCCGGGGAAACCGATCCCGACATCGGCTACAGTTTCAGCCAGGCCTATCTTGTCAAAACCAATTCCACCAATGCCGCCCACCAGTGGGTGGTGATCTTCGGCAACGGTTACGGAAGCGTCGGCGCCAAGGCCGTGTTGTATATTCTCGATTTAAACGGGGTTATCATCCGAAAAATCCATACGGATCAGGGAATCAGCGGAAACGGGCTGTCAACGCCGTCCATTGTCGACGTGAACAACGATCAGAAAGTGGATTACGTATACGCCGGCGACCTGCAGGGAAACATGTGGAAATTCGATCTAACGGCTGATAATGCCGCCAACTGGGCCGTGGCCTTTAATGACGGTACCGATCCCCAGCCCCTGATCGCAACCGGCCAGCCGATTACGTCCAAGCCGGATGTCATGCGGCACTGCACGGGACATGGTTATATGGTGGTATTCGGAACCGGTAAATTCTTGCACAACGACGACCGGGCGGATCTCAGCCAGCAATCGATTTATGGCATCTGGGATTACGGCGACGATACCGATGACGGGGAATACCTGGGATATTTTGACCCCAATCTCACACCGGAACTTTCCAACCAAGCCGACACGGTGACCCTGCTGGAGCAGACCATCCTTACGACCCAGCTCTATGGCGGTCACGTCTATCGAACCTTCAGTGATAATTCCACCAACTGGCCGACAATTACGGATACAGATGCCGATGAAGATCCCAACCCGACGGCCTATGCCGGCTGGTATGTTGATTTTCCCAACGCCTCCCCCTATGAGGGAGAACGGGTATTTAAAGGCGTCCAGATCCGGGATGGCAAGGCGATCGTCATTTCATTTATTCCCGACACGTCTCCCTGTTCGGGGGGCGGCAACTCCTTTCTGTATATCATGGATGCCTGCGATGGCAGCCGCATGCCGATAGATCGCAGCCAGTTTAAGATTGGCACCACCGGTGATTTGCTGCCACTTGTCGATGATCTCGGCAATCCAATTGTCGATGTGAACGGCAATCCGATAATGGCGCCGCCCACCGGCAAAAAATTTGTCGGAACACTGCATGAACCCAAGATCATCAGAAAACCGGGCACCGGCGATGAGCGCTTGTATATGAGCTCTTCTACCGGTGTTGTCGAAACAGAAGATGTACCGGCCGAAAGAAGAGGGACGTTATATTGGCTGGAAAGATAATGTAGGCGCTATTAAAAAAAACCGATTCACATGGAGGAATAAACATGCATATAAACATCAAAAAACGGTTTTTCGAGGCAGTGCTCGTCGGACTGATCTGTGCGGTCATGAATTTTATGCCCGGCAATTGTCCGGATGCAGCTGCCGGATCGAAAAACCGCGCAAGATCTAATATTGTGATTACCGGTGAAACCCCGATCCATCCCGGTTATCCTCGTTTATTTGATAATATTGGTACCATCGACAGCTTAACAGATCGAGAGGTGGTAATTGATGACTCCCTATACCGTCTGTCGTATTCCGCTAGCTATCATATGCCGGGAGGTCGAGCGGTATCGAGAAACCGGTTTAAGACGGGCGATATGGTGGGATGTCTTATCACCGCTGACGGTGAAATAGAATCGATGTGGTTTATATCCCGCAAGGGCCGCTAGCTTGGGGGATGTTTAAGTGACCCGGTAGCCAAGAGATCCCCGCCCAGCAGGTCTTTGGGCTTGTCTTGTGGGTTGCGGCTGCGGTCTGATATAAAAGTGTTTATCTGCTTAATCAAGCACATACGGGGGCTGTGGGCAGCCCCCGGATGTGCTTTCTTGTTTTGCCAAAAGCCATGAGCTACGACGATGCCGAGCTGATTTAAAATACAATGTTTATTCAGTGAACCTTCCTCTGTATCCCAAAGTATAAATCACTTCACGTCTAAACGCCTGAGGTCCTCATTGGTATGCTATTCAATTTGATTAACCGCCTTGTATCTTTTAGATGCTTGTTTCCAACTCTTCGCTTGATCAATACCCTGCTGTTGGCTATAACAGGTTGCACTCATTTCAAATTCATTCTTCACTCATATGCAGGTCGGTCACTATGTCGCAAATTCGCAAACAAACCATTAAGGGATTAACCGTCGGCGAGACCTTCACGGTATCACGCAAGTTTACGGAACAGGACATGATCTCTTTTGCCGATATCACCCGGGATTACAACCCCATCCATTTTGACCAACGCTTTGTGGCGGCAAAAAAATTAAAAGGACGGATTTGCCATGGTCTGCTGGTGGGAAGTCTTCTTACCGAAATCGGGGGACAAATCGGGTGGTTGGCTTCGGAAATGAACTTTCGGTTTAAAAAACCGGTTTATTTTGGGGATACGATCGAATGTTCACTGACCATTATACAGATCGACGGTCCACGGGCCAGAGCTGAGGTGACTTATCGCAACCAAGACGGAACCGTCGTACTGAAAGCCGAATTAGCGGGCATTCTCCCGGATAACCGCGAACGGAAGGTCCTCAATACCATTTTGCAGGAGGGCTTTACTTCGGATTAACCTTGGCTTCGGGTTGGGCCGATGTGCTTGAAGATGGCGTGGAACCTGCCGGCGATGCTGAGGATCTTAGCATACTGGAGCGGCCTTCAAAAATTGCGCCCTCCCTGATATCGATGGATTTCGCTTGGCAGTCTCCCAACAATTGACCGGAAGATTGGATCTCGAGCTGTTTACGAGCCAGAACATTGCCAGTAATTTGCCCCTGGATAACGATGTTGTCGGCCTCAACATCGGCTTCCACGACACCGCTTTGGCCGACAGAAAAATCACCGACAACCTTGATGGTGCCTTTGAAATGGCCTTCCACGCGCAGATCTTCATCTCCCTGAATATTGCCCTCAATTTTTACTTTTTTGCTCAACAATGACGTTGTGCCGCTCGTTTTTCCTGTTTCCATTTACATCTTTCCTCCAAATATTCGAAATATAATCGTTCATCGCCTAGGACGCTGAAGTTAAATTGTCTCCATTTTTTGCGGCGGCGACCGGTGCGGTCGAAGTTTGCGGTGGCTCGGCGGCAGCGGGTTTGGATGCTCGCGTCGATCTTTTGCCCATTTGCATCTCGCCGTCAAAAACAGCACCATCCAGGATGGAAACTTTCGGGGTTACGATGCGTCCATTGATTCTGGCAGTATTGTCCATGTGAATTTTTTCAGCTGCTGTCAGATTGCCCTCTACGTTGCCGTTTATGGCAATGCTGGTAGCATTAAAGTCTCCCTTAATCCTGGCTCCCTGAGAAACCTTTAATTGGCCTTTCAAATTAAATTCTCCTTCAAAAGAGCCCATGATGATCATATTACCTTCGCCGGAAACGTTTCCGGTGATATTAAGATTTTTCCCAAAAATGGTTGTAGAATCCTCAGCCCTTTCTTGCGGGGCATTTTTGGGGGTATTTTGGAACGTGCTTTTGGGGGCGGCAGGTATATCGGCGACAGATGCCTCTTCTTCTTTTTCCTTTTTGCTAAATAACGTCATTCCTAAACTCCTTTTGAAATAAGGTGGTTGAATGAAAGCATACGACAAAGATTTTTTTATACGCACTCTTTAATGATATAGTAAAACAGCTAAAATGTAAAAAGATTTGGTGATGAATTCCTCTTTTTTTCGTGCTATACAACCAGTAATCATCAAACGACAGGAGCACTGCCATGAAAAAGATCCGCCACTTTTTATGTCTTCTAAGTTTAATTCCTTCTATCGTCATTGCCGATGTTATATCGGATAATCCCACGTTTAAAGCGGCCAGAGAGAAACTCGTCGAAAAGAATATTGCCGGCCAGGGAATCGCCGATCCGAAGGTCCTGGCGGCGATGCGTTCCGTGCCCAGGCACTGTTTTGTTCCCAAACGACTTGCTTCCAAGGCCTACGCGGACACGGCCCTGCCCATCGGAGCCAGCCAGACCATATCACAACCCTATGTGGTCGCATTGATGACGGAAAGTTTAAACCTCAGCGGCAACCATCGCGTACTTGAAATCGGAACAGGCTCTGGCTACCAGGCGGCCGTGCTGGCTAAAATCGTAAAGGAGGTGTACTCCATCGAAATCAAAGAAAAACTTCATCGCGAGTCGAGCCTGCTGCTTAAAGATATGGGGTTTAGCAACGTCAAAACCCGCCACGGCGACGGATATTTCGGCTGGCAGGAAGCCGCCCCTTTCGATGCCATCATGATCACCGCGGCCATCAATCATATTCCACCACCGCTGTTAAAGCAACTCACTGAAGGCGGCCGGCTGATTTTGCCTCTCGGCAACCCGTTTTCATACCAAAACCTCACGTTGGTTACCAAAACCGGGGACAATTATGTAACGAAGCAAATTACCGGCGTACTGTTTGTGCCGATGACGGGGCATGCTTTGGATAACTAGCAGATTGCGATTTTCCAAAAATGAATCAATATGAGCTAAATACGCTATCCATGCCTTCAATCCTTCTAATCGCTATTTTCCTGGTATCTCTTTCCACTCTGGCTTTTGAAGTATTGCTCACTCGGGTGTTTTCCATCGCACAGTGGAACCATCTGTCCTTTATGGTGATCAGCATTGCGCTTTTCGGATTCGGTGCCAGCGGCACATTTCTGAGCATTGTCGATATTCGAAAATACCGCCAACAGACCTATCCCGTGTCCGGGGTTACCCTGGCCGCCCTTCTTAGCCTATACTCTGCGACCGCACTGATATCCTTTGTATCTTTAAACAACCTGCCGCTGGATTATTTCAGGCTTCCGGTGGAGCCGGCCCAAAGCTTGTATCTGCTGTCAGCCTATTTGCTCTTAGCGCTGCCGTTTTTTTTCTCGGGAATTATTATCGCCATCGGCTACACCACCGCTCCGCAAAAGGCCGGCCTGGTTTATTTTGCATCCATGGCAGGCTCCGCTCTGGGCGCAATTGCACCGGTTCCTTTGCTTCCCCTGCTGGGGGAAAGCAAACTCGTTATCATTTCAGCATTGATTCCTCTCATTCCGGCAGCGATCGCAACACTGAAAGTATCGCCTAAAAAAGACTTGAAAATCCAGCACCCATGGTTATCGCAGACAGTTGTGATCGCAGGCTGGCTGGGATGCCTTTGTTTTTCAATATTTTTATTGTCCCGGGCGGGTAGTGCTTTGATTCAGATAAAGCCCTCCCCTTTCAAAGCGCTTTCCCAGGTTCTTCAATTTCCCAAAACCCGGATCGTCGAATCAAAAACCAGTATCCGGGGCAAAACTGAACGCGTCAGGACACCTTATATCCGCTTTGCGCCCGGCTTAAGTCTCAAGTACACGAAAACCTTGCCCGACCAGCATGCCGTCTACTCGGATGGTGACAACCCGGTTGTGCTGTACGAATTCAAAGGGAAAAACGATAGCCGTTTTGCCACCGCCATGCTTTCTTATTCAGGCTATTTTCTGATGCAATCGCCTGAAAATGTGTTGCTGATCGAATCCGGGGGCGGTTCGGCGATAGCTTCTGCCGTTGCCTCCGGTGCGGAACTCATAACCATCATCGAGCAACGTCCTGATCTGGCGAATATTTTGCGTCGTCATTACCGGATGTCGGTCATCATCGAAAGCCCACGGGTCTTTCTGGCACAAAACCGTGGCCACTACGATATCATTCAGGTAGAAAACTGGGGAGCTTCCATGCCGGGTGCTGATGCGCTGAATCAGGATCACCTGTTCACCCTGGAAGCATTTGGCGAATACTGGAACCATCTGACAGCAAGCGGAGTTGTCATCATTTCCCGCAAACTTCTATTGCCGCCGTCTGATTCCCTACGCCTCTGGGGCACCGCTTACGAGGCCCTAA
>JARFPZ010000503.1 GCA_029288035.1 Desulfosarcina sp.
TCCGGATGCATATAGGTTTTGGCGGATTAACCGAGGAGAACCTCATGGTTATCCTGGACTCCCACCGAGGAGCCGTCAGAGATGCTGTGCTCCTGACAAAGGCCATGGTGGGCGAGTCCAATCTGAATCGAGTCTTCCCGGATGAAAACAATCTGTCCTTTCACAACGATGATCTCATCCGGCTGGAATAGAACAATATCGACGGGAGCATGTTCGGAATGGAGATCTTTTACCTGAGCACCAGGTAAAAGTGTTTGCATTTTGCATGCAAAAAGATTCAATTTAGCGAGAAAATAAAAAAGCGCCTCCTGGCCTAAATGCCGGAAACGCTTGATTTTACTGGTGGGCCGTGAAGGAATCGAACCTTCAACCTACTGATTAAGAGTCAGGTGCTCTGCCTAGTTGAGCTAACGGCCCATCGAACTGATGTATTGTCAATCGAAAACGCTTGCTATCAGCTTTAGATTTGGTTGTCAATCATTTATTTTAACCGTTTTTTTACAACATGTTGCCAAGCAAAGGTCTTAAAGATTCATACGGATGGACCTAACATGTCACCGTCGCCAGGGTGGCGGCTCCCGCCGTTTTTTACGCTTTTTCATTCTCTTATTTTTTTTCTCGGCGGCGGTCTTGGGGTTCATTTTTTCCTCAAGATCGATGAAAAAACTTCCCGCCGGTGGCTTTGGCTCAGGCACTTGAGGTCTGGTCGTTTGTGCGACACCAGGCTTTTCTTTTGGCAAGGGCGGGCCGCTAAAACAGTCGGGCGGAATGAAATCGGCCAGAAAAAGGGCTTCTCCGGCCGAAAAAAAGGCAACCCCCTTGTCCAGACAAGGTTTCACCTGCACTGTCAGCAGGATGGCGGAACGATCGATTCTTTTTCCCATCCGTTGGGCCAGACTGAGATTTGAAGATAAAATGACCTGGGAATATCCGGTGGGATTGATTCCTTTGGTGTATACATGGGGATAGGCCTTTTGGCGCACACAGTGATAGAGAAGTTTGGGAGGGTCCGGGGCGTAGGCGTGTGCGGGCAAATGCCGGCGGGATTTTGCACGGATGGTGTTGCCCGATATTTCGAATGACGGATCCGGCAGGGTGATCAGGATTTCATCCAGATGGGCGCGGCGCACATAGGATAAGCCTTCTTCTTCGGACAGGGCTTTTAAGAGCTCCTTGATCTTGATATAACCATCACTGTCCGTCACCAGGCCGAATTCGTCGGGACGTCGACCCAGGATGTAATCCAATAATTTTGCAAGTCTTTTGGGTGATTTCTGAAGCGCCATGATTCTGAATTTGGAAGTGGGAATGGGGATTTTGGAATTTTTTTCTGAGAAATAAATCCTATTTTATAAACCTGAATCCTCTGAGTTCCTAAAATCCTAAATCACAATACTCAAATTACAAACAGTATCAAAATTTTCATGGGCGAACATCTCAATTTAGTCCAATAAATCGACTGCTTAAATGAGTAAGCTCTGATGAACTTCATTGATGGCTTGACCCCGAAAATACTATCTGATACTTTGTCATCCAATTTCAAATGTCAACCTATTTTGCAACTGAAAGGAGTTGGATGAAATGAATTTTACAAACTCCCAATCGCTTTTTGAGAAAGCTTTGAAAATAATCCCCGGAGGCGTAAACAGCCCTGTCCGAGCTTGCAAATCGGTGGGTGCCGATCCATTGTTTATCGAACGCGGTGAGGGCTGTCTGATCTATGACGCGGACGGCAACCGATTTATTGACTATGTCGGCTCCTGGGGACCTCTGATTCTGGGTCACCGCCATCCGGCGGTGGTGGATGCCATCACGGCGGTGCTGGAACGGGGCACCAGCTTCGGCGCGCCCACCGATTTGGAGATTCAGCTGGCCGAGATGGTTATCGACGCCGTAGCGTCGGTGGATGTGGTACGCATGGTAAACTCCGGTACCGAGGCCACTATGAGCGCGATTCGTCTGGCCCGGGGGGTGACCGGCCGGGACCTGGTCATAAAATTTGACGGCTGTTACCACGGCCATGCAGACACCTTGTTGGTGGCCGCCGGCTCCGGGGTGGCCACCCTGGGAATCCCCGGAAGCCCCGGAGTGCCTGAAGCGGTGGCCCAGTCCACGCTGTCGCTGCCCTTTAACGACATCGAAGCGATAAAAAAGGTGATGGCTGAAAAGGGTGACAAGGTCGCCTGCGTCATCGTGGAGCCGGTGGCCGGCAATACGGGACTGGTAGCACCCGAGGACGGTTTTTTGAAAACATTGCGGGAATTAACGGAAACCCACGGGGCCGTGCTGATATTTGACGAGGTCATGACCGGTTTCCGGGTGGCCTACGGCGGCGCCCAGTCACTGTATGATATCAGTCCGGATCTGACCTGTTTTGGCAAGGTTATCGGCGGCGGATTGCCGGTGGCGGCCTATGGCGGTAAAAAAGAGATTATGTCTCAGATTGCACCCCAGGGATCGATTTATCAGGCCGGAACCCTTTCCGGTAATCCCATTGCAATGGCGGCCGGTATCGCTACCCTCAAACAGCTCCAAAAACCCGGTGTTTATGAAGCCTTGAATGAACGCTCAAAGCGGTTGATCACCGGTCTCGGCCACGCGGCTAAAAAGGCAGGTGTTGCTGCCAGGGTCGGTCATGTGGGTTCCATGATGGGGATGTTTTTTACGGATCGAAATGTCGCCAATTTCGACGATGCCAAAAACTGCGATCTTGAATTGTTTGCCAAGTTTTATCAGGGAATGCGGCAGCACGGAATTTACATTGCGCCTTCCCAATTTGAAGTTCTTTTCCTGTCCACAGCACACAGTGATGAACACATCGATGCCACGATCGATGCGGCGCAGCAGGTTTTGGAGAAGCTATCTTATGATGCTGGATATGCATAAAAATCGAATTCCGGAGACCGTTCGGACGATCCATTTAATTGCTGTGTGCGGTACCGGTATGGGAGCGCTTGCCTGTATGCTGCAGGATCTCGGATTTGAGGTCACCGGATCCGATCAAAAAATCTATCCCCCCATGAGCCATTTTCTGGAAAAAAAGGGGGTTCGCATCATGGATGGGTTCAGGGCGGAAAACCTGTCCTATGCCCCGGATCTGGTCATCGTCGGCAATGCCGTGATCAGGGAGAATCCCGAAGTCGGGGAATTAGACCGCAGGGGACTAAACTTTTGTTCCATGCCCCAGGCACTGAACCGATTTGTGGCGGGGGGCAAAAAAACGCTTCTGGTGAGCGGAACACACGGCAAAACGACGACTTCCTCGATTCTTGCCTGGATCCTGCACGAGGCCGGTTTAGATCCGTCGTTTATGATCGGTGGAATTTTAAAAAATTTTGACAGCAACTACCGCCTGGGAAACGGCCCTTACTTTGTGGTGGAGGGCGATGAATATGATACGGCCTTTTTTGACAAAGGACCGAAATTTTTCCACTTTGATCCCCAAATGACGGTGTTGACCAGTGTTGAGTTTGATCACGCCGACATCTTTAACGACCTGGATCATGTCAAAAGGATATTTAAAGCTTTTATTTCCGGTCTTCAGAAATCCAGCTTGCTGCTCGCCTATGATGGCGATAAAAACCTGGCCGAAATTATCACCCACGCCAATTGCCGGGTCGAAAACTACGGCAAAAATACAAGCTCCACCTGGCGGTTGGGCACTGTCTCGGTTGATTCGCCCTGGACGACCTTTGAAATCCTAAAAAACAATGAGTACCTTGCGGCCCTTAAAACAAGGCTTTTCGGCGAACACAATCTGCTCAATGCGCTGGCAGTGGTCGCCATTGCGGACCGACTGAAAATTCCGCTGCAAATCATCGCCGATGCCCTGGAAACCTTTGAAGGCATCAAACGGCGGCAGGAAATCCGAGGGGAAAAGCGGCAGATTACAGTGATCGATGATTTCGCCCATCACCCCACTGCCGTGCGGGAGACCATTCGGGCGGTAAAATCGGTTCAATCCAAAGGGCGTTTGATCGCTGTGTTTGAGCCCAGAACCAACACCAGCATGCGCAGCATATTTCAAACCGAGTATCTGCAATCATTTGAAATGGCGGATCTCATCTGTATCAGACACCCCCCTTTACTGAAAAAAATTCCGTCCGGCCAGCGATTTTCTTCCAGACAGCTGGTCGCTGATTTGAAACGTCTGGGAAAAGATGCCCATTATTTTGCGGATACCGACGCCATCATCGCCTTTTTGACAGCAGCTGCCAAACCCCAAGACCTTATCCTCATCATGTCCAACGGCGGTTTTGACAATATCCACCAGCGACTGTTGGAAAGCCTCTGACGGTCAAGGCATTGCTGCGGATTGTAACTGGAAAGTATCGGAAATTTCATTTTGGGGACACGGCTGAACACGGATCACCAGGATAATAAACGCTGCCAAAAGCTAAATGTCTGTGGAAATCTGGGAAAGTCTTTATCCTAATTCCACTTGACAATCCCGATTGTTTGAATTACTTAACCCCAACCTTGAACAAGCTGATCATAGGTATTATTATAAAACTCATTTCAAGTAGTTACAAAATATCATTTTACTTACTATCTTTGATTGAATTAAGCAAAATCAGCGACTACCAGTAGAGCTGGAGATATGAGGATGGCACTTGAAAGGGGCTCAGGCCACCTCTGCTGGTAGTCGCTGATTCTCAATTCATAAGCCACCGGCATCAATCAGTTTTGCACACTGAAGCATGGCCTCGCGGTAACGGTAGAACCCATTAAATTCTCATCCCGCCAGGGCGGGGTGGCTTATGAATTGAGTTAGGATAAAATCCTTGATTCACGGGAGGACCATTTGAATCGAAGAGTTGTGATAACCGGTGTGGGGCTCGTAACGCCGTTGGGAATCGGTGTTCAGGAATCCTGGGAAGCCTTGTGTGCCGGCAAATCCGGGGTCGGCGAAATTACACGATTTGATACATCCAAATTCCAAACCAAGATTGCGGCGCAGGTCAAAGGATTTCATGCCGAAGATTTTTTGCCTAAAAAGGAGGCCAAGCGCACCGAGCGCTTTATTGCATATGCCATCGCAGCCAGCCGCATGGCATTGGAAGACTCCGGGCTGGTCATTGACGGCACCAATGCCGAAAGAGTCGGTGTGATCACCGGATGCGGCCTGGGAGGTCTTTCGATTCTGGAAGACACCTGCATTACATTGAAGCGTAGAGGTCCGAGACGGGTGAGCCCCTTCTTCATCCCGATGATGATCGGCAACATGGCACCCGGAATGATTTCCATCCAATACGGCGCCAAGGGCCCCAATGCCTCCATCGCGACCGCCTGTGCCGCTGGTGCCCATGCGGTGGGAGATTCTTATAAAATAATCCAAAACGGCAAGGCCGATGCCATGATTACCGGCGGTGTTGAGGCGGTGATCAATCCGACCTGCATTGCCGGCTTTAACTCCATGAAAGCCCTGTCCACCCGCAATGATGCGCCCCAAAAGGCATCTCGTCCATTTGAGCGTGACCGGGACGGCTTTGTGGTGGGAGAAGGCAGCGGCATATTGATTATTGAAACCCTTGAACATGCCCTTGATCGCGGTGCGAAAATTTATGCCGAGCTGACCGGATACGGTATGAGCAGCGACGGGTATCACATGACCGCACCGCCGCCGGACGGAAGCGGGGCGGTCAATTGCATGAAGGCGGCCCTGGACGATGCCGAATTTTCCTACGATAAAATTGACTATATCAATGCCCACGGCACCTCGACCCCGCTGAACGATCTGGTTGAAACCCTGGCCATTAAAACGGTTTTTCAAGATCATGCCTACAAAATGGCGATCAGCTCGACCAAATCCATGACCGGACATTTGCTTGGCGGCGCCGGCGGGATTGAGACGGTTTTCACGGCGCTGAGCATTCATGATGGCCGGCTTCCGCCAACCATCAATCATGACCACGCAGACAAAGAATGTGACCTGGATTATGTGCCCAATGTGATGCGAAAAGCCAGCGTCGAACATGCCATGACCAATTCTTTTGGATTTGGTGGAACCAACGCCAGCCTGATTTTGTCTCGGTACCGGAATTGACCAAAGATCAATATCATCATCTTCTTAGATCTGAGTTCGGCTATCAAACGCCCCCCGGGCAAAAGGTTTCCAGAAACTATTTTCCGGGGTGGCTGAGCTTTGTCTATTATTTGCGCTTGGTGTCGACGATCACCCATGCCGGCATTGTCGGCCGAAGAGGTGATCTTGACGATGAAAAGTGGGCCTGGTTTTCCCATCGAATTCTGCAGATCGTTGAATCCGTCGGCGGCAAAGTTAATATTTCCGGTCTGGAAGCACTCTCCCATCAAAGCGGACCGGTGGTTTACATTGCCAATCACATGAGCCTTCTTGAGACCCTCGTTCTTCCCGGTATCGCTCTGGCCTTTAACAGAGTTAATTTTGTCATCAAAGAAGAACTGCGTCACTATCCGGTTGCCAAGCACTTTATGATTGCGCTGAAGCTGATTGCGGTGTCTCGACAGAATCCCCGTGACGATTTGAAAGTGGTGTTGCGCGAGGGCAGTAAATTTATTTCAAGCGGGTGCTCCATTTTCATCTTCCCCCAGGCCACCCGCAGTGTTGAATTTGATGTCGAAGGATTCAATACCCTGGGGATTAAGCTGGCATCCAGAAACGGCGTTCCCGTGGTTCCGGTGGCCGTTAAAACAGATTTTCAGCAGAACGGGAAATGGATTAAAGAGCTGGGACCCATTGATCCACACAAAGCGATATATTTCAAATTCGGCAAACCGCTGGTTGTGGAGGGCAAGGGGCGGCAGACACACCAAGACGTGATTGACTTTATTGTTCAAAATTTGCTCTCCTGGGGGGGCAGTATTAAGAGGAAGTCGGCCGCCGGCCTCTCCGAGCTGTAGGCGCTGCCCTCCGGCCTGTAAGCCCTACGGACTGGAAGCGGAGCCGGAAGCCGCAGGGCCTACGCCCCGGAGGGAAATCGGAATGCGGAATGGGGAATGAAAGGGATTTGAATCTGGAAGGTGGAATGCGGAAGTTGGAATGATAAAGCATAGGGCAGGGGGCAAAGCGCATAGGGCACAGGGTAGGGATTAGAATGGGGAATTCGGAATGCGGAATGCTGAATAAAAGCGGAGAGCGTAATCATTGAAAATCGTCATTGTCGGTGCGGGTGAGGTCGGGTTTCACATCGCCAATCATTTGACCCTGGAAAATAAAGAAGTGGTGGTTATCGAAAAGAACGCCGATGCCATTCGACGGGTGTCCGACCATCTGGACGTACAGGTTGTCCAGGGATCGGGCAGCAGTCCGGTGGTTTTGGAAGAAGCCGGCATCTCCAATGCGGAAGTCCTTCTGGCCGTCACCGACAGCGATGAAGTCAATCTGGTGGCCTGTCTGGTGGCCAATATGCTGTCGCCGTCCACCCAAAAGCTGGTCCGGGTGCGCGATAGCGATTTCGATCAATATCACGATCATTTTCGCGAGCATGCGCCCCACATCGACACCATCATCAATCCTGGAATCGAAGTGGTCAAGACGATTGAAAGCATGATGCGTGTTCCGGGAGCGGCGGATGTGGGCGAGTTCGCCGACGGCCGCATTAAATTTATCGGTATCTATCTGGATAAGAATTCAAGACTGGCCGGCGTGAAGCTTGCGGATATCCCCGAAAAAATAAACCGTATCAGACTGCTTATTGCGGCGGTGGTGCGTGGGGAGGAATTAATTATACCCAGGGGAAATGACTACCTGATGCCCGGCGACCTGGTCTATTTTATCAGCGAGGAAGATAAGCTACAGGAGACACTGGCGGCTTTCGACAAATCGGATGAACCCTTGAAGCGGGCGCTGATCATCGGTGGCGGCAATATCGGATTTCGCCTGGCCGAAAGGCTGGAGGGAAGTAGCCTTTATTGCAAGATTATCGAAAATAATCCAGTGCGCTGCACCGAAATTGCCGAAAGATTAAATAAAACGGTCGTGCTTTGCGGTGACGGATCTGACCAGGCCCTGTTGGCGGAAGAGAATATCCAGGATATCGATGTAGTCATCACGGTAACCGGTAATGAAGAGACGAATATACTGACCTCACTTTTAGCCACGCGCATGGGGGCCAAAAAATCCATCACCCGGATCAGCAGATTCAGTTACTTCCCATTAATGAAAACCATCGGCATCGAGCAGGTGGTCAGCGCCCGGCTTTCGGCGATCAACACGCTGTTGCAGCACATCCGCAAAGGCAAGGTACTTTCGGCTATTTCCATAAAAGGAGAGCAGGCGGAGGTCATGGAAGCG
>JARFPZ010000524.1 GCA_029288035.1 Desulfosarcina sp.
TGGCGACCGCCGCGATCGCCGTGCTGATCTGGTACCCGATCTCCCAATGGGATGCAACAATTCTCGCCAGCGGCCCCTACCTTTACTTTGATCGCTACAAAGATATTTCAGCCAAGAAGGGGATCGATCTCAGGGCAGCTATGAAAGATGGACGTCAAACCCTCTACTTCAAAGAGGGCCTGTATGCCGTTGTGGCCGTGCAGAAAACCTCCGAAGGAAATCTGGCGCTGCAGATAAACGGCAAGACGGATGCTTCGGCCAGGGGTGATGCGGCGACCCAATTGATGCTCGGACATTTGCCGCTCCTGCTGCACCAAAAGGCCGAGAACGTCCTGGTTATCGGACTGGGCAGCGGGATGACAATAGGGGCGGTGGCGCAGCATCCGGTGAAGGCAGTGGATGTGGTTGAAATAGAAACGGCCGTAGTGGAAGCCAATAAATATTTCCGGGGGTATACCGGTGATGCCCTCGACGACCCCAGGGTCAACCTCATTGTCGGTGACGGTCGCAATCACCTGGCCCTCACAAGCCGCCAATACGATGTGATTATTTCAGAGCCATCCAATCCATGGATCTCGGGAATGGCCAATCTTTTTACCCGTGAATTTTTCGACCTGGCGAAAAAACGTCTGCCAAAAAGAGGCGTGATGTGCCAGTGGGTACACGCCTACTCCATGTCTTCGATTGATTTCAAAACGATTGTGCGCACCTTTCAGGCCGTTTTTCCCCATGTGACGGTGTGGGAGGCATCCTTTGGCGGCGATTACCTGCTGATAGGATCCCCGCAAGACTTGAATATCGACTATGAAATGCTCATAGATCGCCTTAATGACGAGAGGTTGAGAACCGATCTGGACAGAATGAATCTAAGAGACGTTACAGCGTTTATTGACAAACTTGTCATCACTGAAGAGGCGGTGGCTGAGTACGCCAAAGGAGCACCGCTCCACACGGATGATAATGCCCTACTGGAATATTCCGCACCCAAAGTCCTTCTTCAGGCCCGATCGAGCCAACTTTTGGAAGAACTCTATCGATTTCGTTCGAAGCCGACGGATATGCTGAGCTCTTTAAAATGGGTTGAAAACGCCGCTTCAATTGAAAAGAACCTGTCCGCAATGTTTCAGGCCAAAAGGGATGTCCTGGATGGATTTATCGCTACTGCCAATGGGAGGGTCCAAGATGCGATCCAAAAGTATGAAGATGCCCTGGCCAAAAATCCCATGGATTATAACGCTACCCATTTGCTCGCGAGGCTGAACTACGATATCGCAAAACGTTTTATGGATGCCCGGCGTCTGGACAATGCAACCAGGGTTTACGAGAAAAGCATCAAGACCATAGACAGTTTTATCGCAGGCGAGCGGATCTTGTTACACAACCACTTTGCTTTAGAAGTGATTTATGCCAGGGCTCACCTGGATGTGGGGGTCATGGCTCTCCATGCCGACCGCCTGGATGCGGCCGTCGCCGCCCTTCAAAAATCCGTGTCGGGAAAAGTGCGCTTCGCCGAAGCCCACAACAATCTGGGCATTGTCTATGCGCAGCTCGGGAAAGACGACGCGGCGGCAAACCATTACCAACGAGCTATCGACCTGAATCCGAACCTGTTTTCAGCATGCATGAATCTCGGCAACCTCCGTCTGCAGCAGGCAAAATATCAGGAAGCGATCGAAAGCTATCGTCAGGTCCAAATGCTGAAGCCGGACTTTGCGATGGCCAACTACAAACTGGGCCTGGCATATTTTAAGCAGAATCAATGGGCCAAGGCCGAGAAAGAATGGATGCGCGCCTTGGAGCTGAAACCGGATTTTAAACAGGCACAAAAGGCCCTGGACGGTATCCGCAAAAAATTGAAATCGCAGTAATACGGAATGAAAAGAATTCGGAAGTTACTGGAATTCAGGAGAAAAGTCAGGAAGTTTACTTATAATAAACATCTATTGTTTGTGTCTCGGTGCCTTGGTGGCTATTCTATCCGGTTTATCCGGGTTGGGATTTCAAACAGGAACGTAAAATCGCAATGGAAACGTTGATGATTCATGACATCCATCGAAAGTATTTCGAGCTCAATCTGAGCCAATTCCGGTTGACCTTCGATGACGGGTTATTTTCTCAATATTACTATTTTCCTTTGTTGAAAAGCCATCCCGCGAACTTAACCTATTTTATCACCACCTCCCTTATAAGGCCCGGAAAGGCAAGACGTATGTATACCGGCGAATACCTTTCCCATCTAAAACCGAAAAAATATATGTACCGCAGCTTTGTCGAAGGCAACTTCGATCACTTCATGACCATCGAAGAGCTTCAAGCAATTTCAGGCCGAACCAACGTGAGAATTGGTGTCCACAGTCATTTTCATGATGTGATATTCAGTCGAACCCACCCGCGAAAAAGAAAGCCGCTTGCCAAGTGGAAACTGGAGCGGTTTCAAACCCTGCCTGATCTTTCCGGGGAAAATTTGAGCATTCGCTCAAAACTTGCTTTTCAGGGCTTCAATTATCGCGATGGATTGCTGACACGACGGTCTGAAACCGAATGGGAAGACTACATTAAATATGATACAGAGATGTGTTTACAGTGGATGGAAAACCATCTCGGGACTGCACCTGAGTCATATTGCTTCCCGTTTAACGAGCACAATGAAAAATTGATTTCGATTTTAAAAACATTCGGATTTAAGCAATTTTTTGCCGCCAGACCCGGACAAAGCCGTGAGGTTGCCGGCCGGACAGATATCGATCGTCTCATCGAAATATAGCCCCGATGCTGCAACCTTAGTCCTTTAGGGGCTTTTTTCTGACAACATGTTGTAAGAAAATGAAGGTGTCAGGTGTCAGGTGTCAGTGTTCAGCACTGCCTTTGGCCTGAAAAGCGGCCAGTCTGATCGGAGAAGAAACTACGCGAACGTCGAACATCGAATGAATGTATCCTGTTTGATTGTGGGAGCGGCTTCCAGCCGCGATCATACGACGATCGCTATAAAGCGACTTTTAATCGCGGCTGGAAGCCGCTCCCACGAGGAATTGATATAATGTTAATGACATTGCCCCCCGATTTCTTGAAGTTTCATAAGAGAGGTTTCAGGATTTAGTGACTCGATTTCTTGACACCTGACACCTGACACCTAAAATCTTCAATTCCGGATCGTCCGGATTATAATCAGGTAAACGCCGTGTCACCATCGCAATAATCCAATTTTATCTTTCCAGCCGACACCGCCAGGGGACTGTCATTGGAATTTGGATAGAAGAGATACAGGCGCTTTTTTTCTTTAATCAGGCGTTTGAAGAAGGGTTGTTCCTCAAAAAAATCGTTCAGGCTTCCAGGATATTCTATTCGATCCGCCAGCAGATCTTTCGCATATTGTATCCCGAAATAGCCGGCAATAAAGGTATCCTGCGGGTCATAAAAATTATAGTCGAGGATCTTAACCACGGATTTATTCTTGTTGAGCGAGATAGATAAAATTAAAAAACCCTTACGGGTGTTTCCGTCAGGCGCGAAGATTTCCAGGGCAACGAGTTCAAAAAGATCGCGAACCCGTGAAAAATAATAATTTTGAACATCTTTTCCGGCGTCTTTCCGGGAGACCACCCAGGGATGCTGCAGCATCCAGTTGATGGTGTCAAGATCGCGGTGGAATGAAGCATAAGGCGATTGTTGAGCCATTGGCGACGTTAGGTCTTCATCCAGCCGATTAACGAGCCTGGATTGAAAGATATTTTTTTTAGCCTCCAGTTTTTGACGGACGATGCGGTAAACCATTTGCTTTTTCAGCTGGTAGCGCCAACGGCCGAACCGGTTAAACATTGAACCGAATACACCGGGTTGCTCGGGCTTATTGCCCCCATATTGGAAGGGACTGTGCATAGATTGCAACCGATCCAATCGCAGCTGGCAATACGGTAAATCCCCGAGGTCTTTAAAACCCATGCTTCGGTAAGCACCTTCCGCACCCGCAGTTATGCCGGTTGTAACCAAATCAACGGCGGTATTTTGAATTTCCGATACCAAACGCTTACCATGGCCCTGCCCCCTGAAACCGGCGTCCAGATAAAAGGTTACCAACCAGTAAATCTTCGAATAATTTTCATCGATTTTTAGAATTCCAGGCAACAGACCATGATAGCCGATACAGCGACCCTTGCAAAGTGCCACCAACAATGTGATATCATCAGGCTCGGCCAGCGGATTATTGACCTGGGAAGCGGCGCGGACAAGAGAGATAGGGGCTAGATCCTGATAAGCCGGATCGTTTAAGGCGTTCTGAGAAAATTCGTCAAGATCTTTTAGTTTAACTTTCTTTATTTTTATTTGATGATGTTCCAATTTTTTACCTATTTAAGGGCAAATACAAAAATTTGAGACGAAGTTTGATAATTATTGCAACTGCATTCATAACCGATTGCATATGCGCATAGAAAAATCAACAAAAGGTTGACAATTATCAGGAATGAATTTAGTGAGGGTTCTGGGTTCAGGGTTGAAGGGTTCTGCCCCGCCCTGAAGCTTTTAGCGCTTATGAAACTACCTATTAAATTGCTCTTGCCCCAAACACGAACCATTGACCCGCAGGAACAATCGCCTTTTTAGAGTTTCTTTCTCGGTCAAACTGGTCGCTTTGCAGGCCATACAAGGCTGGGCGGAACCCAGAACCCTGAACCCCGAACGTTGAACCCATCAATATGAAAATTATCCAGTATTGCCAACATGTTCTGGGAATCGGCCATCTCTTCCGCAGCCTTGAAATCAGCCGGGCGTTGTCGGATCATGAGGTGATTCTGGTTAGCGGCGGACCTCCTGTCGAGACTCATCTACCAAGGCATGTCACCGAGTTTCGCCTTCCTGAACTTCAAATGAACCGGGCGTTTAAAAGGCTGCATAGCACCCAGAGACCTGACGGCATCGATCAGGTTAAAGAAGAACGGCAAAAACGTCTGTTTGCCCTTTTGGCGGCGGAAAAACCGGATGTGTTTCTGATCGAGCTTTATCCATTCGGTCGTAAGGCTTTCCGTTTCGAACTCGATCCGGTATTGCAGGCCGTGGACGATAGGAAACTATCCTGCGGATCTGTGGTTTGCAGTGTGCGGGACATCCTTGTCGAAAAAGAGGATCGGGACAAACACGAATTGCGGGTGGTCAAGACGCTCAACCGCTATTTTAATGCGGTCCTCGTTCATTCCGATCCTCAACTGGTAAAAATCAGCGAAACATTCGATCATTTTAATCAAATTTCGATACCCGTAGATTACACCGGTTATATTGCTCCCAAACCCGCAGCGGATGCCGGCAAAATGATCCGGCAGAAATTAAATATAAGCGAGGAAGAAAATTTGATCATCGCCAGCGCGGGGGGTGGAAATGTGGGAGCCCCCATTCTGACGGCTGCGGTCCGGGCATTTTCTCGGTTGGCGGAGAATGACCGCTGTCACCTGAAGGTTTTCACCGGCCCTTTTTTGGATCAAAGTGAATTTGAGCGTCTGAAACGATGCGCCGGGAACAACGTGCAGGTAACTCGTTTTGCAAGGGATTTTTTGTCTTATCTGGCGGCGGCCGATTTGTCCGTCAGCATGGGAGGATACAATACGACCATGAATATCCTGGCTTGCGGGACGCCTGCTTTGGTGTGGCCGTTCGGCCAGAACCGCGAGCAGCGACTGCGAGCGGGTCGCCTGGCCAGCCTGGGTGTCTTACAGGTGCTGGAAAATGAGGATCTCGACCCCGATCGCCTTGCTGTAATCATGGATGATTGGATGTCCCGCTCGACGCGGCCGGCCGTCAAATTTGATCTGAACGGTGCTGCCAATACGGCAAGGTGGATTGAAAATCGGATAAAATTTCAGCCACGAATACACGAAGGCACAAAAAAAAGAATATGAAGATTTTCCGACAAGGGCGGTGCACCCTCCCCCCGCATCCCTCGATTCAAATATTATTTACAATCATAGTGCAGGCAGAATAAATGCAGAACGAAGTTTCTCCCATTTGGCGCTCTTTTCCGGCGGATCTTGTTGATCGAACCGAACGCTGTATACATATTGCTTTGGAACAACTTGGAAACAAAGGTTCCGGGCACATTTTTTTTCGGGCCGACGATGTGGCCGCCCCCGGGAGAAATTTTGCCAAATTGATGGATATTTTCAGGCGCCAGCGGGTCCCCCTGTGTCTGGCCGTGGTCCCGGCGTGGCTGACCGGCAGACGCTGGCAATATCTCAACGGCTTGGGTGCAAAGGAGTCCTCATTGTGGTGTTGGCACCAGCACGGCTGGCGCCATGTCAACCATGAAATTGACGGAAAAAAACAGGAGTTCGGAGCTTCCCGCAACCGGTTGGATATCAAACGGGACCTTATGCAGGGCAAACGGCGGCTTGAGGATTTAATGGAAGCAGAATTTTTTCCGGTTTTCACCCCCCCGTGGAATCGTTGCAGTCTCAGCACCCTTCAGGTTCTGCGGGATCTCGGCTATGTCGCCGTATCCCGCAGCCGTGGCAGCCGGCCGAAGGTGGCGGGGGAATTGACTGATTTTTTTGTAAATGTCGACCTTCACACCCGCAAGGAGTGGGAACCGACTTTAGGCTGGCGCAATCTATTCAATGAGCTCCAGCAGGCGATACCTTCGGACCGCTGCGGCATCATGATCCATCACCAGCGGATGAACGCTGCAGCGTTTGATTTTCTTGAGATGCTTATAGGGATCCTGGTCAGGCACAGAGAGCTTCAATTGGTTAATTTTAAGCATTTAGCGTGACCGTTTACAGGTTCAGCGCAGCCGCTGGCCAAAAAAGCGGCCAGATTAATCGAGATAGAAACTTTTGGGGCTCGGTTCTGAAATCAGCCGTTGTTGGGTTTCGCATTTCGCAATAACACCGGCAAAATGTAGTTGGGTTAAGTGCAACGAAACCCAACAAAGCCTGGCGTAGGCTCAACCCAACCTACGAAAGTAAAATGGGCCAGGATGGAACCAAATCCAGCTTTTGAAATGTTTCATAAGAAGGTTAAGGACAAAGATGGCATTAAGGACCCGAAGTCCCCTCATTGTTACATTATTCCATCTCTATTATTATTTGCGCTGCTGCAAATATTTAGCCATCTTGCTCATGGAAAGTCGTATGATTGAAGGACCGGAGCGAATAAAAAAGTCTTCATTGATTTTCTTTTTACAATAGACAACAAACAACTGACCACTAACAACGGACCTGTCATATGAAAATCATCTTTTACTGTCAATACTCCTGGGGTATGGGTCATTTGGTCCGTAGCCTGGAGTTTGCCAGAGCACTGTCGGACCATGACGTGACGCTGATGGTCGGCGGTCAGGAAGTTGACATGGATTTGCCGAGTCATGTTCGGCTTCTGCGGCTGCCGGTGCTGACCATGGACGAAAAATTCACCCGACTGATTCCGGGTACGCCCGGCCTAAGCGTCGACCAAATTCGGCATGAACGAAAAAAGACGATTTATTCGCTGATGGAGAAACATCAGCCGGATCTTTTTATCGTAGAGCTCTATCCTTTTGGGAGATCCATGTTCGGCTTCGAACTGGAACCCTTGCTGGCAGATATTCGTGAAGGCAGATTAGGGCAGGTCCGGGCGGTATGCAGCCTGCGGGATATTTTGGTTGAGAAAAAAGATCCATGCGTTTACGAAGAGAGAGTTATACAGAAACTGAACCGGCACTTTGATGCATTGCTGGTTCATTCCGATCCCGAGATACTGCGTTTGGAAGAAACCTTCAGCCGGGTGGCGGACATCAACATCCCGGTGGTCTACACCGGGTTTATCACCCAACAGACAGATGCCGCCAATGGGAGACGACTGCGAAGGGAGCTGGCACTGTCTTCTGCCCAAAAATTAGTTGTGGCCAGCGCCGGCGGCGGTCGTTCAGGCTACAGACTGCTAACGTCTGTGATCGATGCCTGTGAATTGCTTCGTGACAGACTGCCGATTCGGCTTGAGGTTTTTGCCGGACCGTTTTTGGAAAAAGAAAAATTTAAAAACCTAACTGCCCGCACCTCCGCAGGCTTTCGTATCCGGCGATATACCAAGCGCTTCCTGGACTATTTGTATGCCGCCGATCTCTCGGTTAGTCTGGCCGGCTACAACACCTGTATGAACTTGCTGGTTACCAGAGTGCCCGCTCTCGTTTATCCCTACGCCCGCCAGCAGGAGCAACCCTTGCGTGCCAACAAAATAAAAACCTTGCTGCCCATGAAGATGTTGAATTCAGCAGATATTCAACCAGTTCCATTGAGTAACCATATGGATCAATTGCTGCATCATCCAGGGATTAAAAATGCGCCATCTGTAGATCTTGACGGTGCCGCAATGGCTGCCCGTTTCCTGGGCCGCTGGATCGATGAATCAGTAAGAAATGGGTAAGGTCCTAAATAAAGTTGTGAAACGCATTTCATAGTTTTCTGCTGCATGGACTTTCTCTCGCTACTCCCTGCCAAGTTCAGCAAACAAAATTGAGCAATATTAACACACCATTGCTTCAAAGCGTCTAAAATTCCCTTGCCCGGCACGGCTGTTGGTACCTTTTTTGCTCTTATACGACAGCTCTTCATCTAAAAAAAATCAGCCACCAGGACACGAAGGCACAAATTAAATGGATAGAATACCTTAATTTGTGAATCTTCAAGCGTCATTCGAAAATCGTCAATATTTAATGGGGAGTACTCCAATGACAGTAATTTCTTTGAGATCCGATAAGCCGATGGAAAAAGATTCCAGCTGCATCAACATCTGCACCTGTGCGCACTACCTCAAAAGTGTTTTAGCGGAGATACCGTGCGGCAGGCTCTTTCGCGACATCATCGGAAATCGGGAGTTTTTTGTCACTGATGAGAGCACGGGCAGACTCATGTCGGTGCCCCAAGATTATCTGCTGGAACCCGGCAACTGGATTTCAAATGATCTCCTGAATAGGGTCTACCAGAACACCATTTCGATTTTAGAAGATCCGGATGCCATATACAAAGCCGGAAAAAATATCTTTAAAACCGCCGTGGGATCCCAGGTTTTTCTAATGCGTCTGGCGGGCGTTCAAACCATCATCAACCGACTTCCCAAAGAAAATGCCAAATTCAACGCCAACCGCTCAATAAAAATCATAGAGAATCAAAATGGATATGCCGTGGTGAGAATATACTGGAAGGACGACCCGGCCGTCACCAAGCTCTTTTGTGACATGAACAGGGGGGTTTATGAGGGTCTGGGAAGACTTACGGGCAACCCGGCCACAGTTTTAGAGAAGATGTGCCAGTTTTCAGGTGGTGCTTTTTGTGAATATCACATCAAATGGAAGGCCAAACCAATTTATTCCCGGCTCATGGATCTGATTCGCATCCGACTATCACAAGAAATTATCGACGAACTCGAACGCCGGATTGAAGAGGTCAACACCATTCGCCTGAGACAGGAAAGAATCATCGAGCTCAGAACCAAAGATCTTCAGGAACAGAAACGAGAGGTTGTCAAAGCTCACTGCTTTCTGGCAAGATATGTACCGCCTCAGTTGGCAAAAAAAATACTGGCCGGAGATGTTGCACCGGTGCGGGATCACCACCGCAGGAAACTGGTGATGTTTTTTTCCGATATCAAGGATTTCACCAGGACCACCGATGCAATGGAACCCGAAGACATGGCGGAATTGTTAAACGAATATTTTTCCTGCATGAATGACATTATTCAAAAATATGGAGGGACCCTGGCCAACATTACCGGTGATGCGCTGTTTGTTTTTTTCGGCGCACCGGATAGAACCGACGACAGGGATCATGCCCTGCGATGTGTGCGGATGGCCATGGAAATGCAGTTAAAAATGCAGGAACTGCAAAAAAAGTGGTTCAGCGAAGGCATTGAATATCCCTTACAAATAAGATGCGGCATTAATACGGGTATGGCGACGGTTGGCAGTTTCGGTTCCAGGCAAAGAAGTGACTACAGTGCTATGGGCATGCAGGTCAACCTGGCTTCCAGACTGGAAACGGCCTGTGAGCCGGGAGGCATCCTTATCAGTCATTCCACCTGGGCCTTGACAAACGATCAAATTGACTGCCGGTCAAAAGAAACCATCGTAGTGAAGGGATTTTCGCGACCGCTCAGGGCCTATGAAGTTAAGCTGGGAACAAACAACGGCAGAAAATCAGCGATCTCAGGCGCTTGAGCAGAACTGTGTCATCACGGACGCCGCTTCAGTTTTTTCCGATGACAGAAATTTGATGCTTTACGATCGCCACCGCTTCTTTTGATTGTGGTTTGAATCAAATTGACACAATTTAGTGTCTGTTTATATTAGATCTATAATCTCTTCCACCATTTGACCTGAAGCCTATTTTTTAGAAACTCGAGCCTGCCCAGACATGCCATTTCGCATATCTTGACTGCATTTTATAATCGAATTTTTCTGAATCATAAAAAAGAGAGGGGTAACCGCATCGTGCTAGAAAATTTTAAACGCAAACTCCCCATTTTACACTCAAGTCGGTTAATCATCTGCCGTACAAAGATGAAAATCGTCAGAAGCGCTTAATCAATGATCTGCGCAAGGCGGGAGTGCCAGAGTAGACCAATATTTTGATATTGTCGCAAAAAGGCGCCATAAGCACAGAAATCAAATTTCAGAATCTGTAAATTCGATGCGTTACAACGAACAAAAGTCCAAAATCCGACTTTTTTGCGAATCCATCATATTCTAGTGTCGTGTTTACATTGGTCGCTATGCAAGGGCGACGGGCATTTGGGCATTTATACGGTTGCAGGTATTTGTGAATGTTGCTTGCAGTCATCGTAGCCTTCGGCTACAATGACGAAGTTGGCTCGCTAAGTCACTTTTAGGATCGGTTTAAAAAAGAAGGAGAATTCGATGAAGTTAAAATTGCACCAATCTTTACGACTTCGGGACATTGTCCTTGGCCTCATTTCTCTCTGGCTTTTTTCGTGTAGTACTACGACCGGTAATCTGACTACAAAAGTAGATGATGCAACTGTTGATGATATCAAAAGTTTTTTTGACAGCCAGAAAAAAGATGTCGTTACCTTTGTCGGTTATTCGGGCGCGGAATACGAGGATAAAGCGGTGATGCTTGAAAAAGCCGGACATATTTTAGATGAGTTTGAACCATCTAAAACTATTGTTAATATCGGGGCAACACTCCAAGGCATCGGGGCAGTTTATGAATTGGCCAAACGCAGGGGATTTACTACAACCGGTATCGTATCGACGCAAGCAAAAAAATATGATGCAGAACTTTCTCCCTATGTCGACTACGTTTTTTATGTGGAAGATACGACTTGGGGGGGATTCATAGAAGGTGGCGATCGATTGTCGCCGACCTCGACGGCGATGGTTGAAAACAGTGATGTACTGATCGGAATTGGAGGCGGTGAAGTCGGCCGAGATGAGCTAATGGCTGCAAAACGTTTAGGTAAAAAGATACGTTTCATTCCAGCCGATATGAATCATCAAAAAGCGCGGGAGAAGGCCTTTAAAAAAGGAGTGCCGGCACCGACCCATTTTGGCGGCGCCGCCGCTGAAGCATTTAAACATCAATAAAAGGTTTTTCTCGTCTTTATAAAAATACCTTTTACTTAGGCCCAGCCATAAACGCACCACCTCCAACAGGGGAATCCTTATGAACGAACCAGGCAAAATTACCGGAGAAAAAACATACATAGGACCAGCAATTGACATAGCGATTCGAATCGGCGTTATCGCCCTTTTGATAGCCCTGTGCTTCAATATATTAAGGCCCTTTATCTCACCGGTGGTCTGGGGAATCATCCTTGCCATTGCATTATTCCCGGCTTGCAGAAGGCTCAGTAGTGTATTGAGCGGGCGAGTCAAGCTGGCGGCTGCCATAATTACTGCAGTGATGCTTTTATGTATCATCCTCCCCAGCGTCCATATGGTAAGCTCGCTGGTCGACGGGACGAAATATATCAGCGAAA
The DNA here is from genome assembly GCA_029288035.1 of Desulfosarcina sp. GTDB lineage: Bacteria > Desulfobacterota > Desulfobacteria > Desulfobacterales > JAFDCJ01 > JAFDCJ01. The sequence continues at coordinate 11,959 of JARFPZ010000524.1, forward strand.
GGCTACAACACAGCGAGATTAAAGTGCCGCCGCCGCCGGATAATATCGATAAGTGGCCCCTGATCGGCAAAACATTGAAACGCGAATGGAATGAGGCTTCGGAAAACCTGAAAGCGACGCTAACCCGATTTCAACCTCAGCTCAAAGCGATGAGCTTGTGGATGCTGAAGTCGGCGATGGGCACCGCTTTGGGATTGGTGCAATTTGCGCTCTCGATTGTTATTGCCGGCATCTTCATGGCCAATGCGAAAGGGAGTGGAAACATTGCAAGAGAACTGTTCGTGCGTCTGGCCGGAGAACGTGGCGCCGACTTTGCTGTGGTTTCACAGAAAACCGTCCACAATGTCGTCAAAGGGATTCTGGGTGTGGCCATTATTCAGGCACTGCTGGCAGGCAGCGGCTTTTGGGTAGCCGGAGTGCCGGGCGCCGGTCTTTGGGCGTTTCTCTGTTTGTTTTTAGCCATTATTCAAATCGGGATTTTTCCGGTTGTCATTCCGGTCATCATCTACATGTTTTCCAGCGCAGACGCGCTTACCGCCGGGCTGCTGACGGCCTGGCTTATTCTGGTTTCTTTATTGGATAATTTTTTGAAGCCCATACTCATGGGACGCGGTGCTCCGGTACCCATGCTCGTCATTTTTCTTGGTGCGATCGGAGGATTCCTTTCAATGGGGTTTATGGGTCTATTTGTAGGCGCCGTCATTTTATCAATAGGATTCAAACTGCTCCTGGTCTGGCTCGATGACCTCTCGCATTCCAATAAAAGCAGCGAACCTGATGATTTTGCCGGCGAAAAGTCCAAAGCCGAATATATCGATTAATTCCCTATTTGCTTTTTGGGAGGTAAAAGCATGTCATTTGAGCGTCTTTTGAAACCACGCACCATTGCCGTTTTTGGCGGTGCCCAGGCCCAGGAGGTGATTCGGCAGAGCGATCGTATGGGATACAACGGGGAGATCTGGCCGGTCCATCCCAAAAAAACGGAGATCCTGGGGCGCACGGTCTACCGCTCGGTTGAGGATCTGCCCGGAAGCCCCGATGCTGCCTACCTGGGAGTTAATCGCAACCTTACCATCGATATCGTCGGAGATCTTGCTGCCCGGGATGCAGGCGGTGCGGTTTGCTATGCTACCGGCTTTGTCGAGGCCGGCCGGGAGGGTTCCGAACTCCAAAAACGGCTGTTAGAGGCCTCGGGTGACATGCCCCTGGTTGGACCGAATTGCTATGGGCTTCTTAACTATATCGACGGCGCGATGCTGTGGCCCGACCAGCAGGGCGGCCGACAGGTCGATGAAGGCGTGGCCATCATCACCATGTCGTCCAACGTGGGTTTCAACCTCACCATGCAGCGGCGCGGTCTTCCCATCGCCTACCTGATATCCCTGGGGAACAAGCTGAAGTTCGATCTCCATGATGCCATCCACACCTTCGCACGACAGGATCGGGTCACGGCACTTGGCCTCTTTTTAGAAACGATGCCGGACCCGAAGGCCTTCCAGGAGGCTGTCAACGTCGCCCGCAAGCTGGGAAAGCCCATCGTTGCCGTCAAAGTCGGTCGCTCCAAGGTCGCTCAGAAAATGGTGGTATCGCACACGGCGTCGCTGGCCGGCTCCGAGGCTCTGGCGAGTGCTCTGTTCGAGCGCCTCGGCGTGGCTCGCGTCAATTCGCTGGAAGCGCTCATGGAAGCGCTGAAGGTTTTGCATGTTCTCGGCCCATTGAACGGTGGCCGGATCGGGGCCATGAGCACCTCGGGGGGGGATCTCACACTTCTGGCCGACGCCATGGGCCCGGACCTTAGCATGCCTCCATTATCTGAGAAGGTGGAACAAATGCTTCGCGCGAAAGTGCACGAGCGGGTCGTGGCCGCCAATCCGTTCGATTACCAGATGTTCAACTGGAACGACGAGGACCATATGGCCGAAAAGTTTAGCGCCTTTTTGTCGGAAGACTTCGATGTATCACTGTGTTTGCTCGATTACCCGAGAGAAGACCTTTGTGACCAGTCGACCTGGGGCGGGGCCGAGAGGGGTTTTGTCAGAGCAGTACAGCAGACCGGCACCAAGGGCGCGGTGCTGGCGACCTTTTCAGATACGATGTCCGAGTCGGTGGCGGCGCGTTTAATGAAAGACGGCGTTGCACTGCTTGCCGGCATCGATACCGGACTCGCAGGCATCCAGGCGGCGGTCGATGTCGGCACTGCCTGGCGCCGACCTCCCAACCCACCCTTGCTCACGAGCTTCGGTCAATGCCCAGACGGTCCCGTCAAGGTTTTGGACGAAGCCGAATCCAAGGGTCTTCTCGCCCGCTGGGGCGTGCCGGTCCCTGCGGCGCGAGTGGTTCGCAGCACCGAGGAGGCGTCGACGGCGGCCACAGAGCTGGGCTATCCGGTCGTCGTCAAGGCATTAGGCGTTGCGCACAAGACCGAAGTTGGGGGCGTCAAACTCGACCTTGGCTGCGCACAAGAGGTATCGGCCGCGGTGATGGAAATGGCAGGCCTATCCGAGTCCTATCTGATCGAGAAAATGGTCGACGGGGTCGTGGCGGAGCTCATTGTCGGTGTGGCCCGGGATGCGCAATTCGGTCCGTATCTTTTGGTCGGCGGCGGCGGAATTCTGGTCGAGATGATGAAAGACAGCACATCACTCCTGATGCCGACCACCACAGAGCGCGTGTTGCAGGCATTGGCTCAGCTGAAGTGTGCACCTCTTTTTAGCGGTTTCAGGGGGGCGCCACCTGCCGATCTGAACGCCGCCGTGGATGTCATCCTAGCGGTTGCGGGCATGCTGGAGAATAATCCCTCGTCCATCATTGAGCTCGATATCAACCCTCTGATGCTCTTGGCCGAAGGTCGGGGGGTGGTTGCAGCCGATGCGCTGATCAGCCTGAACGCGGAATCTAGACAATGAAAAAAAACTGAAAAGGACCCAAGCACATGAATTCCAACGGCAATGAAATCGAGAAAACCATCGTCGCGAGGGCACAAGAGTTGGGTGCATCGTTGGCGGGAATCGCGTCGGTCGAGGACCTGAAGGCTTCCCCCTCCTATAAAATCTACGACAAAAGGCCGTTCTACGAAGAATACAAAGGCGTTAAATGGCGCACAGAGCACAAATCAGTGCTGGTGTGGGCGTTGGTCCATCCGGCATCCGAGCCCGTCCTCGATTGGTGGAGCATGAAGGTTCCGGGCTTTAACCCAGGCAACGGTGTGATGCGGCTGCAGTCGAAAAAGCTCCGGATCTGGCTGGGTGAAGAACTCGGCATCAACGCCCTTTCGCTGCCGTACCAGATCGAGTACGGCGGGGCTTTCCTCAAGGATTCCGCCCATCTGGCCGGCCTCGGGGTAATCGGCAAAAACAACCTCCTGGTCACGCCGAAGTTTGGAACGCGTGTCCGTCTGCGAGGGATCTTCATGGAAGCAGAGCTCGAGCCAACCGGTCCTCTCGACTTCGACCCCTGCCATGGCTGCGACAGACCCTGCCACCGAGCCTGTCCAAGAGAGGCTTTCCGAAGCGGGGCCTTCGAAAGGGCGCTCTGCAAGAAGGAGAACGACCAACGCGATGCCGATGCGGAAATGCTCGATGGTTCGATCATGGGAATCGCAGAGGTCAGCAAGGTCTCCAAGCCCTGCCGGTACTGCGAGTTCGCGTGCCCCGTCGCACAGGGTGCCTCTCGCTGAGCTTAGGGTCCCCGAATAAATAAAACCTGTTTTCGTTATCCGAAAAATATAGTTTCCGCTCACGAAGCTATAAAAAGGGACTTCAAAAGAAAATGGATAGGCAACACCCGCATTGCTCAGCAGTGATCCTGGCGGCCGGTGCCGGCCATCGGATGTCTCGTCTGACGACGATGCCGAAATGTTTACTTCCGATAAACGGAAGATCCTTACTGTTACACCAGCTAGATCACGCAGCCGCGCTTGGATTCGCAGAGAAGATTGTAGTTGTTGGATATCAACACAACCTCATCCGTCAACACCTATCCTTAGCGAATCGTCTTGAGGAGGTCGTTTTGGTTAAA
>JARFPZ010000531.1 GCA_029288035.1 Desulfosarcina sp.
TGGATATCCGGCGTTGGGCATATAACAATGGTCATTCAACCCACAGGTGCTCACCGTTTCTTTGAGAAGTTCATTAAACCGTTCCGGCGGCGGCACATTCGGATTTCCAAGACTAAAGTCATAAACGTTCTCAGCCCCAAATCGGGTTTTCAGCCTTGCGCCCTCCTCAAACATCTTGCGGATAAAAGAGGAGCCGGCGATAATCTTTTCTATTTTCCTGGATATGGTCATGATCGTTCTTCAAGCTCCTTCCACTTGTAGTCTATTAGCTCAAGCAAAACGCCATTCATCTTTTTGGGATGAACAAATGCAAATTCGCAATCCCTGAACGGCCGCGCACCCCCGATGATTGGATAATCTTTCTTTTCTAACTCTCCCATGGCCTCCCGGGTATTGTCGACATTAAGGCTGATTAGCATGATCCCTTCGCCTCTTTTTTCAATAAATTTGGCGACATCACCATCAGGTGCTGTGGATTCCATCAGCTCGAACCCAACTTCGCCCACCCAATACCGAGCAACTCTGATCTTTTCAGGCTCATCGACGTAGGCATCGTCCGGCTTTGATTTGCCTAAAACCGGCTCCCATACTTTGCGTGCTTCATCCAAATTTTTGACCGCAATACAAATGTGGTCGACTTTGTTCACTTTCATCTCTCGCCCCCTATTTTTAATCTCTCCTGGGTTTAATTCCCCGCAGCTTGCTGCGATAAAAGTGAGTTAAATCCTAAAAACATGATACTCCGCGGTTTGCCGCGGAGAGATTTCATTCTGATTGAATAGTTCAGAATTCAATTCATAAACGGCGGCAGCTATCAACTTTGCACCCATGAATCATGCCCTCGCGGTAAGGGGAGAACCTTTTTAATTCTCACCGCATCGCCTGTAGCTTATGAATTGAGTTAATAAAATACTTTAACTATTACCCTATAACTAATTTGTTTTAAAAGCATCTACCATAAGATCAAAGGTATTTTCTAAATTGTCAAAAATGGAATAAGACATATCTTTCAACAACCAGCGGCTGATGATATGGTCCATGGTTCCCACAAAAATATCCCGAGCGGCTTGGGAGTTGAGATCGGCTTTCATTTCTCCGCTTTGGCGGCCTTCCTCAAAAATGTCGACTAAATAAGCATAGAAATTTTTAACGTTTGAATATACTTCGGTATTCAAAAAATTAGCGTTGGTTTTTAGGAACAGATAGACGATTTTGGCGTCCAGCGGTGATTGCTCAACCCGTCGCAGGTACCACCACAGATATTTGCGCAGTTTGTTGACCGTGCCTTTAACGCCAAATAACTGCTCATCCAGATCTCGCACCAACTCGGATACCCACAGATCGGGAATCATTAACAGCAGGGATTCTTTGCCCTGAAAATATTCGTAAAGTGCAGCCTCGGAGAGTCCCGCCCGCTTCGATATATCGACGATGGTCGTCTTCTGGTATCCCTGCTCGGCAAAAAGCTTTTTGGCAGAATTGATAATTCGCTCGCGGGTGTGTTCTTTGGGATTATGTTTAGCCATTATATCGACCGGCATTCATTCGGGAAAATGCAGGATATGAAGCTATATAATATTATAATATACCGTTATTGGCGTAAATATGTATCCGAATGGTGCCTAATAGTTAGGAATTTCTGGATTGAAACGATGTGAATTGATTCAAGTTTTTTCGGATTTGAAAATTTTTTCAAATAATATTTTGTGATATTTAAAATTAGATAATTGCTGTTAGGTAGATATCTATTTGTTATATTTATATATATATAACTTATTAAGTAAATATTACAAAATACCTAATAACATTCGGTAAATCGGCTGTCAAGCAAAAGTGTAGATTTTTTTTTAGCCAAATCAAGCGTAAAATGAATTCTGAAGTTGATTTTATTTAAAAAATGAACTTAATTATAAAAAAATGATATGCTGCTTGTTTCATAGGTTGAACCACATGGAGGAAAAAATGAAGTCTATTACGATTCACGGCATCGATGATCCACTCGCCGAGCTTATCAAATCCAAAGCCCAGTCGGTAAAAATTCTAAACGCCACTGCCGAGACTGCAGAAGTCTTTGGCATGGTTAAGCAAAATCTCAAAAAAGCCGTTACCCCACTACCTATTAATGATGTGTGGATTGCCGCGCATGCACTCGAAACCGGTTCAACCCTCGTCACTTATGACAACCATTTCAAAAAAATTGCAGGCATCCGTCGCTGGCACAAAGATTAAACCATCACCTTAAATTTTGCTATCCATATACTTATTATTATAAAAATTAGAAAAGACCTGAATGAGAATATCGTTTCATTCGGGTGACTCAGGCAGGATTCATCTGAGATCGAATATGCACGTCCCTCTGGGGAAACGGAATCTCAATACCTGCTTTGGCAACCTCTTCGAATATGACAAAATAAGGTGAAACCCATGGATAAATCTAAAGTACGAATTGGCCGGGAAGTTGAGTCCCTGTGAGATGAATTATTTGCTGTCAGCGACTTTTTATTGAAAAACCCGGAAACAGCATACCAAGAATTCAAAGCCTGTGACCATTTAAGCCATGTTCTGGAACAAAACGGTTTTCAGGTGAAAAAAGGAGTCGGTAAGGTTGAGACGTCATTTTTAGCCCGGCCGGCTGATTGTCGTCCATCCCGGCCCACGGTGGCACTACTGGCAGAGTATGATGCCTTGCCCAAAATCGGTCACGGCTGCGGCCACAACCTGATTGCCGCTGCCAGCCTGGGCGCTGCGGTGGCGCTGCGTCGCATGTTGGGCGATGAGGCGGGCGGACTGGTGCTGGTGGGTACGCCGGCCGAGGAAGGCGGCGGTGGAAAGGTTCGACTGGCTGAGGCCGGTGTTTTTGAAAAGATGGACGCAGCCATGATGTTTCATCCCGGCTCGACCAATATCCCCGGAAAAGGCATGCTGGGCCGCATTAAATTTAAAATGGAATTTTTCGGTCGAACCGCCCATGCTTCCGGTTCGCCCGACCGGGGTATTAACGCTCTGGATGCCCTGGTTTTGGCCTACAGCAGTATAAACGCATATCGGCAGCATCTGCGACCCGATGGTCGTATCCACGGAATCATTACCCATGGCGGTGATGCGCCCAACATCATCCCGGATTATGCCGCCGGTCTTTTTTATGTGCGCGCCGGTAGCCGTGAATATCGGGATGAGCTTCTCGAGCGGGTAACAAATTGCTGTAAGGGTGCAGCGCTGGCCACAGGCGCCGAATTTAAAATCGAAATCGACCACCCCGTGCTCGATCCGGTCAAGCGCAATCCTTCCCTGGAAGCC
>JARFPZ010000535.1 GCA_029288035.1 Desulfosarcina sp.
CAGGCGACTTTATGGGTTGCCATCGTTTTGGCGGTGGTGGGTGTCAGCCTGAATCGCTGGGTGATGGTCCTGCAGGTGCTGGCGGTTCCGGTGCTTTCTTTTGAAACCTGGAACCTGTATTTGCCGAGCTGGCAGGAGGTTGCCACGACCATTTTACCCGTGGCGCTGGGTATCATTTGTATATCGATTTCTTATCGCTACCTGCCGATATTTCCCCAGGAGCGGGAATTAAATCCGGTCGTGAGCGCGGCTGACGATGCCGCTTCGTCCGAGACCATCGAATCACCTGAAATCGCCGAAGGAGAGTTAGAGCCGGCGGAAGCCTAAAGGAATGTCGAATGTCGATTGACGAATGTCGAATCAAGGAATTCTATCTATTTTAATGGTTAAAAAGAGCAGAGCGAGCCTACTCCGGCAAATTGGCTACGAAGACCAAGAGTGACATCCACAATTCGTCATTCCATGTTGTTTCATACGAGGTTCGTTGAATAGTTCACTGGTTACAAGGATATAGTGGAGGATAACCATGTTTCCATTTAATTTCGAATGGATTTGGGATGCAGGACATTTGTTGTTTATGGGCGGGTTATGGTTTGCGCTGTCCATCATGGGCCTGGGGGTAACCTACTGCCTCATCAAAGCCGTCTATGATATATCTAAAAAAAATGGCGCCAGTCATCATTAGACACCGAGAACCGCCAACTGCAAAAGGCGCTTAATCCGGCAATACTCCGGGGGAAGCGCTTTTTTTGTGCATTTTGTGGCAGAACATTTTTACCGTCAAGACACCAAAATACAAAGGTAAATTTCAGTAAGCAGTCTTGCTTTGTGTCTTTGAGCCTTTGTGGCCATCTTCCGGTTTATCCGGATCGGGTAATAAAAACAAGAGGCTGATATGGATAAAATCATCGTCGAAGGAGGCCGTCCTTTGGCCGGAAATGTGAAAATCAGCGGGGCTAAAAATGCGGCCTTGCCGATGCTGATCTCCTCGCTTTTGGCAGACGGTACCAGTACCTTCACAAATGTACCGGATTTAATGGACATCAAAAGCACATCTTTGCTGTTATCTCATCTGGGCGCGCAGGTCGAGACTTGTGAGGACACGGTTCGCATCTCTGCTGGCGATCTGACCCAATTCGAAGCGCCCTATGATTTGGTGCGGAAAATGAGGGCCTCTGTTTTGGTCCTGGGTCCGTTGGTGGCTAGACTGGGTAGGGCCAGAGTATCGCTGCCGGGCGGCTGTGCCATTGGTGCGCGTCCGATTAACTTGCATTTAAAGGGCCTGGCCGCGTTGGGTGCCTCTATCGACTTGAAGCACGGTTACGTGGAGGCAACCGCCGGTCGCTTGAAAGGTGCGGATATTTATTTTGACGTCGTTACCGTAACAGGGACTGAGAATCTGATGATGGCGGCCGCCCTGGCAGAAGGGACCACCGTGCTTCGAAATGCCGCCCGGGAACCGGAAATTGAGGCCCTGGCGGATAATTTAATTAAAATGGGAGCCGATATCGAGGGGGCCGGAACATCCATCATTACGATAAATGGGGTCGCCGCACTCAATCCGGTGGCAGCAACCATCATGCCGGACCGTATCGAAGCGGGAACCTTTATGATGGCCGCTGTTTTGACCCGGGGGGAGGTGACCCTGTTAAATTGCGAACCGGATCATGTCGGGGCATTGATTGACAAGTTGCGGCTTGCCGGCGCTGAAATTGAGATTGGTGATAAAAGCATTCAGGTAAAGGGCCATCAAAACATTACCAGTGTCGACATAAAGACTCAGCCTTATCCGGGATTTCCGACGGATATGCAGGCCCAGTTTATGGTACTGATGAGCGTCGCAGACAGCACCAGCACCATATCCGAAACCATTTTTGAAAACCGATTTATCCACGTCAGCGAATTAAAACGAATGGGGGCGGACATTCAAGTGTCCGGAAATATCGCCATCGTCAAAGGCGTGCCTCATTTGTCCGCCGCCCAGGTGATGGCAACCGATCTAAGGGCGAGTGCATCCCTGATTCTCGCGGGTCTGGTAGCCCAAGGTAAAACTGAAGTCAATCGTGTCTATCATCTAGACCGCGGATACCAATCCATCGAAAAAAAATATTCAGCCCTGAACGCCACCATTCAAAGGGTCAAATAAAAAATCCTGGCTTGGAGGACTATGCGTTGATTTCACCCCAGAGGCGTGTGCTTGCTGATAGATATCGCATGGAATATTGGAATGGTGGAATAATGGAAAATTGGGTGTGAAAAGCGGATGGTGTCTTGTTTTTATCTCTGATGCGTGCCGTATGTATATAATTAGATCTCATCCCGCTAAACCCAGTATTCCAATATTCCACTGTTCCATCATTCCATATCGCTTCCCGATGCGGATGACCGCAAAAGACGAAATAATTTAAAAGTTACAGAATTTCCGAGATATTAAGTCGCCATGAACGACAGCATTTATTTTCGTCCTGCAATTCCGCTTTTGATTTCCCTGATATGCGGAATCCTGGTCGGGTCTGATTTCGCGGGATACGAGATTTGGGCGATGGCTGCTGCGGTTGTTTGGGCCGGTTTATGTTTGCGGCAAATTGTCCGAAAAAAAAATGCATGGTTCCTTCCAATTGTACTTTTTGTTTTTCTGGGTTATCTATCCATCCAACCCTGGGTTTCTCCCAGGTTGCCCGCCAATCATATCCTTCAATACACGGATACCCATCGATGGGATATTACCGGGCGAATCGCCAACGCACCACAGAAAATCAATAATCGCACACGATTTCATTTGCAGGTGACATCCCTTGGTGATGATGTTCAAATCCACACTGTCAGCGGGACACTGCGTGTGACGGCTGTCGGCGATGTCCCGGAGCTTTCCGTTGGAGACGAGGTCCGGTTCAACAGTCGGATCAGATCCCTCACCAATTTTAAAAATCCCGGTGGATTTGATTACAAGAGATATATGGCTTTCAAAGGCATTTGGGCGACCGCATACCTTAAAGGGGACATGTTGGTTGTCATCAAAAAGAATCCGGTCAGGGGATTTTTTAAAATCATAAATAAGGCCCGCAGCAGATTTGCCGGCCTGATTGATAAATCCGGCTATACCCGGGTTCAGGGGGTGTTTAAAGCCCTTATTATCGGAGATCGATCCCAAATTTCTGCTGAAACTAGGCAAGCCTTTAATCGGGCCGGGGTGGGTCATCTGCTGGCAATTTCGGGTCTGCATATCGGCATTGTGGCCACTGTGGCTTTTGGTTTTTTTCGATGGTTGATGGCGCGATTCAAGCCTTTTCTGTGGCGGGCCTGGACGCGTAAAGGCGCGGCCCTCGTATCCTTGCTGCCGGTACTGTGCTATGGGATGGTTGCGGGGTTTACGCCCTCTACCCAGCGCGCCGTCATCATGGTTTCGGTCTTTTTATCAACCTTTTTATTTGAAAGGGAACAGGATCCACTAAATTCCCTTAGTTTAGCGGCCCTGGTGATTCTGATTGCAGATCCACCGTCTCTTTTTTCCATATCTTTTCAGCTATCCTTTACGGCGGTATTTGCCATTATTTACGGATTTTGCCGGATGCAACAGCGGGCGGCGGCAACAGAATTACCCAAAAAAGAGCAGCGCTATTTCGGCTTTGTCAACAAACTGGTTTCTTTTTTTCTGGTCTCCCTTTTTGCTGTTTGCGGCAGTCTGCCCCTGGTCGCTGTCTACTTTAATCAGATATCCCTGGTCGGGCTGGCCGCCAACTTCGTTGTGGTTCCATTGGTTGGTTTTGTTACGATTCCCCTGGGTCTGCTGGCATTTTCCGTGTTGCCGCTGAGCACGACCGTGGCAGTCTGGTGCATTCAGGCAGGCAGCGGTGTCCTGACGGTTGCCTGGGAGGTGGTGCAATTTTTTTCTGAGTTGCCCTTTGCCGCAATTAAAATCTTTACACCGAGCCTGCTTGAAATTGGATGCTATTATGTTTTAGGCTGGGCTCTGTTGAATTTACGCCGCTATCCGCGCCTTGCAGCGATATGGCCCCGTCGCAGCGAAAGACTTGCATCGTCGTCCGTTGCCCGCGATATGAAGACATCGCTCCCAGGCGGCGGTCCCGGTCCGGGAAAATTTCAGAACATAATTCAGCGGCTTCGGTTTAAAGGAATTTTGCCAAGCGATCCGGCAATCGCCGCCTTGGTGTTGGTTCTGCTTACGCTGGCCGGCGATACCTGCTATTGGTTGTATCAACGCTTTGGCCATACAGATCTCAGGGTCACGGTCATCGATGTCGGACATGGCAGCGCCTCCTTGCTGGAATTTCCCGGAGGCTATACCATGCTGATCGACGGCGGTGGATTCGCAGATAATGCTGCCTTTGACGTGGGCGCGGCGATTGTGGCGCCGCTTCTGTGGAAAAAGAAAATTAGAACCGTCGATACCCTGATTCTCTCTCATCCGAACAGCGATCATCTCAATGGGTTAATCTATATCGCCAGGTACTTTCACGTAAAAAACGTATGGACCAATAGTGAAACACACGATACATTGGGTTACCAAACCTTAATGGGTGTTATCGCAAACCGCAAGATTGTTTTGCCTTCATTTGCTGATATGCCGCGAAGCCTCTGGGTCAATGGTGTCAAACTGGATTTTTTGTATCCTCCCCAGGGCTATTTAAAGCGGAAGGAAAAGGAAGGTTGGCGCAATACGAATAACAATTCACTGGTCGTGAAAGTATCAATGGGATCCAGGTCCTTTCTTTTCCCCGGAGATATCATGGCGGCAGCGGAAGAAGAGCTTGTCGGCATGGCCGGGAGAAAATTAGACAGCACGGTCCTCATTGCACCGCATCATGGTAGTCGCTCTTCAAGCAGCACGGCATTCTTAGGGGAAGTGAATCCAGAGGTGGTCGTTATATCTTGCGGCCGCCGAAGCCGATTTAAATTACCACATCCCACAATATTACAGAAATATCAACACAACGGATACGCAATCTTTCGTACCGACCTCAATGGAGCGGTTTCATTGTCGACAGATGGTCAGCAGCTCGAGATAAAACCATTTTTTGAAGTTTCAACTTCCAACCCTCAAGCTCTGAGCCGATTTCCATGAAGAAATTTGTTATTTTCCTATTCATCGCATTGGTTCACTTCGGGCTGAGTGTCATGATTATGCCGCTAACCATGTCTGTTGCGGGCGCCTTGAATGCGGCGCAATCGGCATCGACAATGGGGCTGAAGACGCTTGTCGCGGTAACCCGCATACTGCATTTTCCGATCATTTCTTTGTCCTGGTATTCGAGACAGTGGTTTCCGGGAAACTGGATCCGCCTACCCATGTTGATCAACAGTTGCCTATGGGCCGCTGGAATTTTATGGTTGGTTATCGTTTGTAGGAAGATGCGGGGGAAGCTGTATTAGTTTGGCTATTAAGGATCACGGCTCTTTGCGAGACTGCACTCGGAGAAAGTGGCCCCTTGCTAGTTGAAGATTGAAGATTGAAGATTTAAGGTCCGCCTACGGCGAGATCAATTATCAAAAAGAAAAAGGGCATAAAAAGGCAGAGCGAAGCGACATCCACAAATATTCGATTTTCAATCTTCAATCTTCAATCATTGGGTTTCAGTCCATGGCCTCCAACACTTCATATCCCTCCTTTTCAAGCGTCATTTTGATGGCCCCTGTGTCGCAAGCCCCAAGTCTGAAAAAGTAAATTTGCCGGCCTGTCTGTTGGGCCGTCCTACCGACATTGATAATATCTGCGCCCGTTTCGTTGATAATCTGCAACGCTTTTTTAAAGCTATTCGGCCGATCATCGATGACCACATCGATACGGGAGGTTGATGAAAGGATGCCCATCATGTCGATAAAAGCGCGCAGAATGTCCGTGGCCGTTATAATCCCGGTCAGCCGACCGTCCTTGACGACCGGCATACCGCCGATTTTGTGATTGTAGATGAGTTGGGCGGCAAATTCGATATCATCGTCCGGACTGACCGTGACGGGATCTTTAATCATTAGGTCCCGCAGGTTCAGATCCCCCAGCATGGAAGGAATAAGCCCTTGTTTCAAATCTGCCAGTGTTATGAATCCCTGGAGCATATCGTTTTTTGCAACCACCGGTAGGTGACGTATCGAATTGATTTTCATCAACTCGATTGCTTCGCTGATAGATGCTTGTGCCGTTATGGTAATGGGATTTGGGATCATTAAGGAGTGGATTTTCATGACACGTTCCCCCTAGGAATGACGAATGCCGATTGTCGAATGACGAATGTTGATTGATGGTAGTCTATTGGCCATTTGTTGCTATTTAGCGGAAAGCCTCGTAAAATACAAGGACTAGATTGGTTGAAATCCTTAATTCGTCATTCGTCATTTCCTCGCCTTCCTGGGTAGATAGCTGCAAAGTGGTTCTTCTGCTAGATAATCACCGGTGGCCTCAAAGGCTCTGGCCCGGCAGCCCCCACACACCCGATTAAATTCACAGGGGCCGCACTTGCCTTTGAGTCTGTCATAGTCGCGTAATTCCGTAAATACCTTGGAATGTCGCCAGATATCGGCAAAGGAGCGCTGCCTGACGTTGCCGCAGTCTGCAGTCAGGAATCCACAAGGCTGAACGTCACCCCGATGGGAGATGAAGCAAAACCCGATGCCACCCAGACAACCCCGCGTAACAGCGTCCAACCCATGGGTTTTAAAAGAAATCGACTTTCCCTCTTTTTTAGCGCGTTGTCTGAGGATACGATAATAGTGCGGGGCACAGGTGGCCTTAAGGTCCAGCGGCGTTTTGTCCTTCTGGTCATAAAACCAGTTTAAAGTTTGCTCATATTCGGCGGCGCTTATTTCCGTGTCAACGATATATTTGCCGCGGCCGGTGGGAACCAGCAGAAAGATATGGTGGGCGACCGCACCTCTTTCGACGGCTAATTGCTGGATCTTGGGAATCTGATCAAGGTTCGTTTTGGTAATCGTCGTGTTTACCTGAAAATCCAGCCCGACTTTCTTCGCAATTTTCATGGCATTGACGGCACCTTCAAAAGCACCGTCAACTTTTCTGAAATTATCATGGCTTTGGGCCGTGGCACCATCCAAGCTGATACTGATGCGCTTGATACCGGCAGCCACCAGTTTGTTGGCAATATCTTCGGTGACCAACGTTCCGTTGGGAGCCATGACCATTCTGAAGCCTTTTTGGGTACCATAGGCGGCGATATCGAATATATCGTCACGCAGCAGGGGTTCTCCGCCCGTTAGAATGATAATCGGCTTTGCGATCTCCCCGATTTGATCCAGGAGCCGAAAAGCTTCGGCCGTATCGAGTTCTCCGGTGTAGGGGCCCGTGGTTGCCGAGGCACGGCAGTGAATGCAGGCAAGATTACAGTTGCGCGTGGTTTCCCAGGCCACGAGGCGCAATGCGCCATCCCCACTTTTGCGGTGGGCGTGAGCGGTATGGTCAGCTGATTTAGGATGTTGGTTTGTCATTTCAGGACTGCAGCACCTGAGCCGCTTCGATGGCAAAATAAGTCAGGATAAGATCCGCTCCGGCACGTTTGATGGCTGTAAGCGTTTCCATCATTACTTTTGAACCGTCAATCCATCCCAACTTTGCGGCCGCTTTTACCATGGAGAATTCACCGCTGACATTGTAGGCCGCCACCGGAAGATCGATCTCCTCGCGCACGCGGCAGATGATGTCCAGGTAGGCCAAGGCCGGTTTAACCATGATGATATCCGCGCCTTCCTCGATATCCAACGTGACTTCCCGAATGGCCTCCAAGGCATTGGCCGGATCCATCTGGTAGGTTCTGCGGTCGCCGAATTTGGGTGCAGAATCGGCGGCTTCGCGAAACGGTCCGTAATACGCCGAGCAATATTTGGCCGCATAGGACATGATTGGGACCTGATTCAAGTTGTTTTCATCCAGAATTTCACGGATCTCACCGATGCGGCCGTCCATCATATCGGAAGGGGCAACCATGTCGGCCCCGGCCTTGGCGTGTGACAGTGCCGTACGGGCGATCAGATCCAACGAAGCATCGTTATCGATAATATTGCCTTCCACCACGCCGCAATGTCCATGCTCTGTATATTGACACAGACACACATCGGTGATGGCAACCAGGTCCGGCAGTTTTTCTTTCAGCGCTCGCGTTGCTTTTTGAACGATGCCGTTGTCAGCATAAGCCTCGGTTCCAAGGGCATCTTTTTTTTCAGGGATGCCAAAAATGATGACTGCGGGAATTCCTAAATCATAGGCCTGTTGCGCTGTTTTCAGAAAATGGTCTATGGACAGATGGAAATGACCGGGCATCGATGGGATCGGATTTTTTACATCCCGACCAGCAATTACAAACAGGGGCAGGATAAGATCGTTGACCGATAACTGTGTTTCTCGGATCATACGTCGCAGATTTTCACTTTGCCGTAAACGTCGGGGTCGGTAGTCTGGAAATAGCATTGGGCATTCCCTTTTTTAGGTCACGGTTGTGGAATAGACAAGATCCCACTTAAGCTAAAATAAATTGCGAGTTTTTCGTTTATTAGGCTTGAAGCTGGTAGGCTGGAAAGCTTGGAAGCTCAAGATTCGTGCGATTTTTAAGCATCCCAGCTTTCTGGCTTCCCATTGCCAGCAATATCCTTCACTGGTGGGTTGTGTATTCCGTCGCTTATTTACGGCAATGGCTGCTCACAGCGTATCGGCGTATGGGTCAGTGCAATCTCTTCATCTGTTAGATAACAGGCGGGATCCGGTGCCCAGATATCTCCGCTGACCGCTTCGGCCCGCACCCTGAAATTACCACCGCAAACATCCAGCCAGTTGCACGTCGCACATCGTCCTTTAACATGTTTTTTCTTTTCTTTCAGCTTGCCCATCAGTGTTTCGGAGGTGTCCATCCAGATTTGAGAAAAGGGGCGGTCTTTTATATTGCCAAAACTGTGGTGACGCCAGAATTGATCGGCATAGACCTCGCCATCCCAGCTGACACATCCGATACCGCGGCCGGAGTTGTTGCCTTCATTCCATTTTAGCAGCTCCAGGACTTCTTTAGCCCGGGTCGGATTTTCTTTTAACAGCCGCAGATAAATGTAAGGACCGTCAGCATGGTTATCCACCGTCAGCACCTCTTTGGGTTTGCCTTTGTTAAACAACCGTCTGGTTTCATCAATGATGAGATCTAAAGCCGCCCGGCTGCCGTCATGGCTCAAATCTTCATTTACCAGGTCGCTTCCACGGCCGGCATAAACGAGGTGGTAAAAGCAGACCCTGGGGATATCCATTTCTTCAAGGAGTTGGAATATTTTTGGTATTTCGTTGACATTGAATTTGTTGATCGTAAAACGAAGTCCGACTTTTATACCTGCGGCCTGGCTGTTTTTGATGCCTTCCAGGGCAGATTGAAAAGCACCCCGGACGCCCCTGAAGCGATCGTTGACCTCCTCCATTCCATCCAGACTGATGCCGATATAAGACAACCCGACTTTTTTCAAATTACGGGCCGTTTCAGGTGTAATTAAGGTGCCGTTGGTGGAAATTACCGCTCGCATTCCTTTTTCCACGGCATAGGCCGCCAGCTGTGGAAGGTCTTTGCGCACGAGGGGTTCACCTCCCGAAAACAACATGACCGGAGAACCAAACTCGGCAAGATCATCGATGAGTTGCTTGCCTTGATCAGTGGACAACTCATTGTCAAAAGAAGTATTTTTCGCATGGGCGTAACAGTGGACACATTTCAAATTGCATCGTCGCGTTACGTTCCAGACGACAACAGGGCGCTTATCCTTGGAAAATTGCAGCAAATGGGAGGGAAGCCGGGAAGAATCGCGTCCATAACGAAGTGCATCGGAAGGCTCAACAGATCCGCAATACAGTTTAGATATCCCAATCATGTTTGTTCTAGGTTGTCCTTAATCAAATTGCCGATATAAACTTCCGGGTCCAGTAAGGCTTGGCGAGTGATGAAAAACCGGTTACGACCGGTTTTTTCCCGGGCCAGTTTAAGGCCGTGCTGAAAATCCTGATTTATTTTTTCGTCAATTATATTTATCTCGACGAAGGACTCTACCAGCTGCTCAATGATAAAATCAATGGCGTCTTCTTCGAGAACGATATTAATATCATGGTTTTTAAAAAAATACAGTTCGATTTTTTTGATTTCGTCGTAGTAGGATTTTATCTTCTTAATAACATTGCCGATATCCATGGTGCTATTGACATAACACGCGGCGACCAGCTCAATACGCGACCGCGTCAAGGTCAGGCTATATTTGGCTGCCAAATTCGCTTTGTTACGTTTCAGGTATTCCCTGATACTTTCTTTTTCCTGCTGCTGCAGTCGTTTAAAAAGTTCAAGCGTTTTTTGTTTCTGATCGGGTGCGGTCAGCACCTTGATAGATGCCTGCGGTTTTTCGAGAATATTAGCGGTGGCAGGGAATTTTTTTATATCGGACGACGGTAATTTTCTTTCATACTCGAGCAGCGCCTTTTCAACCGCACTAACCAACCCCCTGGCGCCGGTGTTTTCGGCAAATGCATAGGTTGCCAGCTTGTGCAATAACATGTCCTCAAATTTTATCTCGATATCGTAGGCTGCAAAATCAAGCTTTTTCCCCAGGATGATGGGATTGTTGGGATTTTTGAGGATACAGTACAGATCATCTTCGGTTAAGTGCTCAAAAATCGCTCGAACCGGCAAACGCCCGACGAATTCCGACTCAAAGCCGAATTCGATTAAATCTTCGGAGCGAACCTTTTTTAGGATATCGACCTGCTCCTCGGCTTTTTTAATACGGGCACCAAATCCGATGCCCTGCCTGGAAAGTCGTTTCTGAATGATCGGCGCCAGCTCCATGAAGGCACCACTCATTATAAACAGAATGTTGCCGGTGTTGACCGAACGTTTATCCCGCTTGCCGGTTTTACGAAATTGCTCGATTTCCTGGATCATCGAAATAGGGTCATGGGGAACTTTCAGATCGACTTCGGTCTCCTCCATCGGCTTGAGCAGTGCCCGCTGCACACCGGTGCGGGAGACATCGGCACCGATCAGGTTGCGGCTGGACGCAATTTTATCGATCTCATCGATATAGATGATGCCGTATTGGGCCAGTTCAATATCATCGTCGGCTTCGCGTACCAAATCCCTTACAAGATCTTCCACATCTCCGCCGACATAGCCCGTCTCGCTGAATTTGGTGGCATCTCCCTTGACAAAGGGGACGCCTATTTTATTTGCAATCAATTTGATAATGTAAGTCTTACCGACACCCGTGGGTCCGATCATCAGCACGTTGTTCTTGATACTGCCGACCATACCGTCGATGGAATCATCTGATTCCTGGGCGCGTTTGATACGGTTAAAGTGGGTGCAAATTTTGGTCGCTAAAATGGCCTTGGCATTATCCTGTTTGACGACGTACTGATCCAGGTAGGCAATGAGTTGCTCCGGCTTTAAATCAAAGTTTATTTTTTTCCCGCTCTTGCCGGATTCTTTGGTTTTGTCCAAAACAGCTTCCTGGGTCAGAACCATCGGCGATACAATTTTGACATTATCGCCAAACTTTTTTGATAGAAACTCACTGATTTCTTTTTCCAATTCTTTGGGATTGGGTCTTTTTTCATTGTGCGATTTCATGGCCATAGAATATAAACATGCCTGATCGGAAATGCAAGTGGGGAGCTTGATTTGCAGCGAGTCTCCAAATTTTTATTCTTGATAATAAGGGGATGGCATCTGGTGAATGATGGCAATTGCAGAGATTTTTTGATAAGTGTGAAATGGGTATATCGAACTTAGTTCGCTTCGCTCGCAATTGGAATAATGGAAATTGGAAAATTGGGTTCTGGGATAATGAAATGATGGGTTTAGAGAATCAAAACCAATATAAAGGAGGCTCCATGGTTGAAATTCGTATTCAAGAAGACATTTTCAGAAACTATCCCACCTTCCGACGCGGAATCGTGGTGGCCAGAGATGCCCATAATAAGGGCCATTGCAGGCCTCTGGCGGCAATGCTTGAGGAAACCATCGCAGACGCTGCCGAACATCCTATCGACATAAAGTCGAATCCACGCACTGCCGTTTGGAATGAAGCCCATCGTCAATTCAACTCCAACCCGAATAAGTTTCCACCCGCTCACTGCGCCCTCTTAAAGCGGGTACAGAAACCGGGAACCCACATTCCCTTCATTAACCGAATCGTTGCCATTATGAACTACAACTCGATTAAAAATGTAACACCGGTGGGCGGTGACGACCTCATGCATGCCGGCCAATGCCTGGAGCTACGCTATGCGACCGGTGGTGAGAATTTCACCCCCCTGGGATGTCCTGAACTCAGGGAGCATCCCAATCCGGGCGAGATCATATATGTGGTTGCAGAGTCAAACGAGGTCATGTGCCGTCGTTGGAATTGGCGAAATGGTCATAAAACCCGTATCACCGAAGAAAGCCAAACGATCATTATGAACATCGATGTGCTCGGTGAGCAGAGCGAAGCCAAAGCAGTTGGAACACGCGACCGCGTGGCCGGAATGCTGATGGAATTCTGCCAAGCCGACATCGAGACGACGCTGATGACGCCTGCTAATTTAGCATACCAGCTTGAAATTTAGATATCAACATGTCAGGGTGGCCCGAGGAGAAGCGTTGCCCGGAATTCCTCCGGCAGAACATATGGCAAGACATAAAGACTGACAAAGACAGCGCCACCCCAGAAAACCAGCGTGAGAATCGAATAGAAAAGCAACAATTTTTTATCCGTGAAAGAAGTGCCTTTGCCCCCGTACAATTCATCAATATGCTTTTGGCCCTTTCTAACAAAGTCTTTTACATAATAGGGCACGCTCTGGGAAGACAAATATATTTTGAAATCCCTATCAATTCTATCGGCCGGGACACGCCACTCCTCTGCAGATTTGCAAAACGTATCATATACGCTGAGGCCGGCTATTAGCGTAATCTTTTGAAGATAATTTTCTATTACAACCTGGTCGCTTTGACTATCTTTCTGAATGCTGCGCAAATAGGCTCGAATCAGATACCAGACAGTCATTACCGAGCAGACGGCGCCAAGGGCATTTATAATTAATTTTAGCATTATTTTTCTCCCTCCCTTAACAAAATAAAGCACCCAGAGCGGAAGGCAAGGGGGAGATGGCGCGATATTTGGCGGGGTGGCAGCAGTATAAGACACGACAGTCAGGATCCGCGGTTACAGCACTGCCTGACACTGGTTGTCATTCATCCGGCAGTCACGCTGCGGCGGATCAATTCGTATTGTTTTATGATATGACTTTCATGTTTTTTAGTTAACTGGTCGCAGGAGAATCTGCCGATGATCCAGAACATTAAAATTCCAAATTTTCATGATTTTCAGTATGTAAGTAATTTTTGTAAAATCGAACAACTACTGATGAATGACAGAACCCGGTTAATGACCGTGGGGGTACTTGATTTTTACCTGAGAAACAGTTATGCTGCGTAAGCAAACCGACATGGACCTGTAGCCGAATAAACCGAGATCGGCTATTGTCTATTCAAGATTCATTCGAAAATATTCAATCAATTGCTGGATGTGAGTTCCGCCTTGGGAAACAAGCATGCGGTAAGGACGGATAACCGGTCGGGAATGCTCACGGGCAAATCATGTTTCATTCACACCAATCAAAGAAGGAGGGTAATATGACAACATTGGACCGTTTCGAAAAGCTTTTCGCAGAAGGAAAAATCAGCCGAAGACAATTTTTAGCCCGGACCACCGCCTTGGGATTGACGGCGGCCGTATCGCCGGCCTTGCTGTCGAAAGCGGCCTGGGCGGCGGCGCCGAAAAAGGGCGGGCATTTTATCCAGGCCCAGACCGGTGGCTCTACGACCGATACGCTGGATCCGGCCACCCACACGTCCAGCTGGAACATCAATGTGGAATTTCAACTGAGAAACTGCCTGGTGGAGATCGACGACAAATTTCAGCCCAAGCCGGAACTGGCCGAGAGTTGGGAATCTACTCCGGACGCCAAGCGCTGGATCTTCAATCTGCGCCAGGGCGTGGAGTTCCACGACGGCAAGCCGCTGGATGCGGAGGATGTGATCTATACCATGAACCACCACCGGGGGGAAGACTCCAAATCGGCTGCCAAGCCTTTCCTCGCGCCGGTCGAAGACATCAAGGCCGACGGCAAGCATCGCGTGATTTTCGAACTTAACGCCGGCGTGGCCGACTTTCCGTTTATCATGTCCGACTACCATCTGGCCGTCTTCAAAGCCGGAACCAAAGGCCCAGAATTCGAAAAGGGGATTGGTACGGGGGGATACATACTCGAAAAGTGGGAGCCGGGTGTCACCGCCATCACCAAACGGAATCCGAACTACTGGAAGGAGGGCCGCGCCCACTTCGACAAAGTGGAAACCCTCAGTATCAACGACGTCAATGCCAGGACCAACGCGGTCAAGACCGGGCAGATTCACTTTATGGACCGCTGCGAGCGTAAAACGGTCCACCTGCTGAAAAGGGTAAAAGGCATCGAGATTTTGGCGGTGACGGCCACCTTCCATTACACCATGCCCATGATGACCACCATGAAGCCTTATGACGACAACAACGTGCGTCTGGCCCTCAAGCACGCCGTAAACCGTGATGAGATGGTCAAGCGAATTCTAAACGGTTACGGCGAGGCCGGCAACGACCATCCCATTGCCCCGGTCAACCGCTATTTTGCCAAAGATCTTCCCAAACGGAAGTATGATCCGGAAAAGGCCAAATTTTATATCAAGAAGGCTGGTATGGAGGACCACACATTTAACCTGCACACGGCCGAAGCCGCCTTTCAGGGTGCGGACGATGCCGCCATCCTGTATCAGGAGCATGCCAAAAAAGCCGACATCAAGATCAAGGTGGTACGGGAGCCCAGCGATGGCTACTGGAGCGACGTCTGGACTAAGAAGGAGTTTTGTATGTGTTACTGGAGCGGGCGTCCGACCGAGGATCTGATGTTTTCCGTGGCCTATGCAGCCGGTGCACCCTGGAACGATACGAAATGGGATAACGAGAAATTCAACAAGCTGCTGGTGGACGCCAAGGCGGAACTCGACGAAAAAAAACGAGCTCAGATGTATGCGGAGATGCAGGAAATCTGCAAAGACGATGGCGGTACCATTGTCCCCATGTTCGCTCAGATTGTGGAAGCGAGCTCCGACAAAATCGGCCACGGACCCATTTCCGGCCACATGGAGGCGGATGGACAGCGTAATGCCGAAAGTTGGTGGTTTGTATAAACCCGATGTGTGAATAAAAAAATACCCGGTGGGGTGCAGATTCAATACAGACCACTTACAGGTTAAATGAAAGCCGGGAACTTATATTCCGGCTTTCTGTCAGGTCTCCTGCGATGGGTAAAAAAGGTTCACGGTTCAAAGGTTCAGGGTTAAGGACAAAGAGGACATTAAAGACCCAAAGTTCTCGTTCTAAATGATCATTTCCCCAAATAATTGCCAATTTGGCTCCAAAATATGAATTCGGCCTGACGAAGCTGCTGCTTTTCTCGTAAATACCGCTCCGAAATGCAGCTCAGGAATGAGAATGGAACCTTGAACCCGTGAACGCCTGCGTTACTTTTACTTGACGAATTCTGATTGCACCCCATCTGTATTGTGGCCCGATCGAGGGTGCCGGCAATATTCAAATTGGCACCTGCAGGTCTGATTTCCTGATTCAGGAGGGCATTCAAACCTGGGACGGCTTTCAGGCGGAGATTCTAAAAGGGCCGATTCGCTGGCAAGAAGGATATATCATTCCGCCCAGCAAGCTCGGGTTGGGTGTCGAACTGGACAAAGCGATCGCCGCCAGGCACCCGTATACCGGCATCCGGCTTCATCTTGAGATGGTGGATGAACCGGTTCAGTAAGCGTGTTTATTGTGATATTGCATCTTAAATTAACGAAATTTCTACCCTTCATACCAATCCAAACCTCGCCTGTACGTTTGTAATTTGGCGGTATTGTCTGGATAAAAACGATTTACGTGCCATCGACCAAGATACTGGATACTGGATCCTTGATACTGGATTTATTAGGTATTCTATCGATTTTATAAATATAAGAAGAACGACACACGGTGCACATGCTGGCGCTGCGGGATTGCCTGTGCTACCCGAGTGACACCATTTTCAAGCATCCAGTAACCAGTATCCAGCAACGCTTCGCCTTGTCAACAATATTTGTTTTTCATCGACTCGTCGGTTTGAGGAGAAGCTCCGTTTTTAATAAACCATATCTTTTTCCGTGACCTCTCCTTTAAACAGAAAATACGCCCATACCTGATAGGCCAGCACCACCGGCAAGAACAGAACCACCACCATCAGCATGATCTTTAATGTCTGGGGGCTTGATGCCGAGCTGTGCGCGGTCAGGCTGTAGGCAACATCGATATTGGAAGGAAGCATTTTTGGATACAGCCCGATGATTCCGTAGAAAGTGGTACCAACAATTGTCAGGGCGGAAGCACACCAGGCTTTGAAATATGCCTGTTTGGCCAAAAAAAACTTGATCCCCAACAAGGCGCAAACGGTGAGAAGAATAACGGCAAACAGGATGGGATTGTTCAGATAATTGGCGTAAAGCGAGGTCACAAATATACTCGCCGCCAGAAATATGACGGCAGCTGCAAGCAGCGCGGGCCAAAGTCTGTTTGCAGCGGACACCGCCCGCTGTTGCAATTCTCCCCGGGCTTTCGTCGTAAGCCATAGGGAACCATGCAGCACAAAGGCAATCAGGAAAAGCAGCCCCCCCAGCAGACCGTATGGATTTAACAAGGTAAACAGGCTGCCCTGGTAAATTCCATTTTGATCGATGGGAATACCGCGAAAGATATTGGCAAAGGCCACGCCGAACAATAAGGCCGGCACAGCGCTGCCGGCAAAAATACAAATATCCCAAACTTTGCGCCATCCATCGCTGTCGACTTTGCCACGAAACTCAAAGGCCACCCCGCGCAGGATCAGCGCGAACAGAATCAGCATCAGGGCCGAGTAAAGCGAAGAAAACATAACGGCATATACCTGGGGAAAGGCGGCGAAGGTGACACCTCCGGCCGTCAACAGCCAGACTTCATTGCCGTCCCACAGTGGTCCGATGGAGTTTACCATCACTCGCTTATCTGCTTCAGTTTTCCCGAGAAACGGCATCAGGGTCCCAATGCCAAGATCAAATCCGTCCGTCATAAAATATACGGCCCACAACAGGCCCCAAAGAAAAAACCAGGTGGATTCAAGTGTCATTTTATTCCTCCAAAATTCAGAACTACTGATGTGTCGTAAAATCTAATGCAACAGAAATTAATAGCGCAGTTGTGAGCAAAACGACGATGTCGGTTCTCAAACCGGTTCAGGACCTTTTCTGGCATTCTTGAACATTAAAAAAAATCCAACTGCACCCAAGAGTCCGTAGATCAGGATAAACCCGACCAGCGTCGTCGCTACCTGGGAGGTTGCAATCGGCGAAACCGCATCTGTCGTCTTCATGACGCCGTAAACAATCCAGGGTTGTCGTCCCACTTCCGCGACTAGCCAGCCCATCTGAATGGCAAGGTAGGGCAGCGGAATGGAATAAAGCATTAGCTTCAGATATGCAGGGCTTTCGAGCAATTGATTGCGTCTCCAAACACCGATGATCATCACCAATACAAAGTAGGTTCCAAGGGCTACCATCCCTCTAAAAGAAATAAACGTCAGCAGGACCGGTGGTCGCTCATCTTTTGGAAATTCCTTCAGGCCTTTTATCTCGGCGTTAAAATCGTGATGACCCAAAAAACTCAGCACACCCGGAATCGAACCGATCTGAATTGAATTTTTTTCATTTTCTTCATCCGGCAGGGCAATTAAATGGATGGGTGCCTGGGTGGTGGTTTCCCACAAGGATTCCATGGCCGCCAGCTTGGCCGGCTGGGTTTCGGTCACATGGCGCGCGTGCAGATCGCCTTCCAGAACTACAAATACAGAAGAGACGAGCCCGAAAACCAGACCGATTTTAAATGAACGGGTGGCAAACTCAACATGCTGCTTTTTAAGAAGATGATAGGCACTGATGCCCATCACAAAAAATGCGCTTAAAATAAATGCCGCCGGTATCACGTGAAAAAACTGCAAGACGCTGAACTTATTAAGAACGACGGCTCCAAAATCGGTAAGTTCGGCGCGTCCGTTGCGGATGGTATAGCCCACCGGCTGCTGCATCCAGCCATTGGCGGTCAAAATCCAGATCGCAGAGAGGTTGCCGGCACCGGCGACCAGCCACATTACCGTAGCGTGAGCTTTGCGGGATAATTTTTTCCAGCCGAAAACCCAAACACCGATCAAGGTGGATTCCAGGAAAAAGGCGGCTGTTGCCTCAATGGCCAGAAGTGAGCCGAAGATGTCACCGACATAAGCGGAATACCGCGACCAGTTGGTACCGAATTGAAACTCCAGGGTGATACCGGTCACGACCCCTACCGCAAAGTTAATCAAGAAGAGCTTGCCCCAAAACTTGGTCATTTTCAGATAGGTTTCGTCACCGGTTCGAGCATATTTGGTCTCCATAATTGCAACCAGGACGGACAGCCCCAGCGTTAAGGGTACAAATAAAAAATGAAACATGGTAGCGGCTGCAAATTGCAAACGCGAGAGAAATAACACATCCATCTCCAAGCTCCTTTCCGAACTCAATGAGTTATAGAATTATTTTTCCCAGACACGGTTTCAATCATCCGAGATGCTATCCATCTGCCTGAATTTCAATCGGATTGTAACAACGGTTTTCCTGCAACAATTTATCGAAGGTAGCGTCTCGCAGCGTTTCCCTGAGCTGTTTTCTGGCTTTTTGCCAAACCATATGGGCAGCGCAGGCATTGTGACGATTGCAAGACTCCGGCTTTAAAAGGCAGTCGTTGAGGAATATCTCTCCGATGACGGCCTCAACAACATCCAGCAAGCTGACCTTTTCGGGTGACTTAACCAAGCGCAAACCGCCTTTTGAACCCTGGACGATCTCGATGAGCCCGGCATGGGCCAGCTGCTGGGCGATTTTAGCCAGAAATTGAGTCGGTATATCCATGGCGTTGGCGATTTTTTTGCGATTGCACACCACGCCTTGTCCCTGGGAAGCAAGGTATAAAACGCTACGGACCGCATATTCACCGGCTCGGGTTAGGCGCAAGAGCGCTACCTCAATACAAGATTAATAAGATAATATATATCCTATATTATGGCCAAAATCTGTTGTCAAGAAAATATTTGACAGACAATTTTTTTTCATAGTAAAAATCAGCGGCCACTAGCAAGGTGGCTGCGGCTCCTTCCAGGGGCCATCCCTATACCCCCAGCTTTGCTGGTGGTCGCTGATTCCCAATATTGCCACGCTCAGGTAAATCTGCAGGAGGAATAAACGAAAATGAAACTTAGTTCATACAATCTGGTGATGTCTGCCGTATTTGGTGGCCGACAAGGTCAGCGACCACCGGTTGGCAATCCGACCTCCATTGCTTGTCACGGACTTATGGAAAAGGCCGGCGTGTCATTTCCTACGGCTCATCTCGATGCCGAGGCCATGGCCGATCTGGCCATGGCCGGATGGGAGGTCCTTGGCTTTGACACGGTCATGCCCGAGTATTCCGTGGTCCAAGAAGCCGCCGCTTTGGGAGCGCCGGTGGATTGGGGCGATCGTGATAAAATGCCGGACGTGAAGGCGTTTCCCAACGCTGATTTTAACGATATTGTGATACCGGTCGATTTCCTCGAAAAACCCTCCTGCCGTGTGGTTCTTGATGCCATTTCCATGTTACGGCGGCAAGTGGGAGGCCGGGTGGCCATTCTCGGAAAGGTCATGGGCCCCTGGACCCTGTCCTATCACATGGCTGGCACCCAAAATTTTCTGCTCACACTGGGTATGGATGAAAAGGCCAAGGTGATCAAAATGCTGCGGCAGCTGATGCCGGCGACGATTGCCTTTATTAACGCTCAATTTCGCGCCGGTGCGGACATTGTCGTATTGGCCGACCATGCCACGGGCAATCTGGTGGGGCCTTATCATTACAAGGAACTCCTGCTACCCATTCATCAAGAAATTACAGCGCAAGTGGGAGGACCGCTCATCCTGCATGTCTGCGGAAATTGCTCGGATCGCCTGGAACTTTTTGCCAGTTCGGGGGTGGACGGTTACCACTTCGAGTGGCAGGTAGACTCCCGGGAAGCTGTGCGCCGCGTTGGGGATGAGATCTCATTGGTCGGAAATATAAACAATCCTCAAGTCTTGCTGCAAGGGACACCCGAAGATGTATACAAGCAGACGCGTTATGCGATTGAAGCCGGCGTGCACATCATCGCTCCGGAGTGCGCCATTCCGCTGACCACTCCCCTTGAAAATCTGCGCGCCATCGTTGACGCAGCCCGGGAAGGTTATTGAAACCGAAAGTGACCGGTTCCAGGTTTCAGGGTTCAATGGTTTTAAAATGCTTATCTCCGTAACTCTATATACCAATTGCTGAGCCCTTTAACGGATGTAGGTATTACCTAGGGACCTCCTCTTCGGTGGTTCTATTTCCTGCGATGGTTAAAATGTACGTTTTTGTTGACTGGGCGTGCACTTTTTTGAAGGATGAGGCGCTGATTCTTTATCTTCTTTAGACGGGATATGTTCGTATTTCGTATTTAGCCTCGAAATGGGTTGCTATGTTGGTCCGGCACCGCTGACTTTTGCGATTCCAACAACTGATTGGCGATCTGTTGACTTTTTGACACTGCGGTCTAATACTATACTGAAAAAGTATGGAATTATCCATTTTCTAACGCCTGCCTGGTTGAAGAAATAAAGGGATTGGGCGTGCCATCGTTTGAATGTCTATTCCGATCAGACCTGCAAAATTTATAATAATTTGTACCGGCTACAATCCGGCGATCATCTCATCAGAAGCTATCATAGAAAGCAAAGAGGTTATAATGAGCGTTTTGATAAAAGGAGGCACGGTCGTTACGGCGGATCAAACCTTGCGGACCGACGTATTGTGTGTTGACGGAAAAATACGGCAAATCGCTGAAACGATCGACAAACCCGGCGAATGTGAAGAAATCGATGCCGGTGGTCACTATATCATGCCGGGCGGGATCGATCCGCACACCCACATGCAGCTGCCGTTTATGGGAACCGTGGCAAGTGAAGATTTTTTTAGCGGTACCGCCGCCGGGCTGGCCGGCGGAACGACGATGATTATTGATTTCGTGATCCCGGGTCCCCAGCAAAATCTGATTGAGGCATATCATCAGTGGCGCGAATGGGCCGAGAAAGCCGTTGCAGACTATAGCTTTCACGTAGCGGTCACCTGGTGGGACGACAGTGTTCATCGTGACATGGGAACTTTGGTGAAGGAGCATGGCGTCAACAGTTTCAAGCATTTCATGGCCTACAAAGGGGCCATCATGGCTGACGACGAGATTCTGGTCAACAGCTTTTCGCGTGCCCTGGAATTGGGGGCCGTACCGACGGTGCACGCTGAAAACGGCGAACTGGTGTATCACCTGCAAAACTATCTATATTCCAGGGGCATTACGGGACCCTAAGGGCATCCTCTTTCCCGCCCACCCGAAGTCGAGGGGGAAGCCGCCAATCGTGCCATTCGCATTGCTGAAGTTTTGAATGTGCCGGTTTATATCGTCCATGTGTCTGCCTGGCAGGCATTGGCAGCGGTCACGCGGGCCCGCAATGAAGGGCAGCGCGTATTCGGTGAAGTGCTGGCCGGACACCTTCTGGTCGATGATTCGGTTTACCTTGATAGCGACTGGGGTCGTGCTGCCGCTTACGTCATGAGCCCGCCGTTTCGGCCGCAGGAGCACCAGGCGGCCTTGTGGAAAGGCCTGCAGTCTGGCAATTTACAAACCACGGCAACCGACCATTGCTGTTTTTGTTACGATCAAAAAGCCATGGGCCGTGACGATTTTCGTAAAATTCCCAACGGCACCGGCGGGGTGGAAAACCGGATGGAAGTTCTTTGGCACCACGGCGTCAACACGGGACGGTTGACCATGAGTGAATTTGTGCGGGTGACATCCGCCAACGCCGCTCAGATATTCAATATTTATCCTCGTAAAGGCAGCATCAGCGTCGGTGCGGATGCCGATCTGGTCGTTTGGGATCCGGAGGCCACCAAAACGATTTCTGCCAAAACCCATCATCAAAAAGTTGACTTCAATATTTTTGAAGGTATGACGGTCAAAGGCTGTGCGTCGCACACCATCAGCAATGGGAAAGTGGTCTATGCCGAGGGCGAGTTGAAGGTGGAAAAAGGCGCCGGCAACTATGTCAACCGGCCGCCGTACGCGTCTTTTTACGATGCGGTTCAAAAGCAGTCCCGCGCCAAGGCGCCCCGGGCGGTGCAGCGCGCGGAATAGGGCTCTTCAATCATCAATATTAAATTTGATTAGGACCTTATCAGAAATTTTAAATAACAACTTGTGAAATCGTTGATTGGTTGATTAGGTGATTGGTTAAGTGGTTGTAAATATGGATTTATCCCATATTTGTAAAATTATTGGACACTTCATGTTTTAAAAATTCACAACATCTTGAAATTATGTATATAATTTGCCTAATCAACCATTCAACCAGTAAACTATTTAACCAGGTCTGAAATTAGGCCAAATCAAGCGGGTTTTGCCCAATTTGACTTGAGGAATAGAATATGTCTGATTCAAAGAATGCGTCTAAAAAACCGTCTGCCGGCAAGCTGACCGGCAGATTATCAGAAGAAGAGATATAAAAAATTTTTCTGATATGCATCCCCCCCTATCTGCCGCACAGGCTTACATCGAAGCCTGCCGATGCTATTATTGCTTCGACGCCCCCTGCACCACGGCCTGCCCGACCGATATCGACATCCCGGAGTTCATTAAACGAATCCAATGCGGCAATGTCAAAGGCTCGGCCCACAAGATCCTGGAGCAAAACATTATGGGCGCTATGTGTGCCCGCGTGTGCCCGACCGAAGAGTTGTGCGAAGAAGCGTGTGTTCGCAACAGCCACGAAAACAAACCGGTCGCGATCGGGTTACTGCAGCGGTACGCAACCGACGACGTCATCGAAAAAAAGTGCCTTTTTTCGAGCGCAAGCCCTCCACCGGCAAGACGATTGCCGTCATCGGCGCCGGGCCGGCAGGACTTTCGTGTGCCCACCGACTGTCGTCATTCGGACATAGGGTGACGGTCTTTGACAAAAATGAGAAAGCCGGCGGGATCGAACGAACATGAAGGCCAGTGAATACGAGCAACACTATGCCCAGATCAATGATGTCAAACTGCGATACTGCGCCAGCCCCAAACGGATCTTGAGCAAAGACGGTCAGGTGACCGGTGTCGAATTTGACATGACGGACATCGATGCGGACGGCAAACCCTTGAAAACCGGAAAAATCTTTCAACTGGAAGCCGATATGATTTTTAAGGCGATCGGTCAAACCCTTGTGGTTGAGCAGCTTGTCGACACCGCCGGCAGCCTTGCCATTGAAATGGGGCGAATTGTCGTCGACGATGAACGCAAGACCTCGCTCGATAATGTATGGGCCGGCGGTGACTGCGTGGCCGGCGGCGAGGATTTAACCGTCTGCGCCGTCCAGGACGGTAAATTGGCGGCCCGGTCGATTCACGACTGCCTTCAATTAATATCATAAGGCTGAGGAAAACTAATGGCTAATTTAGAAACAAATTTTATTGGGATGACATCACCCAATCCCTTCTGGATCGCATCCGGCCCGCCGTCAGACAAGGATTACAACGTCCATCGTGCTTTCGAAGCGGGGTGGGGCGGGGTTGTCTGGAAAACCCTGGGAGAGGATCCCCATATCGGCAATGTCAACGGTCCCAGGTATGCTGTGTTACACGGCAATGAGCGCCAGGTAATTGGTTTTAACAATATCGAGCTGATTACAGACCGGCCGCTGCAGACCAACCTGAAGGAGATGACCCAGATCAAGCGGGATTGGCCGGACCGGCCGCTGATCGCTTCGGTGATGCTGCCGATGAACGAGGCCTCCTGGGCCAAATATGTTCCCATGATCGAAGACACCGGGACGGATGCTTTTGAGCTCAATTTCGGCTGCCCCCACGGGATGTCTGAAAGAGGGATGGGAGCCGCTGTCGGGCAAGTGCCGGAGTATGTCCAGATGGCCGCGGAATGGTGTAAAAAGCACGCCTCGATTCCGGTAATCGACAAGTTAACTCCCAATATCACCCATATTCTTCATCCGGCCAAAGCCGCCAAAGCGGGCGGCGCTGACGCCGTTTCCCTGATCAATACGATTAACTCGATCATGCGCGTTGACTGCGATTCGCTGACCATGTACCCCACCACCGACGGCATGGGTACCCATGGCGGTTATTGCGGCGAAGCGGTCAAGCCCATTGCGCTGAATATGGTGGCCGAGATTGCCCGCACAGCGGAGACCCATGATATCCCTATTTCAGGCATCGGCGGCTTGAACAATTTTTTAGATGAAAAAGGGATGGCATCGGTTCATGACCTGGTCGGCAAGGCCGTGCCGTCGGTGACAGATTGGAAATACCTGAATTTGAACTATATCGAGAAAGCCACCATCGACCAGGATCTGTGCATCAAATGCGGCAAGTGTCATATTGCCTGTGAAGACACCTCCCACCAGGCAATTACCCATACCGTCGACGGCGAGCGCAAGTTTGTCGTTAAAGACGAAGAATGTGTCGTTTGCAACCTGTGTGTCGGTGTCTGTCCCATCGAAAACTGCATTACCATGAAGCCCATGACCGAAGGCGTCGATCCCCGTACCGGACTGGAGGTAAACCCCGAACACGCAGATTGGCGGACCCACCCCAATAATCCATTAAAGGAGCAGGAGGGCTAAGATATTAAGTGACATCCTAAGACCAGGGGAAAACGGTTCGAAGTTTGGGACTCCGCCCATCGGGCTTCGACTCCACATGCAGGGTTCCCGGCAAAAGAGTCCGGAAGTACGCTGTGAATAAATGCACATGATGATCGGCTTTGTTTTCATTTCATGATTAACCAAACTCCCAAAATAAGGACGCCAAATCCTAATATCCGGGATAAATCTAATGGCCGCATCACAGCTCCCAGTAACCCAAAATGATCCAGCAGTGCGGCGGTAAGAAACTGGGAGGCAACGATAATTGTAAACGCTCTTGACAGCCCCAGCCGGGGTACTGTATAGCTAATTGTTGTCACAATTACCAAACCTAAGACTCCGGCACTCAAAGCATACCAGGGGACTTCCTGCCACGACCGTAGATTTCCTCCGCGTGATGCTAACATGACGACTCCGGCCAATATACCGCCACTTACATAGGTAATGAAAACACTTTCTCTGGTGCCGATGCCTTTATCGATCAACCCCATAAACTGGCCCTGAAGCGCAACTGTTACGCCACCAATGACAGCAATGATTATCAGTGAAATGTAACTATTCATTGTAATCGCCCTTGAAGAAATATTTTTTCCAGTTTGATTATACAACAATTTTCAATAATACAAGGATTTGTTAATGAGATGATATAAATAGTGGGCCATAATGAATCTAATAAATCTAAACATAAAGGAGCTAAAAATGGCAGAAGCAAAAGGATTGATGAAACCGGTAAAGTTGAAAAATGAGTTGGCAGCGCTTCTTGGCGCAAAAGAACTTCCCAGAACAGAGATTACCAAAAAACTTTGGGACTACATTAAAGCGAATAAACTTCAGACAAGGACTGAAAATGGAAAGCCGGAGAATGCTGGCAAGTTCATTGTGGCTGATGCTGGTCTGCTTCCGATCTTCAAAAACACAAAATCCAAGAGCAAATCAGGCAAGGTCACCGACCTTACAAAGCTGAAAGAGGGCCAGACGATCAACATGATGCAGATGGCCGCTGTTGTCGGCGCAAACATAGAATAAGCATAAATTGCTATGATGGTGCCGAAGCCGGACTTGGTTGGCAGCTAGTTTGAATAAAAAAAAAGCGGTTCCAGGAATATTCTGGAGCCGCTTAAATAATTAGAGACAGATGAATAAACGCTCTTTCTAAAAAAATGCTAATGGTCTAACCTTTTAAGGCATTCATTATTTTATGGGATAGTACATCTATACTAAACGGCTTTTGGATGAAACCACTGCAACCTTTTTCCATGATTTCCCTGATCTGCTGGTCTTCGGCATATCCGCTGGCGATAATAACCTTCACGTTGGCATTAATCTTCCGCAATTGGGAAAATGCGGTACGCCCATTATATGGCATTTTCATATCTAAAATGACAAGGTCCACTTTATCTTGATTATTGAGAAAAACTTCAATCGCCTCTTTGCCATCTTTTGCATCCAATACAATGTAACCCAATTTCTGAAGCATTCTCATTCCAACATCCAGGCAAATTGCATCATCATCAGCAAATATGATCATCGGCCGCCGTTGTTCATTTTCTTTCTTTTTTGTTTTCATGACAAAAATACCCCCAGCATTCGGTGTTGCTATATTTTGCCAAATAATCATCTTCCTAAACCAAAAAAACAAAGCAAGAACTATACCGAAACCTAGTATAAATTAATTTTTATTTATAATTCAAATGGTTAAAAAGTTGAGATTGGCTCTGACCCCCAGAGGATGTCGTTAGTGGTAACGTGGATGACAAAATTTGTTTGCCAAAGCTTCAAAGGGAATATTCAGCGGTTTTTTTAGGAGACTATTTGAGGGCAGGTTAATAACGCTCGGTCATTGGGTTATCATGTTCAAACCAATAATCGAGATGATCTTTTTTTCTGATTTCAGTTTAAAGGAATTAAGATGATTACAAACCGGTCAAGGCAACCGGTTAGAGGTTTGGGTTTCTTTTCTCAATCTCTTGATCAATTTTTTTGTGAGGCTTTTATCTTCCAGGCGCCATTGCCAGTTTCCAGCAGCCTCTCCGGGAATATTCATTCTTGCTTTCTCATTTAAACCGAGAATATCCTGCATCGGAAAAATAGAAAGATTGGCGACGCTTTTCATGGTCTCACGAATCATCGCCCAGTGGAAGGTGGCTTGCTCAGCACCGATATAGTCTTGGCATAAGTTAAAATTATATTTCCTTATTTTCTCTTTGCCATCCTTTAGTGCGTCACCATACCAGCCCACGACGGTGTTATTGTCATGGGTGCCCGTATAGACAACGGAATTGGGGATATAGCTATATGGAAGATGGTAAGGAGCCGAGGCTTCATTGCCGAATCCAAACTGCAAAATCCGCATACCCGGCAGACCAAATTCATCCCGCAGGGCATAGACTTCGGGAACCACGGTTCCTAAATCTTCGGCGATAAAAGGCAATGTTCCGAGAGTGCTTTTGATTGCCTGAAATAATTCACGTCCGGGGGTCTTGCGGAATCGACCCTTTCGCGCAGAGCGTGTTTCCGCTTTGATTTCCCAGTAGCGATAAAAGCCAATAAAGTGATCCAGGCGGACGACATCGAATAGGGTGGTGATATGTCTAAGTCGTTCGATCCACCAATTAAATCCATCCTTTTGCAGCGCGGGCCACTTGTAGAGCGGGTTCCCCCAAAATTGCCCCGCTGGGCAATAGTAATCCGGCGGAACCCCGGCAACATATTTCAAAGAACCATCACGTTGAAGGCGAAAGTATTTCTGCTTGGCCCACACATCCGAGCTCTGGTGGCCGACAAAAAAAGGGATATCACCAATCAGTCCGATATTCAGTGCGTTGAGATAGGTTTTTAAACGAGACCATTGGGTGAAGAATTTAAATTGCAGGAATTCGATAAAATCCAATTCTTTTTTGAATGCACTGCGAACCTCTGCTAACGCTGTCTTTTTGCGTCGACGCGTATCCGAAGGCCAATTTTGCCAATGGCGGGTTTTATATTTTTTGGCAAGGACGCAAAATAAGGCAAAGTCTTCCAGCCAGTATTTGTGTTCGGATCGGAATTGATTAAATTGGGAGGATTCCAAATCCCCGTTGCCGGCCGTAAAACGCTCAAATGCTGTCTTCAGCCTGGGTTCACGATAACGGCGCGCTTTCTGATAATAGATCCGGTTGGGGGAGACGGTTTGAGGCGTTACAATCTCTGATTTTCTTAAAAGGCCATCTTTTACCAGACTCTCCAAGTCAATATACAAGGGTTCTCCGGCGAAAGAACACGTCGTGGTATAAGGGGAATTTCCAAGGCCGATGGGGTTAACCGGAAGCATTTGCCACCAGCTTTGTCCGCCGGCACTAAGAAAATCTGCGAATTTAAAGGCTGTCTTCCCCAGGTCGCCGCAATAATATGGGCCGGGCAGAGAAGATAGATGAAGCAAAAGACCGCTGCGTCTGTCTTTTAAACTGGGCAGATTATTTTGCATTTTAATCCGAGGCTTCAATATTCCAACACTCCAAAAGTCGGACTCATATAATCGGGGTTTTATAATCCCACTGTGGAAAACTTCGAAGCTGTGTTTTCTGATCATGACTCAATTCATAAGCCACCGGCTTGCCGGTGAGAATTTAAAAGGTTCTACCGTTACCGCGAGGGCATGCCTCATGGTACAAACCTGATCGATGCCGGCGGCTTATGAATTGAGATAAAAAAGAATTTTTGCTTAGTTGTTACGGTTAATTGGTATACGCCAGCCGAACAACCAGCACCAAATCCAACTGAAGCGAACAAGATATTCCCAATGATGAATCGGTCAAGTAGTCATCAAAACCGACAGATCCGATAAAACAGAGATCGGAAAATTCTTTTTAAAAATCAGCGGCCACCAGTAGAGCTGGCCTGGGCCGCTTCCAGGGGCCATCCTCATACCCCCATCTTGGTGGTCGCTGATTTACGACAGCTGTAAATCTCTGGCCAGCAACACCACCGAGTGGGGCTGAACGAGATATGATTGACGACCGACCGAAGGGGCCTCCAGCATGTTGCAAATATCTTTGGGCGATTCGAGATAGGTATCGATAATTCGTCGCCACTCAGCTTGGGGGGCGATCGCTGCAGGCGGCAGTTCGAACTCAAGTGCTTGCCGGTAGGCATTGAA
The DNA here is from genome assembly GCA_029288035.1 of Desulfosarcina sp. Classification (GTDB taxonomy): domain Bacteria; phylum Desulfobacterota; class Desulfobacteria; order Desulfobacterales; family JAFDCJ01; genus JAFDCJ01. The sequence goes on from JARFPZ010000535.1 coordinate 29,021, forward strand.
AATGATGTGAAACAGCACGTCGCCTCCCT
>JARFPZ010000114.1 GCA_029288035.1 Desulfosarcina sp.
TCAATCGGGATCTGGCGACGGCTTCGACGGTGGATGCCGATAAAGGCGACTTCAAGCATGCCGGAGGGTCGTGGTGGTTTCGTTATAGCGACTGGTCGTCCTATGGGGTTTCGCGCTGGAGCTTTTATCATCAGGAACTGCGCCACAATGCCGCACGATTTTACTCCGAATACTTGCCGGCCGGCAACTACCACCTGTCCTACACGGCCCAGGCCATCGCCCCGGGTGAGTTTGTTGTGATGCCGATTTATGCTGAAGAGATGTATGATCCGGATGTGTTTGGCAAGGGGGTGGTGGCAGAGTTGAAGGTGAGCAGATGAGGGATGTCAGAAATCAGAATACAGATGATAGAAGTCAGATGACAGAGAACGGAAAGCAGGACGTAAAGCACATAGAGCAGGGCGTTTAGGGCATGGGGCATAGCGCAGCGTGTTATAGTAACTGGTTGATTAAGTTGACTATGTTGAAGGGTTGATTAAATAATCCAATCAACCCAGTCAATTCAATTAACTCAATCAATTAAATAAACGTGAATATGAAACTTACCTTAAGCAAAAGTTTGGCTGCGGTGCTGTTGTCAACGGTTGCATTGATTGCTGGGGGCCTAGTTTGGAAAACCAACGCCGACCTCCTCGCACTGCCGACCTTCCTCTCGACGGATGGTTTCTTTGTGCGCAAGGTTCAGGTCACAGACAGAAACTATCAGCCCTTGACCGTGACCTACCAGAACCGGTGGAACCTTCATGACCATATTCCCCTGCATGATATTCCGCAGTTTTTGCAGCAGGCCTTTGTGGTCTCCGAGGATCAGCGCTTTTACCGCCACAAGGGGGTAGACTGGGCAGCGCGCTTGCACGCGATATATCAGAACATCAAGGTGCTGGATTCGATCCGCGGTGCCAGCACCATCAGCGAACAGGTGATCCGAATGTGGCACCCGCGACCACGCACCCTCTGGTCCCGCTGGCTGGAAGGTATCGAGGCCGGTCGTCTTGAAAAAGAATTTTCTAAAAACGAAATTTTCGAATTTTATCTCAATCAAGTGCCCTATGCCGGCCGACGACGGGGGGTGGTGCAGGCCGCGCGCCTTTTTTTTGATCGCGATCCCGATACCTTAAGTACGGCAGAAATGCTGGCCCTGGTGGTAATGGTGCGGGCACCCTCGCGCTTGGATGTGCGTAGAAATCCGGACAGGCTTTTCAAATCGATCGAACAGCTCGCGGATCGGCTACTCGAATTTGGGGTCCTCGATCAGCGACATGAGATTCTGGCCTGGGTGAACAGTGGTGCCTGCCTGGATGAGGTTTCGCCCAGCTGGATCGATGCGGTCACGACGCCGCGTCAGCCGGGTTCTACCCTGAAACCATTTTTATATGCCCTGGCATTGGAAAAAGGCTGGACAGCGGCTACCCTGGTGGATGATTCCCCGCTATCCGAGTCCGTTGGTCGCGGATTGCATGCGTATCAGAACTACAGCCGCATCCACTACGGAATGCTGAGGGTGCGGCAGGCCCTCGGTAATTCTTTGAACATCCCTGCCTTGCGGGCCGCCCAGTTCGTGGGTGTCGATGCACTTCTGGCTTGTCTGCAAGAATTGGGTGTTCAAAGTCTGCAACAGCATCCGGATTATTATGGTGATGGATTGGCGCTGGGAAACGGCGAGATCACCCTGCTGGAACTTGTGCAAGCCTATACCGTTTTAGCCCGGCAGGGAATCTATCGTCCTTTGAAATATTTATTGACTGATGTGTCCCGCCGGGAAGAAACCCGCAGGGTATTTTCTGCTGAAACGGCATCGCTGATCGGTAACATCCTGTCGGACCCAACCGCCCGGCGGCTGGAATTCGGCAACGGCAGCTTGTTGCGGTTTCCCATCCAAACAGCTGTTAAAACAGGGACTTTTAGTGATTACCGGGATGCCTGGGCCCTGGGTTTCAATCACCGTTTCACGGTGGGTGTCTGGATCGGCAATCTGGATCATCTCGCCACAGACGGTATCACCGGCGCCAACGGAGCGACCCTGGTCTTACGTTCCGTTCTGGCGGAACTCAATCGCCATCAGAATTCACGCCCGCTGTATCTCAGTCCGCGGCTGGTAAAAACCGAGATTTGCAGGCAAACAGGTTTGCAGGCCGACGGGCATTGCGCCAGTCTCAGTGAATGGTTCGTGCCCGGAACCGAACCCAAAACAATCGCAGCGCCGACCAAGGAGCTAAAGCCGGTTTACCTGCGGTATCCCACCCAAGGTATGCAGCTGGCCATGGATCCTCGTATGCCGGATGATCAGGAGGCATTTGTTTTCAGGCTGGCCAACCTGCCGCAACGCACACCGGTTGATTGGTATGTCGATGACTGGCCGGTGGCCACCTCCACCAACGGTGAATATTTGTGGCGGTTGCAGCGAGGCATCCATTCAGTCAGGGCTCGCATCTGGTGGGATGGCTCCAGGCAATTTCAGGATACGCCGGACGTCAGCTTTACGGTTAAATAAGCAGCTATCTGTGGAGACTGAGGCGCTAATCGAGTCTTATCTGGCAACATTTTGTCAGAAAATGAAGGTTTCACCAGGTGTCGGCGTTCAGGTTTCAGGATCTATCGATTTAAATTGAAAAGACAGAGCGAAGCCTCCGGCTCGCAGGGGTTGTACGCCTACGCCTCGGAGAGCGATACAACAAATCTTCAATCTTCAATTGTCAATATTCAATTCCCGCTTGTCCGGGATTGGACTCTCAAAAATGGTTTTTTTTTCATAATCTGCATGGAAGAATGGCGTACCTACATATATTGGCAGCAGGAGGTGAACGATGGCTATAGAACAAGGTTTGAAACCCTTGGATGAAAACTGGGAAAGGGCGCTGGCCGTGGTGGCTCACCCGGATGATCTCGAGTACGGGGCAGCCAGCGCCGTGGCGCGCTGGACCGCCCAAGGCAAGCAGGTCGGCTATCTGATGGTATCGCGGGGGGAAGCGGGCATTGACAGCATGCCGCCGGAAGAGACGGGGCCGCTTCGGGAAGAAGAAGAAAGGACCAGCGCGCGTCTGGTGGGAGTTGACACTGTCGAGTTTCTGGACTACCAGGACGGGGTCATCGAATACGGGTTGCCGCTCCGTCGGGATATTGCCCGGGCTATTAGAAGACATCGCCCGAATTTGCTGGTGACGCTGAATTTTCAGCTTACCTTTGGCGGCCCTGAGCTTAATATGGCCGATCACCGCTGGGTGGGCCTGGCGGTGCTGGACGCTGCCCGGGATGCCGCCAATCGCTGGATATTCCCGGAATTGCTCCGGGAAGGCCTTCAACCCTGGGGCGGAGTCAAGACGGTCTGCATTTTTGGGTCACCCCAGGCTGACCATGCCGTTGATGTCACCGATTATCTGGACAAAGGCATCGCCTCTTTAAAAGCCCATAAGGCCTATATCGAAAACCTTTCGGGTGATTTCGATCCGGAGGCCTTTCTGCGAAATAGTGCCTCAGCGACAGGGAACCGTTTCGGGTGCTCATATGCGGTGGGGTTTAAGGTGATGAAAATTTAAATTTTTTATTGACAGTTCAATCTCTTACCTTTAATCTGAGCACTCCATCTGAAAGGAGGTCCCCACCATGCCCAAAACCGGTACCCTCACGAAAGCTCAAATTATCGAAGACATCGCTGAAGCA
>JARFPZ010000141.1 GCA_029288035.1 Desulfosarcina sp.
GGTACATGGGCACCCGGTAGCGGTCGAAGACGCTGGCCTCGACCTCGCCCTCGGAACAGCTGACGCCCGTGATGTCGGCGGGCAAGCAATGCATATACAGGGCACTGGCCTCATGGGTCGATGCCATCAATTTTTCGGTACACTGCCAATCTTTGTGGTTGGCGTTCTGGGCTAGCAATTCTTTTTCCAAAGCACCGATGCCGTCGTGGTCCCCCTCACCGTATAGGTTGGTGCGCTTCTCCATGGCGGCGAAAGGAGCCCAGCTCTTGGGATAAACGATATGGGCGTCCTCAAAGGCTTCGGCCATGGAGTTGGTCTTGATAAAACTGCCGCCGCCTCGGGCCGCGTTGCGCCGGGCGACCTCCTCCACAGCGGGCATGACCTCGTACCCTGCGGGATGGGCCAGAACCACCTCCATACCGAAGCGGGTCATCAATCCGATAATCCCCTGGGGCACGGAGAGCGGCTTGCCGTAAGAGGGACTGTAGGCCCAGGTCATGGCGATCTTTTTGCCGGTGAGATTTCCCACCCCGCCAAAGGTGTTGAACAGGTGCAACATATCGGACATGGATTGGGTGGGATGGTCGATGTCGCATTGCAAATTGACCAGGGTAGGGCGCTGCTCGAGGACACCCTCCAGAAAGCCTTGTTTTACAGCCTCGGATACTTCACGCATATACGCATTGCCCTTGCCGATGTACATATCGTCGCGGATGCCGATCACATCGGCCATAAAAGAGATCATATTGGCGGTCTCGCGCACGGTTTCGCCATGGGCGACCTGGGACTTGCCTTCATCCAAATCCTGAACTTCCAAGCCTAACAGGTTGCAAGCACTGGCAAAACTGAAGCGTGTGCGGGTGGATTGGTCGCGGAAAAGAGAAATCCCCAGGCCGCTGTCGAAGATGCGGCTGGAGATGTTTTTCTGACGCAAACCCCGCAGGATCTGGGCCACCAGGAATGTAGCCCGCACTTCGTCGTCACTCTTTTCCCAGGTCAGTAAAAAATCGTCGAGGTACATATTTTGATAGTCAAGTTTGGCCAATTGCTTAATCAGCTCTCTGATTCTAATGGTGTCCATGGTGGGGCCTCCTTTAGAATGACGATTGACGAACGACGATTGACGAATGGTGGATGTCGCTCTCCGAGGCGTAGGCACTAATACCCCTACGAGCCGGAGGCTTCGCTCTGGTTTTTTAAAAAAAATAGAAAGAAATCCGTAATTCGATCTTCGGTATTCGACATTCGTTCGTTTTTTATAAGCTCCAAAAGGTCGAAGTCTATTTCTCGATTTAACTGGCCGATTTTCAGGCTAGCGGATAGGCTGACCTCTGCTTTCCGTCTTCTGTCATCTGTCTTCTACTACGGCACAATGTGGGTGCCGCGGCCTTTGGTCACCGCCTCTTTGATGAATTCAGGGGCGGTGATGATCACTTCTTGTCCCCCGTTTTTTAAGAAACGCAGGGCGGATTGAATCTTGGGCAGCATGCTGCCGGGGGCGAAGTGTCCCTGGGCAATGTAATGTTCCGCCTCGGCCACGGTCATTTCGCCAATGGGCTTCTCATCGGGCTCACCGAATTTCAGGGCGACCTGCTCCACCGCCGTTGAAATGATGAGCAGACCGGCATTCAACTGGCCGGCCAGCAGGCTTGAGGCCAGATCCTTGTCGATCACGGCATCGACCCCTTCCAACCCCTTGTCGGTCCGAACCACCGGAATGCCGCCGCCGCCCACGGTGACGACATGGTAGCCGCTGTCGAGCAATGATTCGATTACCGGCTTTTCAATTACCTCGCGGGGTTCCGGAGACGGCACCACCCGGCGAAAACCGCGGCCCGCATCTTCGACCAGGGTCCAGTCCGGATACTCCCGGCGAATTTCTGCTAATTGATCGGCGTCGAAGAATTCTCCCACCGGCTTGGCCGGATTTTTAAAGCCGGAATCGTCCCTGTCCACCACGACCTGGGTAACCACCGTGACACACTGCCCCGCGATATTGCGGCCGGCCAGCTCGTTGTTCAAAGACTGCTGAATCTGATAGCCAATGGAGCCCTGGGTATCGGCGACGACGTTGACCAGCGGAACCAGGTGCAGACCGGTCACCCGTCGGGCCACTTCGGAACGGCGCATGATAAAACCCACCTGGGGACCGTTGCCGTGAGAGATCAGCACCTGATATTTCTGTTCGATCAAATCGGCCACATGTCGGACCGTCTCCTGAATGGCCGTATGCTGATCTTCGACGGTCTGCAGTTCCTTGCTCTTGATCAGCGAGTTGCCCCCGATGGCGATAAAAGCAAGTTTTTCATTCATGGTTTATCCCCTCTCCAAGTATACATGCGGCAAGGCTGCGTAAAAGGCGGCACAACGCACCAGATCGGCCTTCCAGGTCTTTTCGTTGGGGGCATGGGCTTCAGCCTCCTTACCCGGACCGAAGCCCACGCAGGGGATGCCGAACATGCCCATAATGGCGACGCCGTTGGTAGAAAAGGTCCATTTGTTCACCCGGGGTTCTTCGTCGAACAAGGATTTGTAGGTCTCCACGGCCGATTGGGTCGCTCCGTGGTCCTCAGGAATCACCCAAGACGGAAAATAACAGTCGGTGGGATAAACTAGACCTGTGTACGAGGGTTTATCGTATTGGTACATGGATACTTGGGCATTGGCGGCTTTGGCCGCCGGGAGGTCTCTGATTTGCTGCAGCGCGAGCTCCTTGTCCTCACCGGCGGTCAGACGACGATCGATGGAGATGGTGCAGCCATCCGCCACTGCACAGCGGGAGGGTGAGGTGTAGAAAATTTCCGAGACGGTCAGAGAGCCCTTGCCTAAGAAATCATCGGTTTTCAGGCGCCCATGCAGCGCTTCCAATTCTCCCAGGATACGTCCCATCTTGAAAATGGCATTGTCGCCGCGCTCGGGTGCTGAACCGTGGGAGCTGACGCCCTTGACCGCCACCTTGATCTCCATGCGGCCGCGCTGGCCCCTGTAAATGCCGCCGTCGGTGGGCTCGGTGGAAACGACGAACTCCGGTGTCAGTCCCGATTCCTTGATAATGTACTGCCAGCACAACCCATCGCAATCCTCCTCCTGAACGGTCCCGACCACCACCAGGGTGTAGTCGCTCTCCAATCCCAGATCCTTGATAATCTTGCCGGCGTAGACCATGGAAGCCATCCCGCCCTCCTGGTCTGAGGCGCCGCGGCCGCCGATGACCTCATCGTCCTCGTAGCCTTCGTATGGATCGAATTTCCAATTGTCCTGGTTGCCCACACCGACGGTGTCGATGTGAGCATCCATGGCGATCAAATGCTTGCCGTTGCCGATGGTGCCCAGGACATTGCCCATGGGATCGATTTCCGTTTTATCGAATCCGACCTTCTCCATTTCCGCTTTGATCCGTTCAACCACCGCCTTTTCCTGGCAGCTTTCGCTGGGTAAGCGGATCATGTCGCGCAGAAATCGGGTCATCTCGGGTTTGTAACTGTCGGCCATCTTATTTATCTTGGCAAAGTCTAATGGTGGCATGGGTGAAATCCTCCAATCCCGGATATACCGGAAAAATGGCCACCAAGGCGCAGAGAAACAAAGTAAAGCGGAACTAACAAATGCCTTGTGACCTAAATTGTCTAAAATGACTTAAATCAGGGAATCGCTTCGCTCTATTTATTTATAAAATTAACAGAATACCAGAATTTTAGCTCAAATTAGTTCATTTAAAACTTTAGCCCATTTTCTCAATTGAATTATATTATTTTAAAATTCGATTGAACTATTTTGCTTTGACAAAGTGACAAAGCAAAATTAACCAACGGACGGATATTTGCCGTGCCAGATGATTTCCTTGTAGTTGAGCGGATCGGTGGCACCTTCGGTATTAAAGCAAAGCAGGGTGGAATCGCGACCTATCTCCAGTTCGTCTTTGAGGGCCTGAAATTCAGTGTTGTTGGCCAGCAGATCCATTAAACCGATGCCGACGGCGCCGGATTCCCCCCCCTCCACCGAAGCGTCTCCACCCACCGGATTGGCCAGGATCCGCATACCGTTGGCGGCTGTGAAGTTGTCGCAACTCACGTAGCCACTGGGAATGTCGCGTAAAATTTCCCAGGATAGGGGATTGGGCTCTCCGCAGGCAAGGCCGACCATGATGGTGTCCAGATCGCCTGTAACTGCGTGGGGCCGGCCATCACCCGCAGCGACCGAAGCGAAGATACAGGCCGCGTTGTTTGGCTCCATGATAATGAACTTGGGCGGCGGCTCCTGATATACCTGGGCAAGGTAACCCACCACAGCCCCGGCCAGGGCGCCCACGCCGGCCTGCACAAAAATATGGGTCGGATAAGCATCTTCGGCCCGCAGCTGATCGACGGTTTCTGAACACATGGTCAGGTATCCCTGCATGATCCAAAGGGGCACCTCGGTATATCCCCCCCAGGCCGTATCCTGAACTACGTACCAATCGTTTTCCTCGGCTTTGCGGCACGCCAGGCGGACGGCGTCATCGTAGTTTAGATCGGTAACCTCCACGGTGGCGCCATGGGAGCGAATGGCGGTCACCCGGCTGGGTGCAG
>JARFPZ010000355.1 GCA_029288035.1 Desulfosarcina sp.
ATGTGCGGGGAATTTCTAACGGTGTGTCGGTTTCCAGTGTCGGCGGTGAGATTCTGTTTGTCGTGGCCACTCGTATGGAGGGAAATTGAAAACTAACGGTCACCGTTAAGCTCGGTGATGTGATGAAAGAAAGCGCCCGTATCGCCCATAGCTGGGTTCTCTCAAAGTCTAAAAACCTGGAAATTAAACCCAAAGCCTTCAAGGATACGGACGTGCACTTGCATGTACCGGCCGGCGCGATCCCCAAAGACGGACCGTCGGCGGGTATCGCAATGGTTCTGGCACAAGCCAGCCTATACAGCAACCGGATTGTGCGCGGTAATGTCGGCATGACCGGTGAGGTGACCCTGCGCGGGCGGGTGCTTCCGGTAGGCGGCATTAAAATGAAGATCCTGGCGGCCCACCGGGCCGGGTTGGACACGGTGATACTGCCGAAACGCAATGAGAAAGACCTGAAAGATGTGCCTGCCGAGGTGCGCAACGCCATGACGTTCGTTTTAGCCGAGCGCATCGATGACGCCATCGAGGCAGCATTAATGCCGACCAGTGACAGGCTTGATGCCGCTGATCCCAATCTTGAACAAATAATGAGGCCGCAAATAGACTGTATTTCTGCTACAGCTTCAAAATAACTCAGACACATCTGCGTTGATTTCAACGTCTATCGTTTGCAAAAAAACCTCGCTGATGCTCAATAGCGAGGTTTTTTCTCAATCATCAAACTATTTACCCTGTTAAATAACTCAATCGTCAAGGCATGACCTTGCTGGTTATGAAAACCACATTGACTCAATTCATAAGCCACCGTCTCAGCCGGTGAGAATTGAAATGATTCTACCGTTACCGGGAGAACACACAAAATTTAATTAAATATAAACGATGCTGATGTCTTATGAATTTAGTTTTTTAGAAGAATCTGGGTGGATTGGTGGATTGGTAAATTTCCTGTCTTTTTGCGGAACTTTTATGGTTGTGATTTCAATAACGGAGAGATGAATAAGGTGGACACTCAGATATTTAATATCCAAACTAAATGCCCACCCGCAAACATTGATAATGGCTAATATGTTAAACTCAATTAACTTCTCGATGACATATCGTACCCATGCACTTCCATAAATTTCTCATACTCTGCACTATCGATTACGCCATTATTGTCCATATCCAGCATGTCAAATGCATTTTTCTGCTTTTCCATCTGACGCGCGCTGAACTCATCCAAAGTGATCTCACCGTCTTCATTTTTGTCCATTTCGGTCATGTCACGCATGCCGCCGCAGCCATGATAGTGGTGACCAGCTATTGAGGCGCTAATTGAACCAGCAATCAGCAGTAGGATTGCAGAAAATATTATGATTAAATTTTTCATTATTTGCTCCTTTAATTAGGGTTGAATAGCGATCGGAATAGAAATATTCCTTGCTAACTTAATAATAAGGTTGCCTAACAATATGTCAACAAAAATTATATAAAATATAAACAAAAAATAGACTTTTTTATTGGTTACTTTAATTGGTTGGGATTTAAATCCAGATAGCTCACGAATTAGTTGCAAGGTTGAGGTTCAGTTTTTCTTTTCCGGCAGATATTGCCAAAAGCGGCGAGGCAGCTGTTTCACGTGCAATCTCGGGTTGTTGCGATGCCGAATGTTGACAGCGTCATAGTAGCGTTTCCATAGCGTTTGACAAAATTGCTCATTGGCGATGTCCTCGTTACCAAACGCTTTCAGTTCGGCAGGATCCAAACGCAACTCGCGCACATGGTCACGATCGTAGCATAAACCATAGTTTCTTAGTCGATCGTAGATTATCCACCTCTGGTCGGCGAAACGCGATTGGAAATGCCGTCGAATCAGCGATAGCACATCATATTGGGGGGCGATCAGAGCGAAATACTGATCTTCTCCGGTTTGTTGAAATCGAATAAACCCCTTCATCCGATGCGCCTCGCGGCGCACTTTCTGCGAGAGGTTTTCAATTTGTATGTGAGAAGTCAGATTTGTTTTGGTCTTACAACTGCCACCGTTCGATATTGTATCCCAAACGCATCGGAAAATCATTGTTTCCACACCGGGGCAGCCTGACAGGTAGGCTTCAAAAAGCCTTTGGCGGCGTTTCGATCCCAGGTACTTTTTTAGACCTTTCCAAACACGGTCCGATTTTCCGGAGTCAGTCGCAATCGAGATTCGTCGTTCAAAAAGCCTTAATTGATCTCTACCTGCAGGTTCAATGTCATCCGGAGGCGATTTTCCGGCATAAGCCTCAAATATGGCCGTCAACAAACCCTCAAATGTCCCGTCGGTTTCAAAGACCAAAGGCGTTTTACTGATCGACCCGGTACTGGTTTCTTCGGGCTGTTTGGCAGCAGAAGATCTGGGCTGCGGATCTATTCCAGCCCATTGGGTGGACGGCAATCCATCGCACCGGATGTAGGGTTGTGCCCGTGAGACAACAACCCCGAGTTGCTTTAGGTGCTCAAACCGCAAGCGCCCCTTGCGCCGCAGTCTCACAATCCGATCGGCTGATTTAAGGCCAATACCAGGTACTCTGAGGATCATTTCGCGGTCGGCAGTATTGATGTCGATTGGAAACAGCGACGGCTGTCGCAGGGCGAAAGCTTGCTTTGGATCTAGCTTCAAATCCAGGAATGGTTTTTTGCTGCTAACCACATCATCGATGGAAAATCCGTACAATCGAATCAACCAGTCAGCTTGATAAAGCCGGTTTTCACGCTGTAACGGCGGTTCAGCGATCTTCTGCAGCGACGTCTTCAGATCCCCTACCGGCACATAGGCAGAGTAATACACGCGCTTGAGGGCCTGGTGATGGTAGAGACGGTTGGCTAAATCTAATATATGGTAATCCGATTCCGGGCTGGCCCCGACGATCAGCTGGGTGCTTTGGCCGGCCGAGGCAAACTGGGGCACGTGCCGAAACCGCCTGCGATTTTCTCGAGTTTCGGCGATGGTCTCACGGATGACTCCCATGGGCTCGAGTACGGAAGCGTACGTTTTCTCCCGGGTCAACAATTTCAAGCTTTCTTCGGAGGGCAGTTCGATGTTAACGCTGAGACGGTCGGCGTAGAGCCCGGCCTGCCGAATCAAGCGTTTGCTGGCATGGGGGACGCATTTTAAGTGAATGTATCCATTGAAACCCTGCTTTCGAAGCATTTGCACCGTCCGGACCAGCCGTTCCATCGTATCGTCGGGGCTTCGCATAATCCCCGAACTTAAAAAGAGGCCTTCGATGTAATTACGTCGGTAAAAATCGATGGTCAGCGATACGATCTGGTTGACCGTGAAAGCCGCTCTGGGAATATCGTTGCTACTTCGGCTGACACAATAGGCGCAGTCGTAACTGCAATGATTGGTGTAGAGGATTTTTAGCAAGGATACGCAGCGTCCGTCCTCTGTGTAGGTGTGGCAAATACCGGAGGGCGCAGCATTTCCCAAACGGCCTCCCATGTTCTTGCGCCGGCTGCCGCTGGATGCACAGGATACGTCATATTTGGCGGCATCGGCCAGTATGTCCAACTTGTCTTCAATACGCATAAAAAGATTGTGTAGGGAAACGCTCCGGCAAGAAATTGTAGCATATCCTGCATGTTTACCACCCTAAACATGATACAAACGCCACCTCACTCGGTCGATATCAGAAGCGGCGTAAATAATACAGGTTAAGCATAAGTGTTGATACTTGATCTTATTCGCTAGGCTGCCCCTTGTTCGGAATCTCGTAATAGGCACGCTCGGGTCCCTCCAGCAACAGGAAAAAATCGATCTGTACGCACATCACGTCGACATCATTTTTATGAATAAATTCATTTAATCGGGGGTGCTGACGGACGAAATCCGCTTTCACCGCTGCGATTTCCGCGGTATCTTGCAGTATTTCGCAATTGCCGGTGATGGTAACTGCTTGCGTTAGTTCACGCTGCTGCTCACCACGAGTATCGATCAGGAGGCTGACACGTGGATGGCACAGAATATTTTGATATTTTCGGGAAGCTCTCGAAGTGACCAGGTATAATTTTTTGCCGGATTCGCCGGTTACATAGGCCATCAGCGAACAGTGCGGCGTTTCGCCATCCGTAGTGGCTAAAACACAGCTGTTTTTGCGCAGTAACAGGTCGTTTATCTTTTCAAGCTTGTTCGCCATAAAATATGCAGAAGGGTAATTTGTGCTTATCACCGCAGTTTAAAGGATGGTATAGCACGTTATCGGTGACATCACAACTACCAAAGTGGTAGGATGGGATCAAAAAATCGCTTAGAATGATTCGCAAGGATAACTGTATAAATTTGCAAAAATAAAACCACGCCCAGAGGACGTGGTTTTGTATCAACCCCGAATTTTATCAGCTTGCCGCTGCAGCCCTGATGCGCAGGTACTCGTTTAGATTATCCATTGTGAGCATTCCCACCAAGCGACTGTTGAGTGTCACCGGCAGCGTGTGGCAATTGCAGCTTTTAAGCTTCTCAAAGGCTGCATCCAGCATGTCAAAAGATTCCACTGCGTTTACTTTGTGCTGAATTGCGGAAGCAACAGTAGGATATTTTTCCCGGTCCGACAATGCTTTCATCAAATCAGCCTGGGTGAGAATCCCTTCGACCCGTCCATTGTCAACCACCGGAAAGTCTTTTTGGGAACCGGCCAGTGTCAAATCGACTGCCCGATCCAGACTGTCGTTTTTATCAAGTGTTCTAAAGTCCGTCAACATGGCTTGTTGAACCGGTATCCCGTCAACGGCCGATTGCAGTTGCGCTGATCTCGCTTCTTGGGAAGCGCCGAACCATACGAAAATTGCAATGAAGATTAAGAAGGGATTGTACAACAGGCCGATCACGCCAAAAAATACAGCGATTCCCTGGCCGATTGAGGCCGCAATTTGAGTCGCCCGACGATGGTCCGATCGCATGGCCAAAATTGCACGCAGAACGCGCCCACCGTCCATTGGAAAAGCCGGTATCATGTTAAATGCGATCATAAACAGATTTACCACCAAGATTCTTTCGAAAAATGGACCGGCAGTGGTTGTCATTACCGCTAATGGATCGAAGGAAGCGCTGAGCTTAAGCCAAACAAACAAAACTGCTGCGATTGCGACGTTGACTGCCGGACCGGCTGTTGAGATCCACAATTCGTGCAGCGGATTGGTCGGCATCTTCTCTATACGGGCAACACCGCCAATTGGCAACAAGATGATATCGCGAGTCTTGATGCCGTACCGTCTGGCTGCCAGCGCATGGCCAAATTCGTGTAGTACCACACACAAAAATATGGCAAGAATGAATGCCACTCCAGTGACGGCGGCTGACACACTTTGACCCTGACGCCAGTATAGCAATGCGACCCAGCCGACGAGCAGCAAGAAAGTAAAATGCATTCGAACATCTATCCCTGAATATCTTCCTATTTTAAGTGACCATTTCATCTTTCTCTCCCTCCCTTATTGCAAATTGACGTGCCATCTGAAATTTGTCACATCATCTTCTCTATCGTTAAGGTTTCCAAAATTGTTCTGAAATTCTTAAGCGTTGTTACCGAAATTCCATAATGTTTTATCAACTCACGTGCGTCTAAGTTCTCATGAGCACACACAAGTATTAAGAAGTCTTCACCTAACTTTTCCTGCAGTATGCTTAGCTCTGAACCAAGTACAATTTTTTTTTTGTAACCCTCAACAAAGATGGCCACGGCTTGAGCAGCTTTGGATTTCACAGCGGCGGCAAGGTCATTCGCCGGTAGGTTTGAACCCAAATAAATTGATTTGTAACCAGACTCCACAGCTATTAACGCCAAGGCTAATGCGGCAATCTCACTGCGCTGACCGGTAAGTGTGCCCGTCACGATTTTAGGCGCAGATTCCGAAACCACTGTAGTTCGGAGCAAGTCCCACATAAATGCTTGTAAAAACGAGGTAACCGCTGTTAGATTAATCAATCTCAGATTATTGGTCTGCACAAGGCTTTTCGTCCTGAAGTACAGTGGAACAATCACATCCAGGATGAGGACCGGTCTGGTGAGATTGATTGCCGCTTTATCTAGCATGCTCTGCAGACCGTTGATATCCAGTTCTGCGACAAACTGCAGGGATTTCTGTAAATAAGGTTCAGCCTTGGTCGAAGTGATTTTACCATTACTAGCGCGATATCGTGTCTCAGGCGAACGTCTCTCGACGACTTTCATCAGCTCCTCTTGCGACAGCGACGCAATCTGCGAGATGCTGTGACCACTCTCGACTGCTTTGCTTAGCAACTGGAGCTTTCTAATATCATCGGCACAGAAAATGCGTCGGTTGCCGCTGGAACGCAGGGGAGAAACAGCCGAATAGCGCGACTGCCAAACGCGTATGAGGTATGGCGGCAAACCTGTTTGAGCTGCCACCTGCCCTATTTTATAATAATGATTGTTTTTCATATCTGTAAAATAATCCTGAATTACTTTTTGTCAAATAAATGTTTATATAGTGGTTAGAATTGTCAGACAGCACAGTGGAAAGCTTGATAAATCGATATGTATCTGTAAATACATGCTAATTATTACTTAATCCGCAGTGGCATAATGCTCTCTCTGATGATGCTTCAAAGTTGTCTAGAAATTGTTTAACCTAAATTTTTACAACAATGAAATCTCTCCGCGGCAAGCCGCGGAGTATCATGTTTTTAGGACTTAACTTACTGTTATCGCAACAATCTGCGGGGAATTGAACCCAGGAGAGATTTAACATGAGACATTGATTTATAGCTTCAACTGTGAAACTAAATCCGTTGGGATAGACAATCCGTTGATGGGTATTTTAGGTGGATTTTGCTGGTTTAGCGCACTTGATTATTGAGGTTTTCCTGCTTTTTTTTGATTTCTTCCATCAGCTTAAGTACGGCGAGTTCCTTTGCTTTTGCCTCAACCTCAACGGTAATATCCAGATTCAACCAGCATTCGGGGAAGTCTTCGGGGTGAATATAATCATGGTGATTTCGCGGATTTCCATCTTGCCATGATTTCAATGGGCTCGAAATATGAAAAAGTGGCTCGCGATTCCAGGTTTCCAAGGCCTGACGGGTTGTATCTTCGACATTGCGACCGTCGGGCAGGCAGCGATGGTGATGCAGGTCGTATACGAGGGGGATTTTCAGTTTTTTACAAACGGGCAGCAAGTCACTGGGTGTGTACAATCGGTCATCATTTTCCAGGGTCAGACGCCGGCGAACGTTTGGCGGCAAACTTCGAATTTGCTCGACCAGACGCGTCAGCGCTTCCTTTTTATTGCCGTAAGCACCACCGGCATGAATATTAATCACATCGGCGCCAACCCATTCCGCCACCTCCGCCTGATACCGTAGATCGGCAATTGATCGACAGGTGACCTCCGGTTTCGGTGATGACAATAGAATAAATTGATCAGGGTGGAAGCTTGTACGCAAATTGTGTCGGCGGCAATACGTCTTGCATTTTTTGAATGCATCTACGATTTCATTCGATAGGGGCAAGGCTTCGATCGCATATCCGTGTTGCGGGTGCGTTTTGTTCGGTAATATCTGGCTGTTGATCCGAAAGGCGTTAATGCCATTTCGGCGGCAGAATTGAAGTGCTTCGAGCAGAGATCGGGCGTTATGCAGACAAATCGTTGAAAGATGACGCATCCGTTCTTCGGGCGATAACGTGGCTATATACTTAGCTGTTGTGCGGCGAAATTTAATCGGCGCTTCACGAAATATACAGCACAACCCCCACCGAATCATGACGTTAATCCTTTGGGGTTTCCGGCAGGTAGTAACTGACAACAGCCCCCGTAATTCCAAGCACAATCAAGATTACAATCAATGTCGGGATGCCGAAAATCTGGGCCAGCACTCCCAGAAAACCAAATACCAGGACAACCACGCCCATGGCTGTGTTGGCGAAGGCCACATAGGTCGTGCGCTCTGCCGGATCGACCTGGTCGATAAGAAACGTCTTACGCCCCAACAACACCCCCGCTTCCGCGAATCCCAGCAGCACGAAAATAAATCCATACACATAGGGGTTCTGAAGGGAGGAGGGCAGATAAGCGATACAAAGTGCGGCTGCCCCGGTGGCCGTGCCCATCAATCCGCCGATGACCAACACCTTACGGCTGGAGAGATCCGCAAATTTTCCCCAGATGGGACTGCTCAGGGCGGCGGCCAATCCAGCCGCCACAATGATGACACCCAGGGTACCGGTTTGGACGGGAAGTTTTTCCTTGACATATAGCACGTAAAAAGGTGCAGCGATTTCAACCGAAAGCAGTGCGGTGCGTGCCGCCAGATAGCGCAAATACCAGGATTCTTTCATCACGAAGCCCATGCCGATCCTGGCTTCTGCTATCGCATTGCGCCCGCCTTCCGTAGCCCCCGAGTCTTCACGTATTGCAGCAAAGGCCAAAGCAGCAAAACTCCATAGCAGTGCCCCGCAGAATAGCAGCAGCAAAGCAGGCGCAACGGCTTCGTCGTGGCTTTTCATAGTTTTCAAGCCGATGCCGACCACAACGGTGAGCAGGCCGCCGATCATGCTGCGGGCGGCCAGCATTCGACCCCGTCTTCCTTTTGGGATGGTCTTGCCGGTGACGTCCTGAAAGGATAGCGACCCAACACCCCGGGCTAGACTGAATATCAGCAGAAATGTCGCCACCAAAATTCCGGCTGCAAGCGGCGGCAAGGTCAAGGCCACAACGATCATCAATATCAGCATCAACACCTGCACCACGGCCGAGCCTACCCAGAACCACTTCCTCACGGGAAAACGTCTCATTTGCCCGGATATGAACAATTGCGGAAGCAAGGTTCCAGCCTGGCGCAGTGGCAACAGAAATCCGACCAACGACGCCGGTGCGCCGATGGCGCTCAGCAGCCAAGGCAGTGCCACCTTGGCGCTGGCCACCTGCTCCGCCAGTTTCGATGCCGTCCCATTGACGACGTTCAAAACATAGTTGCGTGGCAGATTCGTGCAAGACGAATCCGGGATGCGTTTACATGCCCGGTCAGGCCGGTCATCCCCGCTCAGGATCATGTAGGCCGTATCAATCCGGTCCTTGAGATTTTCCATTTAATCTCTCCTGGATTTAATTCCCCGCAGTTTGCAGCGATAAAAGTTAGTTAAATCCTAAAAACATGATACTCTGCGGCTTGCCACGGATAGATTTCAT
>JARFPZ010000426.1 GCA_029288035.1 Desulfosarcina sp.
GGGCAGCAAAATCATCTTCGGAAAAAACCATGCGCATGGCTTCCTGTTTCTCGAGACCGATGCCGTGCTCGCCGGATATGGTTCCGCCCAGCTTAACGCAGGCCTCCATGATTTCCCAACCGGCTTTTTCAACCCGCTGCAGCTGGTCGCTGTCCCGGGAATCAAACAATAAGAGAGGATGCAAATTCCCGTCACCGGCATGAAAGACGTTGCCGTGTTTGCAATTGTAATTTTTCGATATCTCGGCAACTTTGGCCAGGGCCTCCGGCAGCTTGGTGCGCGGCACGGTCGCGTCATTGACCAGATAGTTCGGTGCCAAACGGGCAACCGCACCGAATGCGCCGCGCCGGCCCTGCCACAACAGGTTGCGCTCCTCGTTGTTTTTGGCTTCCTGAATTTCACGGCAATTGGTTTGCATGCATATATGCTGGATCCGTGCGGCCTGCTCTTTGAGGCCGGCAGCCGGTCCTTCCACTTCAATGATCAGAACCGCGGCGGCATCCCGGGGATAGCCGCACGCATAGCTGTCCTCCACCGCTTTGATGATCATGGCATCCATCATCTCCAGGGTAGTGGGGAGAATTCCGGCAGAAATGATATCGGAAACGGATCGGGCCGCATCGGCAATCGAATCATAGGTGGCGAGCATGGTGATAATGGATTCGGACAGGGGCAGAATCCGCACCGTGAGTTCCGTTACGACGCCCAGGGTGCCTTCCCCGCCCACGACGGTCCCCCGTAAATCATAACCCGGTGGATCAAGAGCGGCACCACCGGTACGGACAACCTCACCGTCGGGCAGAATCATTTCCATTCCGAGAACATGGTTGGTGGTCACCCCATATTTCAGGCAGCGGGGTCCTCCGGAATTTTCACCAGCGTTTCCGCCCAGGGTGGCCACTTTTTGACTGGCCGGATCCGGCGCATAAAAAAACCCGATAGGGGCCAGGGCTTCCTGGAGCTCTAAATTGGTTACCCCCGGCTGAGCGACGGCGTAACGACCTTCAGGATATATTCCCAGGATGCGGTTCAGACGGGACAAACACACAACCAGTCCCTCGACCGTCACGATCGTGCCCCCCGAAAGATTGGTGCCAAATCCGCGGGGAACAAAAGGGATGCCTTCCCGATGGGCGGCCCGCACCAGTTGTGCGGTCTCCCGGCTGTCAGCCGGGAAAACCACAACCCCGGGTTTCCCCCGGGCCAGAGAAGCATCATAGGAATATAGCTCTGCATTGGCGCGTGAAACCGATACATGCGTTTTGCCTACAATTTCTTCCATCTCGCGAATAAATTTATCTGTGATCATCTCGGTTCACCTTAGTACACATATTCGCAATTATGGCAACGTAATATTTCACCACAGGGCACAGAGAAAACTATAAAAATCAGTCCTCTGTGAACTCTGTGCTCTGTGGTTTAGTTAAAATCGATCAAAATACGTGATTGAATTTATGAAACAAAGCACTTAGTCTGCTACAAATTATTTTTGGTCACTTTACAGCATTTCGTTTACTGCCAATGGTAGCGTCTTTATCCCTCCTGTCATCGACTTTCAGGTCAATGACAATCCGCTGCCCGCCCTCATCGACATGGGCTTGGTGCACCTCTTTAACAAGATTGAACAATGCATCTAAATCCGGCACTTCAATGGCGGTGGACATACCACCAATTTCATAGTTGTAACCGGATTCTTTAATGAGTTGAATTCCTTTTTTTACAAACCGGCTTAAACTGGTGCCTTCTCCGATGGGAAATACCGATAGCTGTGCAAGTATCAATTTGTCCTCCATTTCAAGATCCAAAAGGCATCCCTACCTGCAAATCCATTTTTTTTGCAAACTCATCCGCACCCATTTTTTGCCCACTCGAATCTCTCACCTTTCCAATGCCCAGGGCGCCGCCATTGAGGGCCACCATAATTTCCCCTTTGCCGATATCCAGTATCTCACCAGGCCTTTTGTCCTGCTTGGACGCAAGCAGTCTGGCTTTATACAATCTGACCTTGTCGTCTTTAAAGATCAGGTAGGCGCCCGGTTGCGGATCGCAACCCCGCACCAGGTTGTAAACATCGGATGCAGGCTTCGACCAGTCAATGGCTGCCACCGCATCGTCACAGGGTGGTTCATAGGTGGCCAGGGAGTCATCTTGCGGTATTTTAGGGGCTTTGCCGCTCCTAATGAGGTCCACCGCTTCCGCAATGGCCTCAATTCCCAGGGGAAAGAGGCGGTTAAAGTATAGGGAACCGGTGGTATCTTCTGGTCCAATGTCTATTTCCTTTTGTAAAAGGATGGGACCGGTGTCAATTCCCTTGTCCACCCAAAGAATGGTCAATCCGGTGCGGATATCCCCCTGGATGACGGCCCAGTTTATGCCACTGGCACCGCGGTGTCTGGGTAGCAGGGAGGGATGATAGCAGATGGTGCCAAGCGGGGGGATATCCAAAAGGGTTTCGGTGATGATATCGGTGACGAATGCCAGGATAACCAGATCGGGACGTAACTCATGATATGCCGCTTGGACCTCGGTATCTATCATCTTGTTGGGACGGAAAAGCGCAGCACCGGAATCCTCGGCTGTCGCCGCCATGGCCTCCCCCCTTTTATCCTTGGGGCAAAACACCCCGACGATGTCTTCGCCCTTCTTGATCAGGGTTTCCAGGGCTTTCTGGCCAAAAGGACCCTGACCGACCATGATAATTTTCATCGTATCCATTTCCGCGATTTCCTTTTTTATTGCGGTTCTCCGGTTTAAGCATTTAATACCGACATCGCCGCATCAGTTCCGGCCGCTAAATCGGTTTTATGGCCCTGGAGTGCCAAAGCGCGACTTATGGCCGACAAAAAGAAAAGGACATTTGCAGCTGAGGAAGAATGCCCCATCAGCCCAACCCGCCACACGTTGCCCTTTAAAGCCCCCAATCCACCACCGATTTCAAGATTGAAGGTTTCCAACAAATAGCGGCGCAGCTCCATGTCATCAATCCCTTCAGGAATTCTGATGGTATTGAGCGTCGGCAACCGGTACTCCGGACTTACAAGCATCTCCAAACCCAGGGCCTCAACCCCTGCAACCAGGGCCCGATGATTTTCCAAATGCCGGTCAAATCGATTTTGCAATCCTTCCTCCTCAATCATTCGCAACGCCTCCAGCAGCGCATAATTGAGCGTACTGGAACTCGTATGATGATAAACCCGTTCCGATCCCCAGTACTTTTCCAAGAGTGAAATATCAAGGTACCAGCTCCTAACGGGGTGTTTACGATTCTTGACCGACTCAACGGCACGATCACTGAAGGAGACCGGCGACAGCCCGGGAGGACATCCGATGCACTTTTGGGAACAACTATAAGCAGCGGCCAGCCCCCATTCATCCATCTTTACTTCCACGCCGCCAAGGGATGTTACCGTATCCAGTATAATCATCACGCCGTACTTATCGGCCAGTTTGATGATATCATCCATCGGTTGAAGCACACCCGTGGAGGTCTCCGCATGGACCAGGGTAATCACCTTGAACGAGTTTGCCTTCATAGCGGCCTCAACCTTTTGGGGATCAATGGGTCTACCCCACTCTTCTGTAATCAAGGTTATTTCTGCCTCCTGGCGCTCGACCATCTGCCGAAGACGATCACCAAAATATCCGTGCACACATACCAGGATCTTATCTCCCGGCTCGATTAAATTCGCAACGCAGGCTTCCATCCCCGATGTACCCGTTCCTGGTGCAGCATTGGTTGCCCGGTTACGAGTCTGAAAGACCTTCCGAAGCTGGTCACCCACCTGGTCTAAAATTTTTAAATAGGCCGGATCCAGATACCCGATGATCGGTGTGGTTAATGCCTGGTAGACTCTCGGGTGAATCTCCAATGGTCCGGGGCCCATTAATTTTCTCACAGGTGCTTCAATTTGATTCGATACCATAATCCTGCTCCTTTCTGTGTTAATTTCAATCTCTCACATTTTAATCGAATACCCGCTGCAACTGACAATATGATTTTTCGAACATTTTGATGGGTAAATGAGTATAGGGAGTTGACGTTTGTGTGTCAAGAAGGAGTGTCCGGATATCATAGTTGATTTGTCGTTGACTTTTCGATTTTTATAACTTAACTTTTTCGACTTATGTTTTCAAGGACCCTTTCAAAGGAAAACCGGAAACGGCCGTTATCCGCCCATCACACCGATAAAAAGATGTTCCCACAGAAAATCCTAAAAAATGAAGCGGTGTTGTTTCTCATTCTAATCGCCCTTTGCCTGACGCTGTTCTTCTTCCGGTTAGGCTCCCGGCCATTGTGGGATATTGATGAGGGCATGCACGCTGTCACTTCAAAGGAGATGATCTTAAGCGGCGACTGGATTACGCCGTCGTTTAACGGGGAGCCCTTTTACGATAAACCTGTTTTCCATAACTGGCTGGTAGCCTTGGCCTTTCTGGTCCTCGGGTTTACCGAGTTCGCCGCCCGCCTACCGGCTGCAGTCCTGGGGTCGGGCTGCGTGATGGTCACCTATCTTTTAGGCAAAAAAATGTATCACGCTGGTGTCGGGTTTCTGGCGGCTGTGATCCTGGCAACTTCGGTGGAATTTATCATCCTTTCAAGAACCGTTGTACACGACATCAGCCTGGTGTTTTTCGTAACCCTGGCCCTCACCCTGTTTTACATGGGATATAAAGAGGATCGGCACAGGCGCAGGAACCTGCTTCTTTTTTATGGCGCCTTGGGCTTTGCCGTCCTATCCAAAGGGCCGGTTGGTCTGGCATTGCCGGCCATGATCATCGGCTTGTATCTCATTGTTGAAAAGAATTTGAAATTTATCATGAAGATGCATATCGGCTGGGGGATATTGATCTTCCTGGCGGTTGCCTCTCCCTGGTATGTATCGATTAGTTTGAAAAATTCCGATTACGCCGGATATTTTCTTATTGAACAAAACCTCGGCAGCTTTCTGTCATCAGACCCCCGGCATCCAAATCCCTTTTACTATTACATTCCCGTGCTATTCGGCGGATTTTTCCCTTGGAGCTGCTTTCTACCCCTGGCGCTCATTTTTGCATTTCGAAAGAAATTTAAAAGCATCCACGAATCAACGGCGTTTCTTGTGAGTTGGTTCGGCATTGTATTTGTTTTTTTTTCCATCGCCACTTCCAAGCTTGGAACTTATATCCTACCGTTGTTTCCTGCAGCGTCGCTGCTGGTTGCCATTTGCTGGCAGGAATTGCTGAATTCCACGACGGTCAAAATCCGTATGGGGTTTCTGTTTTCATTTCTTCCGGTGGTGCTGATCTTTCTGGCAGCAATTATTTATCTGTGGCTTCATCCCCTTGTGGAAATGGAATACGAAGCCGGAATAACCATGGGCCAAATTTACTTTCTGGCCGTTTGGCTGGTGAGCTGTATTGTTTTGGCCTTTTTGTTGTTGCTGCGAAAAAAGAATCATGCCTTTTTCACCTCGATTGTTGGAATAACGGTATCTGCTATCCTCCTTTTTCTCTTAATGATCGTTCCGTCAGTTAACCCATACCGCAGCACAAAGCAGCTGTCTAAAAAATATGATCAACTGGTACCGGCGAATGAAAAATTAGTGTTTTATCGTGGGATAAGGGAATCTGCTCTTTTTTATACGAACCGCCGGGCACAGTCACTGAAAACTGCTGAACAATTGAAAGATTATCTGGCTTCCGACCAAAGGGTTTATGCAATCACCACCCGAAAGAGGCTTGCCAGACTGCCGTTCAGGCCTTATGTTGTTGCGCGCCAGGGAGATAAGTTTTTAATTTCAAACAAGAAATCGCCTTAGTCAAAAAATTTATAATGAACATCGAATTCCAGGAAATTCAACCCATGGCAATTTTAGACTGCATCACCGTTAATCTTAATCTGGATAAGGTGCGAAAAAAACTTCACATGAAACCGGACAGCAATTTGAATCAGGTCCGCAGCCTCGTCGACACGGTTCAGCAGCTCATTGAACCGAAAGCGATTTATAACGTCAGCTATATCGATGAAAAGTCGGAGGACAGCGTCGTCGTCGGGGGATTACCATTAAAGAGCCGGGTCCTGCGAAAGAATTTGGACCGGGTGGAAAGAATTTTTCCCTATGTCGTCACCCTTGGCAGCAAACTGGGTGAAAAACAAAATGCCTGCAGCGATCTTTTAGAAAATTATTACCTGGATTGCATCGGCAACCTTGCGCTGACGTCGGCGCGAAAACAGTTAAAAAAGCACTTGCAGTCTAAATTTGCCCTGAAAAAATTGTCCTTCATGGCCCCGGGATCATTGTCGGACTGGCCCATTGAAGAGCAGGGGCCTTTGTTCAGACTGCTCGGAGACGTGGAAGCGTCAATCGGCGTAAGGTTGACCCGCAATCTCTTGATGCTCCCGGCCAAATCGATTTCCGGCTTCTACTTCCCAACGGAGGTGTCTTTCTATAGCTGCCAACTTTGCCCCAGAAAAAAGTGTGATTCGAGAAAAGCAAAATACGATGAAGCCTTGGCCGGTGAGTATGGAGTCCAAAATAAGAAATAGGTGGGGCGATTCCTAATTCATTGAGACAAGACAACCCTGTAAGGTAAACCTTGAACCTTCAAACCCTGAACCTCTGAACGCTGCTATTCTTCATGTCTCGCCGCTGGCTGATATTTTCAATCTCTTCTTCTCTATTTTTTATTTCCCAGTTCTTTCGGGTCTCCAATGCGGTTATTGCGCCCATGTTGCTCCGGGATCTTTCCCTGGACACCGAGGGGCTTGGTTTGATATCGGCCTCTTTTTTTTATGCCTTTGCCCTCACCCAGGTACCCATCAGCCTCTTTTTGGATAAAATAGGTCCAAGAATCTTGATGACGGCGCTCTCCGCCATCGGCATATTGGGCGCCCTTGTTTTTTCATGGGCCGATTCGTTGGCGCTGGCTGTGACAGGTCGTGTTCTGCTGGGGGCCGGCATGGCCTGCAATTTAATGGGAACATTTAAGCTTCTGACGCTGTGGTTCAGCCCCAGAAAATTTGCCACCCTCATGGGGATTGTTGCTGCCATCGGCACGGTCGGAAACATGGTGGCGACAACTCCCCTGGTCGTATTGGTGGAGAATGTTGGTTGGCGGGCCGGCTTTCAACTCATTGCGGCCATCAATCTTTTTCTGACCCTTGTATTTTATGTCGTCGTTTGCGACCCGCCGGCGGAAACCCCGAACAAGATAGACGGCGGTTCCTCAACAGGCATGCATGCTGTCATAGCCAACATACAGTTGCTATTTAAGCGAAAAGATTACTGGATCATATCATTCAGCACCCTTGTCCGCTATGGGGTCCTGGCCGCTTTCCAGGCCCTTTGGGCAGGACCGTTTCTGATGGAAGTGATGGGGTATTCCGCGATAACCACCGGCAATCTGATACTGCTATTGAATGTTGGAATGATTTTGGGGGCACCGTGCCTGGGAATCCTTTCCGACAGACTGTTTAGAACCCGCAAAGGGGTTGTCATTGCCGGCTTGATCGGCATGACGCTGACCATGATTATATTGACGGTAATCCCGGCCGGAACACAACCCACAATGCCGGCCCTGCTTTTCTTCTGCTTCGGTTTTTTCAACGCCTCAGGGTTGTTGATGTACCCCCATATCAAAGAGATGATGCCGCTGGAGATGGCTGGTGTGACCATGACCGGCGTCAACTTTTTTAATATGATCGGACCGGCAGTTTTCCTTCAGGGCCTGGGAAGCCTCATGCAAGCCCTCTATCCCGATGCCTCCCGCGGGCCGGAAGCGTTTAACGCCGCATTTATATTGTGTGCGGTCTGCCTGGTGATCGCAACAATGTTGTATTTTTTTACTAGAGAGAGGCGTTTGAAACGTTAAGAACGTTTAGAATATTAAGATCTTTGTGATCGTCCCTGTGAAATCCGCAGCGCGAACATGTTCATGTAAGGTAGTTTATCCCGGTGAAAATAAATGCAACAAAGATTGCACTGGGCAAACGGGATAAATCTAGCAGGATTAATAATCCGAAATACTATAAATATTTATAATAAAATAAAAATATATTGTATTGACAATATAATTGTCATGTGACATAATTTGAATATGAAAAAGCTGATGCGAAAAATATTCACGGATTTGAATCAGGTGATAGAATTAGAAAACCTTCAGCGTCTAAAGGAAGGTACTTTAACAATTTCAAAATCTGAAGTTATAATTTTCGGTCAAATGAGCCTGATGTTAAGCGAATCGGCCGCATCAAATCTTAGTTTAATCCAGACTGGAGATATGGATGCCAAATTGCAGATGGATAACTTTACAAAAAGTAAGTTGCTGGAGTTATTGGAATCAAATGGTCTAGTTTATGATGAGGACAGTCATTTAGTTTGGGTACCCGCAAATGCCAAATTAATCGAATTGTTCGATTTCAAGAATATTGAGGTCAAATTAGTCGATGCTGAATCCACCTTGCTGAGTAAAGCTATCCATGCTCCAGATAAAAACAGACAGCTTATTAGACAAGCTATCGCTAGTAAAAAATTCCCCGGTCTTATTGATCGAATTATTGAAAACAAAGGAAAGCTTGAATTTTTTCTTGAGAATAATAATGAATAAAGAGGATGTAATCGAAAAGATTAACAAATTAGCTCAACAGGATAAAAAACGAAGAATAGATCCAAGATATTTGAAGGTCATGGGTTTCCTTGTTGCTAAAGGCTTTTTGTATACAAATGAAAATATTCCACGCTTTCCTAATGAACATATAAATCTAAAAGATGCGATTTGGGCAGGACGATATGTGGAACCACGAATTCTCGAAGTTCTGCCGGCGGCTTTTGAGAGATTTAAAAGGCATTTCGCAGGCGATGCGGATACCATTGGAAACCTCGAGCAATTAATCGCTCGCATCAAGGATAAAAACGACCAGCATCTTGACTTCTACGGCATACCGATCGAAAAAGTAAAGCCTTGGTTTTTCATTCGGTTACGAGATGGAAGATCAAAATCGTTCGATAAAAGAAAAGTATCAAAAACGTTTCGGTTCAAACCCGAAACGGTGACTAGATTAAAAAATTTGAAAGAACAGAGTGGTCAATCTGAAACCGAAATAATAGAAAAACTCATTGCAACAGCAAATTCAGTGTGACTTCAAGGAATGACGAATGATGATTGACGATTGACGAATTGTGGTTGTCGCTTCGCTCTGCTTAGTTAATAGCTATAAATCGATAGGATTCCTTCATTCGACATTCGTCAATCGACATTCGACGTTTTTTTCTATAGTTTCCTTTTTGATCAGACTGGACGCTCGCGGCCAGCGGCGGTGCCTATAAACGTCATGCAGTTTTTCTAACCTTGGTCACTGACCCATTGATAGAGATACTCGACAATATCCTCCAGATATTTTTTCCCTGCTTCAGCCGTTGCCGGACGGGGATCTCCCAGAACGCCGTTTTGATCCAGATTTTGGATGCCATCAAAGACCTTTGATGTAATTTCAGATAATTCACCGAGAAACCCCTCGGCCGCTCGATCCATCTTTACCTGCTCGGGCCTGATCGCCAGCATCAACGAGGTTTCCCATTCCCCGGAATGAGCTCCTGATTTGGCGGCATCCACACCGAAGGATCGGGAGCTTTCTGCGGCTGCACCTACAAGTCTTATCAAATCCGTAAATGCATAAATTCGAACGCCTCCGGCGGGTTCAATCTTGGCCACGGCCTCTGCCAGCGGTTTGAAGTTGCCCCCATGGGTGGGCAACAGCACAATACGACGAAAACCGTGTCTGGACAGGCTGGCAACGACATCCGCGACGATGCTGCGGAATGTTTTCTCACCCAGTGAAATGGTTCCGGTAAAAGCCAGATGATGCGCCGAACAGCCAAAACGCACCGTCGGTGCCAAAAACGCGCCCAGACGCTCAGCCAATCCCCATCCGATTTCATCCCCCAACATGGCGTCTGTCCCAAGAGGCAGATGCCTTCCGTGCTGCTCGGTGGATCCAAAGGGCACCACCACAGTATCCCGTCCAGTTTGAATCTCCTGTTTGATGTCTGCCCAGGTCAGTTGATCAAGGTGCAAGGCCGTCATTTCATGTCTCCCAGTCATTTGAAAATATGGGAATTTCCATTT
>JARFPZ010000402.1 GCA_029288035.1 Desulfosarcina sp.
TGGAGGATGAATGAAAGCTTATACCATAACCCCAAAGGGGCAAGTTACTATTCCGGCTGAAATTAGAGAAAAACTAAAATTGTATCCGGGTGATAAAATTACATACGAGGATACGGCAGCAGGAATTCTTTTAAAGCCGGCAAAAAAGGATATGATTGATGACTTTGGCTTCCTGAAAGAGCGCAAGCACGCTGAAGATCTTGAAGAAATCAGAAATTCGGTAAGAAAGAAAATAGCTGATAAAATTTTAAGATGAAAAAGGTATTTTTTGACACCAATTTCCTCCTGCGCTTCTATCTTGACGATATCCCGACTCAAGCTTTAAAAGCGAAACGGATGGTGCAGGCGGCCAAAGAAGGGGCAATCTTGTTGGTAACGGACCTGACTGTCATTTGTGAAATGGTATCGGTTATGGATTCATTTTACAAGCTTGAAAAACAAATGATTTCGGAGAAGATCTCCAATTTATATCGGACACCCGGTGTTGTTGTACTCAACGGTGATATCTTGCCGGATGCCCTATCAATATATATCGCTAAAAATATAGATTTTACCGATGCCATCGTAGCGAGCAGTGCAATGAAAAACCATATTGAGTATCTGGCTTCATTTGATAAAAAGCATATGAAGCGACTATCAAATTATGGAATCAAACGAATTGAATCGCCGGAGGAAATGTCGTAGTCATCATCGAAATATTCAAAACCAATGTCTTCTAGCTGCTTGATCCAGTTCTTAGGGTCTTCTTTTATGGCCTTGGCAGCTTTCTCGAAAACAATCTCGCGCTTTATTTTTTCATAATTGTCGTCGATCATATCTCCGCTCATTCTTTAGTTTGGTCAGAAATGTTGAGTAATGAAATAGTTGGATATCGTTTTCTATAAAAATGTCCCTTATGCCTGCGGAATAGAAAATCCAGATAATATGGGTTCACTTTGTCCGGAATTAAAAATATATGCAAACACCGCTATTGCACTCAATTAAGTCAGGTGGGAAAGATTTTGTTAAATCCGGAATTTCAGATTGATGGTGTTCGGTTGGATTTTTGCCGGCAGCTTTGAGTTTATATTCATTGTGGAAACAGTATTGATTTCGCATATCAACAGCCATTGATCTGCCATCCGGATAAACGGCCATATCTTTGCCGTGATAGTCGACAAAAATCCTGTAATGTTCTTTTACAGATTCTCTAGCTTTATCAGCTAAATCCTTGCAATAGCGATATACGATTGTTTGTGGTGTGCTAAAAAAGGTGTTCTTTAATTTGGAGAGGTCTTCGTCAGATACATTATCATATCGCTTCTGTTCGCCTGACCAGTACCATTCTCCATTCCAGGGGATCAGTCCCCCATAATATAGATGATTCTTATCAAATTCATGCGGCTGATCAAAAAAAGTTTTAATACCCGAGCCCAATGGCAGGTTTTTAAACCGATCCGAAAGAAAGTCCGAAACCATCCCTGACAATCGGATCAAGTCCTGGTGACTCGGCGAAAGAATAAGATTAGGGTTAAACAATTGATACTGGTTCCATAAAAGATATTGTATGCGGCGTTTGCTTATCGGGGCATGGCCTGCCGACTCCTCAGCTGAGCCAGGAACCAAGGGAAGCTTGGTCTCAAAGAATTTAAGATTATATTGTTCAAGGCTATTCCAGATATCGATCTCGTTATGAACATCTTCAGCAAATTCAACCAGGGTTTGAGATAGATCCCTTATTTTATCCGCGGAAAGGCGAAGCGTATCATAGTGGAAATCTTTTTGTGTTTTTCTCAGCAGATTTGAAAGATCCTGGAGGATCTTCGGAAGATATTTATCGCCTTTGCCCGGTTGTACTTTGGGTCTTGCCAGGCGAAAATTTAGTGATAATATGTTTTTCATGATTAATCCATGAGATCGAAATTTCTGTACAATTCATTTTAGCGAAAACACCAGCCGCGCCGTTTTCAAGTTAACATCAAAATTCCAACTCAATGATCTATAAACCGTATTGTTCTTTGACGAGATGTGCAATGCCGATTTGTTCCAGCCGGCTTATGGGGGTCAGCATGGAGATGTGGACCATGCCAGGAAGGCGACCGATTTCAATGCCCCCTGTGATGGTTACGCGGTTTCTGACCTCATCAATTTCCATATCTGCTAATTTAGCCATTCGTTCGAGGCCGTTCATCGTAGCTTCATTCAAATTAGCACCAGAACCCACCACCTGGATGGGGGCCACCTCAGTTTGGATATCAAAACCGTTCCTGCTGGCGAGTGATCGGGCGGCCTCCAATTCTTCACTAGAAGGTAATCTCACCAGAGGCGGCAGATCTTCCATTAAAGGCAATAAGATCGGTCCATCATTTGCTAACCTTTTGATAACCTCGACCTCAATCGTGACCTCCGCAGATACGTCCGTCGTATGACCTGCAACCTCCCCGTCACCCTGCATCGCATGGACATCTCCTACGATGATGCCTGCTTGCGCAACTTTAACGGGTGCAATAACGATGGCGCCTTCACCGACACTATCGATGTCCATGTGGGCATCACTTCTTTTTGCGAGATCTTCTTCAGTGATGGCATGATCATGAGGGGCACCAACAAGAAACACACCAAAATCTCCGGCATTATGAGACGAGGGCATGGTAACGCCGGGTAGAGATCCAAAATTGCCTATCATCGGCCGAATCTTCGTTACAATTCCAGCAGGCATATCTGCCAGAGCAAAAACCAATATGGAGTGGCACGTAGATCCGACAGGTGCTCCGGAATAGTCTTCTGCATTTCTGGCTATTTCTTCTGCAAGGTTATTGGGAACGGTAACCCCCACTGTGCGTTTATCATCAAAAACCATGGTATACCCATTGGTTACATCAAATGCAGAAATCGCAGTGTCGCAATCGGCACAGCGGATTGCATCTCTGCCAACTCCCTTTACAACTGTATTGGGATTGACCTTTCCGCATCCTGGACATTTTTTTGCCACAAATGGATCACCAACAAAACTTCCCTCGCGGGGAGATTCAGTTCCAGACGCTGCAGCTTTGGAAGTAATCTTGATCTTTTTAATTTTTAGGGCGACACCGTCTCCAATTTCTGCACCCGCAACAGCTACGGGGCGGCTGATCGTGTGACCACTTTCAACTTCCGGCGTAATCATAGGACCATAGCACGCCGGTTCTGTGCCTGTTACAATTCGGCCACCATCTTTAACAGGACCAAGCATTTCAGTTTCCGGACCCACTAGATCAACAAATTCACTTACGTACACTATGTTTTCGCTCGATTCTTTCATTTAATTCCCTCCTATCTTTCTTGACAGACTCAAATCAATCTTTACGAATCTACCCATGAATCAAACCTTAAGCCCTTCCATTGATCCTGTTCATAGGTAAAAAACAATAAGGATTAACCTCCGCAGAGAAACTAATTCACGTACTTTTAAGATGCTTAATGAGAGTTTATGATAGCCATCATACTACGCTTAAAATAATCAATATTATCTTGATTAAAATTGTCGATACTGATCCATTTCGGCCGTTTGTCGCTCACATGCCGGAGGGCTGCAAGGGGAAAACATCCCTGGGACAATCTGTAATAATTTTCTTGGGCTTCTTCTACTATCCCTATAACCTCCAGTGCCCCCAACAAATAGGCGTTTTCTTTCTGAAAACAGCCGGGTTGGCTTGTGACCCTAAAGCCCCTTTTGGCTTTATAGGCAGCGAAAAATGAAATATTTTTATCTGCGCATATCTGATACATTTTTTGAAATGTATCCCAAAAAGATAAGCGTTGCGCATATGCCGTAGCAATCATAAAGGCGAGATTGTGTTTCAATTCACGGTTTATATGGGAAATGGGTAACTTGTTGATCACCACAAAGGTGGCAAAACCCTCGTATTGCCGTTCGGTCCCAAGATAGGATAGAAACCATTGGTCATAGCGCCGGTCAGCCATGGCGTTGAAGGCCTGAAAGGCATGCCCGTCCAGTTCGTGAGCTAATATGCATTCCACACCCAGCTTCGTTTCTACAGCCCCTGTTCGTATGACTACTTTTTTATCGACTTCATAGATCGAAACATTTCCGCCATTGGCTTCATTATACTCTACACGCCAACCTTCCAGATGTCTCTTTTTAAATTCATCTTTAAAATGTTGTGCAATTTGTTTATCATTATAGAGTCTCGTGTCCTGGGGTAGCAACCTGATTAATTTCTCATATAATTTTTCCGCTTTGCTTAATTCAAAGTCTTTGGTGGAGCCGAAAAGCTGGCCGGATAGAATTGAAACGTCCGTGTATCTATTTTTTTTCCAGGCGATCATCAAGTCGGTAACATCCAGATGCACGTCTAAAAATGCATTGATAATCGCATCCCGGCCTCTTTGTTTTTTTAAGGTTTTTTTTATTTCTTCATAGTCTTCCACCTCTAGTTTATCGTTGTATTCGAATTCTGGATTATACGGTACCTGTATTTTGAGACACTCAAAGAACTTGGCGCGCTCTTCTGCAAAATTAGTGGGCGTGAGCTTTTGATAATAATCAAGTTCTTTTTGTATCTCTTGCAAATGCATCGTATCGTCCAGTCCGAAACGCAGGATTTCTTTTACTTCACCATTCCGGTTATTGTAGCAATCGCTTCGAAATTCCGTCCCAAGAAAACTTTTCAATGGAAATACGCCGCAATTGTCTCCCAATCTTGCGGCGCATCGTGTGATTGCGATATCCATTTTAATAGCAAAGTTCCAAATCGATGTAAAACCATTAAGGTGATCGTTGGTAAAAGGTAAATTGCGAGAAACGTAGGATAAAGCTATTTTTTGTGGATGACCCCTTCATCTTTTTAGAGATTGATGGAAAAATCAATTTAACTCCATTCATAAGCCGCCGGCATTGATCAGGTTTGCACCAATGAATCATGCGCTCCCGATAACGGTAGAATCTTTTAAATTCTCACCGACATAGCCGGCGGCTTATGAATGGAGTCAGCTTGACAAGTGCGTGTCAAATGCCTAACTCATATGATTAGAGATTTCGCATCGAGCGGACAAGTTAGTCCCTGCCGTTGATTATTGATGGCGATAAAGTATGGATGATTCATATGCTTTTTACAAATTAGCGATCACCAGCAGAGCATAGACAGGCCCCTTCCATAGGCCTCTCTCATACCCCCAGCTCTTCTGGTGGTCGCTGATTTTCAGGAAGGAAATTGCCGTGAGTGAACACCATTATTCTCATGACCACGATCATACCGAACCGCCGTCTGACCTGGTTTTGCGCGTGCAGGCGCTCGAATCGCTATTGATCGAGAAAGGCTTGGTCGAGTCGGCGACCATCGACGCGCTTATCGACACTTACGAAACCAAGGTCGGCCCGCGCAATGGCGCAAATGTTGTCGCCCGTGCCTGGGGCGATCCAAAGTTCAAAGACTGGCTGTTGAGGGATGCGACGGCGGCTATCGCTTCTCTGGGCTACACGGGGCGACAGGGAGAACATATGAAAGTGGTGGAAAACACACCGACCGTCCACAACCTGGTGGTCTGCACCCTATGCTCGTGTTATCCGTGGCCGGTGCTGGGTCTGCCGCCTGTTTGGTATAAATCTGCGCCCTACCGGGCCCGCGCCGTTATGGATCCTCGCGGGGTGTTGGAAGAATTCGGTACGGATTTAGATGATGACGTCGAAATTCGGGTATGGGACTCGACTTCGGAAATGAGATATCTCGTTCTGCCGGAGCGTCCCGAAGGCACCGAGGGTTGGCGCGAAGCGGATCTCACCGAACTCGTAACCCGCAATGCCATGATT
Organism: Desulfosarcina sp.; assembly: GCA_029288035.1. GTDB lineage: Bacteria > Desulfobacterota > Desulfobacteria > Desulfobacterales > JAFDCJ01 > JAFDCJ01. The sequence continues at coordinate 5,789 of JARFPZ010000402.1, forward strand.
GGGGTTGAAAAGGCGAAAAGGCCTATGGATATTGGGAGGAACAGATGAACAGTGCACACGATCTGGGTTGTATGCATGGCTTCGGCCCGATTAACCCGGAACCCGAAAACAAGGAGCCGGTTTTTCATTCTGATTGGGAAAAACGTGTGTTCGGCCTGACGCTGGCAGCCGGGTTTCTGGGCAAATGGACTATCGACATGTCGCGCCATGCCCGTGAACGGCAACACCCGGTCGACTATCTAAGGCATACGTACTATGAAAACTGGCTGGCGGGGCTGGAAAAACTGTTGGTCGAAGCGGAACTTGTGAGCCCGGAGGAATTGAAGATCGGCAAAGCGGTAGGTCCGGCGAACGAGTCAATCCAGCAACGTGTCCTCAAGGCCGAGGAGGTCGCCGGGGTTATCGCCAAAGGGAGTCCGGTGGCGATGGCAAACAACACTGCGCCGCGTTATAAATCCGGCGACAGCGTCCGTGCGGTCAACCGGCATCCGATGGGTCATACCCGCGAACCCCGTTACGTTCGCGGTCGCGTGGGCATAATTCACGAATATCACGGCACCTATGTCTTCCCGGACCGAAGCGCTGATGGGTCAAAAGAAGGGCGGCATCTTTACAACGTGCGTTTTACGGCAGAGGCACTCTGGGGCGAGAGCGCTTCCGGCCGTAATGCTGTCTATGTCGATTTGTGGGAAGATTATCTGGAGCCTGCCTAATGAAAGATACCCGCTCGTCCATCGACATTCTCCCGTCACTGCCCCGGGACCAAGACGGTCCGGTCTTCAAGCAACCTTGGGAAGCGAAAGCCTTCGCTCTGGCCGTGCGCCTGTCGGAGGCCGGTTGCTTCACCTGGCCGGAGTGGGTTAACATCTTCAGCCAGGAAATCAAGGCAGCAAAGGAACGGGGCGATCCGGACCTGGGTGATACGTATTACCAGCACTGGCTGAACGCCCTTGAACGGATCTGCACTGAAAAGGGGCTCGTCGGTGGGGAGGCCATGCGCCGGCGCAAGTCGGCATGGCGACTGGCCTATCTCAACACGCCCCACGGCCAGCCGGTTGACCTTTCGGCTGCTTTAAGTTCTGAACAGCGCAGAGAAAAGTCCTCACCACACCAATAATCGAAGTTTATTTTCCCCCGCTGGTATTCACCGCATCGGTATATCGTATTTTATCTTTTCAATCCGTTCCCAATCCTGTTACCACATCAGGTGGGCGCCGGTTGTGACAAATGGGCCGACATATTTCAAGGCAAAAATATCATGCATTGTAGATCTTTTTTCACAATTTTATGCAGTTTATTTCATAGCATGAAATCATCTGCTGAACTGCAAAATTAAAAATAATATCAATAATTTTAAGCGGATCGGGGTTGAAAAGTTCCCAGCCCGCTCCTATCAAAGGGATTCAGCCTTTATGTGTTCATAAGGCCTTTTCACCTCAAGGGTGAAGTTGGGTATTTCGAATCATGATCAATATAATAATCAGTTTCAAATAGTTGTAACCTTTGAACCCCTGGCCCAGACCTGGACTGTTGAGATGTGGAGATGGAAAACTAAATATGTAGAAAATGAAAACAATTGCATAGCCGCATCTCGTCGCACCAGGGCGGGCGTGAACCCTGAACCTGGAACCGATCAGTTTAGGTATCAATATGATTCTGTATTTAAAGATAGAAAAATATGGCATGAATATTGCTTAGCTTCTATAGTGCCTGACCAACCGTTCATTGACCGGATAGACTGCTTTTGTCATCAAGCTTGCTTGAAAACTCTGTCTATATAGATGGTCAGGTCTTCTTTTGCATGGGGGGGGCGGATTTTTCGACGATGGAGGTTAATCTGTCGTTGGCTTGTCCGCCCCCTTTATTGGTCGACTCATGAGGGCATAAAAAGGATTTGATATGGGAGCATTTTGGAATCCGCACGGCGGCTTGGTTTTGAATGGCAAAAAACTTACAAAAAAAGAAGTGTCTCATTTAAAAAGCAAGTCGTTGGCGCACCTTCCTATTTCTGTGAGCCCTGTCGTTAAATGGTGGAAAAAATTTAAAATGGTTATAATTCTATTCTCCCCCTTGAGATGAACGCCTTTTTAAACCCCTTTAGATTTCAACATTTCCCAAATGGGTTTCGATTCTGTCTGATAACCCATCTCTAAGTAACCCATGCTGCATTCATCCGCGACCTCCAAGGCTTGACATAATAGGCTTTTAGCCATATGGAAGGGACTAAAATCTAATTGATATAGCACACAATAAAAAAATACGAACTTATGTAACCTATGGCGAAACCGCGCGATTCCAGCAGCATCCCGAACGAAGCGGAGCTAGCCGCTCTGGCGGGACATCTTGCGGCCGAACAAACCACCATGACACTGGCCACCGCCAGGGGCAATGCCGCCTGGGCTGCGCCGGTTTACTACGTTTTTTTCAAGTCCGCATTTTATTTTCTATCGACCCCCGATTCCAGGCACATAAAAGAGGCGCTTGAAAACGACCGGGCGTCTTCGGCGGTACATGCATCCGGTTCGACTTGGCAGGAAATCCGAGGTCTTCAAATGAGCGGCAGCATCCATCCGGTCGAGGGTAGGCTGGAGGCATTTCAGGTTCTGCGCGCCTACCTTAAACGATTTCCGTTTACCAAAGATTTTTTCAAAAAAAATACATCTATGGATCCGGAAAGCTTTTGGGAGCGCTTTGGTGTCAAGCTATACCAATTCAAGCCGGCTTTAGTATACTATCTGGACAACCGGATTCGATTCGCTTTCAGAGAGAAAGTGACGTTAAATGAATGAATATTGAAGATTGAAAATTTAAGGTTCGCCTACGGCGGATCGTTTATAAAAAAACCATCACCGAATCCCTCGTGGCAACTTGCGAGGGTACCATCTAATGCAAATGCAATTTTTATCGCAGCAAGCAGCTCGGGGATAGGCCCTAATAGATATTAGATTGACGGAGCGAAGCCTCCGGCTCGTAGGGATTGTACGCCTACGCCTCGGAGAGCGACATCCACAAATCTTCAATCGTCAATTTTGGCTTATCCGGGTTGGAAGTGACAAAAAAATAAGGGGGTAATTATGAGCTGGTTTGGAAAATTTACGCTTGGAACATTGGGTCTAATTTTAGGCGGGCCCCTTGGGGCTATTGCCGGCGCGGCATTAGGGCATATTCTGATTGACAAGACCAGCGATCTGGTCGATCAGACCATGAGACCGGAGCAGCGGCCCCAATTTGAGTATGCAGAAAAAACCCAGGCCGCCTATTTTATCAGTTTATTTTCCATCCTGGGCAAGCTTTCGAAGATCGATGGCGTGGTCACCCATGATGAAATCGCAGTTGTGCAGGATTTCATTAGAAATTTGCCCATCCCGGAAGAAGAAAAACAATTTGCCCGACAGGTCTTCAATGCGGCAAAGGACTCCCGCTACACCATTGAGGATTTTGCAAATCAATTGTACCAGGCAGCGAGAACCCAACCGACGTTGCTTCTCTCTTTTCTCGATCTTCTATTCAAAATCGCAGCAGCGGACGGCAAACTTCATCCTGCCGAAGAAACTGCCCTGAAGCGTGTAAAGAATATTTTTAATATCAGTGATGGGCAATTTGAAAATATCAAGGCCATCTACTTCAAAGATATTGATAAATATTACAAGATTTTGAACTGCACGCCGGAATCCTCCAACGAGGAAATCAAATCCAGCTTCAAAAAACTTGTAAAAGATTTTCACCCCGATGCGATTGTTTCCAAAGGCCTTCCGGAGGAATTTACAGACTTTGCCGCCAACCGCTTTCGTGAAATTAAAGAAAGCTATGATAAGATCAGACAGGAAAGGGGCTT
>JARFPZ010000449.1 GCA_029288035.1 Desulfosarcina sp.
TTGGCCTTAGAATTCCACGTCCTCTGGGCGTGGTCAGAGGCAATCGGTTTTACCAGATTGCCTGCTCATGGTAACTCCAATGGTTGAGTTGTCCCCACAACTTAAACAAAGGAGCAACCTATGAGCAGATTTAAAAAATTATCACATGTACTATGGCGTTGCCAATATCATAATGTATGGGTACCCAAGTATCGACACCGCGTACTGACAGGTGAAGTTGGTCAAGAAGTAAATAATTGTATACAAGTATTTTCAGGTCAACTGGGATGCGAGGTCGTGGAGCTGAACATCCAGCAAGACCACATTCATCTGATATCCAATGTTCCGCCGAAGGTATCCATATCGAAGTTTATGGGCACGCTGAAAGGGCGAACAGCCATCAGGGTTTTCAGTAAGTTTCCGTATTTAAGTCAGAAACCCTATTGGGGTAACCATTTTTGGGCACCCGGTTACTATGTTGATACAGTTGGTTTAGATGCGGAGATGATCCGCAAATATGTAAAGTACCAAGAAAACACTGAACGCAGAGAAGAGCATCTGCAGTTCAAATTTTAATAGAAACCAGGGGACAACTCCAGCTTGCCTCCTATGGGGGCAAGCTTCCGCCCCCTTTTAGGGGGCTAAATCAATACCACGTCCTCTGGGCGTGGTTGTTTATAAACGACAACTGATCGTAATTCATATCTGCCTCCTTTTTCTGTTTTTATAAAAATCAGACAGATAATGAACTTTATCCAGTTAAAGGTCAATTATCATTTTGTTACGTTTTAATAGCAGATGCCGTCAACGCCACCCCGAAAAGTGGGGGCGATGATATCATTAATTTTTAGTCCCGCCAAAATTATTGCTTTGTTGGAGTAATTCGCAATTCGTACACTTACATTGCCGATACATAGCAACCAGCAAAGCTTAAAGAAGCCAAACTTGGAATATTGCGTTCAGTATCACAGATTTTTCTATGGTCGAGTCATCTGTGTTAATTTCCGAATCATATGCGAGGATAAAGAACTTGTCCGCCGTGCCCAAAATGAAGATCCCTGGGCGATTGAGCAACTGGTTTTGCGCTATCAAAAAAAAGTATACCAGATTGCCTGTCAGATGCTTGACGGGGATGAACAAGAAGCCCAGGATCGGACACAGGATGCAATTTTAAAAGCATTTCGCAAAATCAAACAATTTAACGGCGAGGCTTCATTTTACACATGGCTTTATCGCATTGTGGTCAATACGTGTTTGGATGCCCGCAGACGCCGCCGGCGCTGGAAGGAGATCTTTTTCCCCTGGCGTCTAGAAAAACATAAAGATGAGACCGTCCCTGCTTCGTTGGAAGAATACCCGGACAAAAACACGGATTCAAATCCGCTGTCAACGGTGAGAAAACGACAACCTGAAAATGATGTAAAACAAGCCATGAACACCTTATCAGAACGGCAACGCAGTATATTTCAGTTGAAGATATTTCATAAAATGAGTATACCGGAAATATCTCAGATATTGAGCCTGGCGGAAGGGACCGTAAAGACCCATCTTTTTCGAGCCACACAAGTTATACGAAAGAATTTGAGAGGATGGACCGATGGATAGAGGAGCTAGCGGCATGGCGTTATGTCATAATCAGAAAGAAAATCTGGTGTTTTACGTGTACGGTGAACTGGATTCAAATTCCGGCAGAGAAATCGAAGACCACCTCGCAAAATGTAAATCCTGCCGACTCGAATATGAGCAGCTGTCGTCCTTGCTGGGAAATATCAAAGAAGCCGTCGCGTCACCGGAATTGTCGCCCAAACAGGTCAACTCGCTGGTCGCCAATATTAAATGGAAATTAAAAGGCAGGCAAAAAGAAAAGTGGTGGCGTCGGTATTTAGATTTCAGACCTGTGCGTACGATAACGGCCATTGCCACGGCGTGTATTTTAATCATTGTCGTCGGCATCATCGGCTATGTAAAAAATACGGACACAAATGAATTTCAGCCGGTTGCCGGTCGGCAAAATAAAGGCGTCATATTAAGCGACACGGATCTGGAGATCGTAAAAAATTTAGAGTTTTTAAAAGAAATGGACGCGATTCAGAAGTTATCCCAGGTTGTTGATTTGAATGGGGATAAAAACCCACAAGGAGAATTGGACAACGAAACCAGAGGAATGAGGCAGGATGGGTATCGTAGATATTTTGTTTAACCTCCGTTGTTTTCGCTTGAAATATTCGACTGCGGCAGCAGGCATCATCGTCCTGTTTTTTTGTAGTTCGCTATGGGGTTACATCCCGAATCTTCACGAAAAGCGTTTGCCTGTCTCGTTTCCAAGTACCTGCAAAGGCCCCATTGCGGAAGATCAATTGATTCGGTCTGATAGCGGTGGGTTCGCCAAACGCGGTTCCAACAATCAGCTTTTCCAGCAATGGCAGGACTCATCTCCCGATGAACAAGAAAAAATGCGAAAAAAATATGAAGAATGGCAATCGCTTCCGCCGGAAGAGCAAGAACTTATTCGCCAGCGGATGGACCAATTAAATAAAATGCCCTCTCAACAACGCAAACTTTATAAACAGCTGTTTCGTTAATGGCAGCACCTGTCCGCCAAAGAGCGTAAACAGCTCCAAAAAGATCTGGATAATTGGGAAAATCTTACTCCACAGCAGCGAAAATCGATCCGGCGCCGTTTTAAAAATTAAGTTTTTTTATCGATCATTCAATTAAAAAGGAGGTATCTATGAAACATTTGGGGAAAGTTATGGCAATCATTATCTTCATGGCTGTGGCCGCCACTGCCGTAAGCGCAAAATTCAATAAATCTCAGGATGCGATTCGCTACCGGCAGGCGGTCATGACGCTGATCGGCCATCATTTCGGCAGCATGGGGCAAGTGGTAAAGGGGGAACAGCCTTACAATCAAGCTTCATTTACAGAAGAAGCGGCCCTTCTTGAAATGTTGTCTAAAATGTCCTGGGACGCTTTTTTGTACCCCAAAAGCGATAGCGGTAAAACAAAATTAAAATCAAAGGCCTTAGAAAAACAGGATGATTTCATGCAAGCGGCCCGAAAGTTTGAAAACGAGACGGCGAAATTGGCCGCCGATGCCAAAACCGGGGACCTTAACGTCATTAAAGCACAGTTTGGGGCCGCCGCCAATACCTGCAAAGGTTGCCACAGCGAGTTTAAATCCAAGTAATATGTTTGGCTATCGGACCAACAGGTAAACGGCCAGGATTGCCATTCCAAAAATCGCTGCAGCCAATAAATTGCTACCGGCGGTAGTTTTAGTGGCTGCAGGCCAGCGTTTCATTCCGGTAATCATTGGCCCGATCAGATTTTCATGTTTGAAAAAGAAATAGAAAAATACAGCGAGAATGTGAATGGCGATGAGGGCGATAAGCACGAATCGGTTTATCAGGTGAACCCAGGTAAGCAAATCGCTGGCCTCTTTGCTTACCCATGTGTAGAGGGGACCTTCCGTTAGAATATCGTCGTTGGCAAACAGTCCGGTGGCGACCTGTACGAACAAGACCAGGAGCATGGCAACAATCGACCATCCGCCCAGAGGGTTGTGGCCGAGATAAGGTGTCTCTGCCTTTCTTTGCAGCAACCCCGCCATGTGTGAAAACACCGTCGCCGGCCCTTTGACAAAACTGGAAAATCGGGCTGTGCGACTGCCGACAAAACCCCATGCCAACCGAAAAATGATCAGCACCAAAATCGCATATCCGCTCATCATATGGTATTCCATGATGGTTCCACCAATATTGCCGGTCACAAATGACAGAACCACACAGATGAAAAGCAGCCAGTGAAACAGCCGGGTAGGGAGGTCCCATACCAAAACCCGGTTGGATCGCCCGGTCTCCTGATGATTTTCGATTTTCTTGTTTTCCATTTTAGATAAGCTTGGACAATATCTAATTACATTATGGATGTCAATTATCCCAATCGAAAAAGTTCAACCGACCGCAAAGAACGCAGAGCTCTCAGCGTTTTTTTACTATAACCGCTAATCGCTTTCCTGCCAAAATTTTACGGTACCAGAACGCAGGCAGGAATTAGATCCTATTCACGTTCTTTTTTTTTCACCTTGGATATTTATAAAATTGCCGGTAAACATCACCGCCCCGCCGGCCAACACCAGCCAATCCAGACTTTCACCATAGAATAAAAAACCAACGGCAGCAATCAGGGGCAATCGCAAAAAATCCATCGGCACGACTACCGTCGCATCTGCTATGGCCAGGGCGCGTGCCATGCAGTAATGGCCGCTCAATGCGGCAACACCAACGACAATGATCCACGGCAACATCGGTAATGATGGTGTCGTCCAATCAAAAATCGAGGTCACAAAGCCCATAGGCAGCTGAATGATCGTCATATAGAACAGGATGGTCAGGGGGGTATCGACGAGGGCAAGCCGTCTAGTCAGGGTGTGCGATAGGGCATAACAAAAAGCGCTACCCAGAACGGCCAGCGCAGCGGGCGAAATTACCGCCAGGCCCGGACGTAAAATCAGAAATACCCCCAGAACACCGAAGACAATGGCGGCAACCCGCGTGCGGCTGATTTGTTCTTTGAGCAACACGGTTGCCAGGACAGCGGTCCAAACCGGAACGGTGAACTCCAAGGCGAAAACCTCCGCCAGGGGAATAAAAGCAATGCCGTAGAACCAGCCGAACTGCCCCCCGAAATGAGAGATATTGCGCAGCACGTGTACCTGCAGGTTTCTAGTGAATATCTGTCGCCAGTTGCTGCACCCCAAAAAAAAGCCGACAATTAGAACTCCGATGACACTGCGGAAAAATAGTATCTGGAAGGTACTCAATTGACCCGACAGCTCCCGTCCGCCGACGGCCATGGCCATGAAAGATACCAGTGTGCCGGACATCCAAAAAGCGGCGATGACGGCATGATTTCGGTTCGTCTGTATGAATGAGATGATGTTAGGTTCCGTTACGTTATAATCTTGTTGTGAAAAAGGCAAACATGTGGTTCTATTATTTCGGGTGGCGGACTACTTATCTGCTTTTCCAGGATATTTAGAGAATTCCTTATTTTTTTAACCCAATCCGGATAATACAGAAAGAATAACCACAAAGGCCCAAAGACACAATCAATAATTATAATTTCAAGGAAATCACCCATGACAAATATTAAAACTGCTCCATATGGATCATGGCAATCACCGATCAGCTCAGACCTGATCGTTTCAGAGTCTGTCAAGCTTAGTGATATTGTCTTGGATGGCGACGATATCTATTGGATCGAGATGCGGCCTTCGGAAGGCGGGCGTAACATCATTGTCCGTTGCACATCGGACGGGCAGAGAGCGGATATCACTCCGCCGGATTTCAATGCCCGCACGCGGGTGCACGAATATGGGGGGCGATCGTTTGCTGTGAATCAGGCCAATGTTTACTTTTCCAATTTTTCCGATCAGCGAATTTACTTGCAGCAGCCGAAGGCTGTTCCCAGCGCGATCGTAACCGATAAAGGTTTGTATTTTGCCGACATCATTGTCGATCGTCTGCATCCAGGCCTGATATGTGTTTGTGAAGATCACGGCGGTCAGCGAGCTGAACCGGAGAATAGATTGATCCGTGTCGACCTTGCGGAAAGGGGCGAAACCGGTGACCGACAAATAACGGCACTTGCTTGGGGCAGTGATTTTTATGCCTCTCCATGCTTGAGTCCGGATGGATCGCAGCTCGCCTGGCTTTCATGGAACCACCCCAACATGCCATGGGATGGAACTGAATTGTGGATCGGTACGATTGGACAAGATGGGACGCTTTCGAAATCGGAAAAAGTGGCCGGCGGCAGGCATGAATCCATTTTTCAACCCCAGTGGTCACCGGACGCCACCCTGTTTTTTGTTTCCGATCGCACCGGCTGGTGGAATCTCTATCGCCGACGGGAAAATGAGATTCAGCCTGTTGTAGAGATGGACGCCGAGTTCGGCATGCCGCAGTGGCTATTTGGGATGTCCACCTATGCATTTGAATCCGCCCAGCGTCTTATTTGCACTTACACCCAAAATGGCAGATGGCAGCTGGCAGAAATCGATGTGGCGACCGGCCAACTCGATGTTATCGAGACGCCGTACACCGGCATTGCCTATTTACAGGCTTCTCCGGGCCGCGCCGTGTTTGTCGGCGGTTCTGCAACTGAGCCGACAGCCATCGTCAAACTCGACACCTCCACACAAACGCTCGAAGTGTTGCGACGTTCAAACCGCAATGAAATAGATAGCGGGTATATATCGATTCCCAGGACGATTGAATTTCCAACTTCCCAGGGACAAACCGCCCACGCATTTTTTTATCCACCCCAAAATAAAAATTATCAGGCACCGAAGGGTGACCGTCCGCCCCTGATTGTCATCAGCCATGGCGGACCCACGGCCGCCGCAACGGATAGTTTAAACCCTTCGATTCAATACTGGACCAGCCGGGGCATCGCAGTGCTGGATGTGAACTACGGCGGCAGCACCGGCTATGGCAGGGCCTATCGGCAACGTCTGTCTGGAAAATGGGGCGTTGTGGATACTCACGACTGCGTCAATGGTGCCAAATATTCTGTAGAGACGTTTGGCATCGACCCAAATCGACTGGTCATCAGAGGCAGTAGCGCCGGCGGCTACACCACCCTGTGTGCCTTGGTTTTCCATGCGGTCTTCAAAGCCGGCGCCAGTTATTATGGTGTCAGTGATCTGGAAGCCCTGGTTCAGGAGACCCACAAATTCGAGGCACGCTACCTGGATCAATTGGTCGGTCCCTACCCGGAACGCAAAGACCTGTATATCGCCCGTTCACCCATTCATCACGGCGAGAATCTTACCTGCCCCGTTATTTTCTTTCAAGGTCTTGAAGACAAGGTCGTGCCGCCCGACCAGGCGGAGAGAATGGTAGACATCCTGAAAGGTAAAAATCTGCCGGTCGCCTACGTTGCCTTTGAGAAAGAACAACATGGCTTTCGTATGGCGCACAACATCAAACAGGCGTTGGATGCAGAACTTTATTTTTATTCCCGAATTTTCGGATTTCAGTTGGCGGATGACATCGAACCGGTGGAAATTGAAAATCTTCGGAATTAAAACCAAATTAAGACACTATAGTCACATTGGCTGTTTTGTAGTCTTTAAAACCCCGATCAAAAGTCGCAATCTCAAGATTCGCAGTCTGAGCAAACGCCGCCAAATATGTATCGTTCCACACTCTGTGGGAATATCGTCTATTCCTAGTGAAGACTCTCCATGTTTCTTCAAGGCCCTGAGGTTCTCGCATGAAGTACACACGTTCATCCTTGGTCAAATTGTCATAGCACGCCCAGGCAACTTCCATTGTAACGGCTTCATCCTTGAAGATGGCAGGATTTGTTGCAAGCCGTAAAAATCCCTGTTGGGTGAGCCGGCAAAACGCGCAACTGTCAGGTCCTGCTCCTTGAAACCATTTCTTCGCTCTTTCGTGATAGGCGTGGACCTCAAAGGCTAACGCGAGCCAGACGTTAATGTCCAGCAAATGCATGACAATCCTCCTGGCTTAAAATGCGCGCGATATTATCCGAGTCAAGTTTCAAAGTGCCGGGATGATTAGACGGAACGAGTGGAAGCGATATCTTTTTGCGGACGATTTTCCTTTCAGCGCTACGTTCCAACTCGTGTATCACAGCTTGCGTTAGAAAAACCTTAAGACTTTTGCCCTCTAGGGCAGCTGCCGCTTTTACGCGTCTTAGGAGATTGTCCGGTATGTCAACAGTAGTTCTCATAATTACATATTTTATATCAATATGCTTTTATGTCAAATTCTTTTTTGAATATTGGATAAAGCCAGATTTAGGTCAAGACTTTCGAAAAGGCCGCCAAGGCATAATCAATATCATCCGATGAGAGGTGATAATGGGTTACGGCTCTGATGCGGCCTGGTCCGACAGGCAACATCCGAACTCCCTGCTCTTCCATCTTTTTAACCAATTCTTCCACTGTCATATCGTCTCTTGTCACTTCAAAATACACAATATCGGTTTTGATCAAAGATGGATCAATGGACAAGCCGGGCATCTCCGCCAAACCGTCGGCAAGTTTGCGGGCGTTGGCATGATCCTCTGCCAGGCGATCGACCATTTCGTTCAGGGCCACGATTCCGGCAGCCGCCAGTACTCCTGCCTGACGCATACCACCGCCCAGTACTTTGCGAGCCCGCCGTGCCTGGAAGATAAAATCCCGGCTGCCGCACACCACCGAACCGACCGGGGCCCCCAGCCCTTTACTCAGACAGAAGGACACCGAATCGGCGTCTGCTGCTAACCGATCAACCTTTACATCCAAAGCCACGGCCGCGTTAAATAGGCGTGCGCCATCCACATGAATTTTTAACCCGTGACGACGGGCGATATCGCCTACCGCCTGCATATAGTCAATGTCGAGCGGATGGCCGCCGCAAAGGTTGTGGGTGTTTTCAAGTACGATCAACCGGGTCAGCGGAAAGTGAATGTTATCTGATCGGACGGCTGCTTCAATCTCAGACAAAGCCAGGGTGCCATCGGGCTGATTCGCAACCGTCCGGGGATGGATTCCCCCCACGGCCGCAGATCCACCCTGTTCAAAGAAAAAGGTATGGGAAAGGCTTCCCAGGATAATTTCATCACCGCGACCGCAATGGGCAAGCAGGCTGACCAGGTTGCCCATGGTACCGCTGGCGACGAACATCGCGGCTTCTTTTCCCAAACGATCGGCAGCCATCTCCTCTAATCTATTTATGGTGGGGTCTTCCCCGAAAACATCATCACCGAGCTGCGCCTCGGCCATCGCTTGCAACATGGACGGGGTGGGTCGGGTGAGAGTGTCGGATCTAAGATCAACTTGCCGCATAACAGATCTCCTCACTGATGGGTTCAGGATTCAGGGTTCAAGGGTTGCAACCAAGTTAGAATATTCGTGTAACGGATATCAAGATGCTACAGATATCGGAAATTAAATGGCACTGCAAGAATTAATGCACATGCATGTTTCTTTTTTGGTTCATGATCTTGACTATTTGGCCTGTATAACGGTAATAATTAATGATAAAAATAAAACCATCAGCAGCGGGAGGGATTATGGCAAAACTATTATGGAAGCCTTCGCAAGAACGGATTGAAAACAGCAACATGTATCGGTTCATGAACGTTATCAACGACAAGTACCATCAAAATTTCAGCGAGTACGCCCCCCTTCATCAATGGTCGATAGAAAACATTGCCGATTTCTGGGAAACCATGTGGGAATTTGCCGATATCATCGCCTCTAAACCCTATGATCAGGTTATTGACGATGTTACCAAAATGCCGGGAGCCCGCTGGTTTTCCGGTGCGCGACTCAATTATGCTCAAAATCTGTTGCGTTTCAGAGACGATAAGGTGGCCCTGATCTTCAAGGGCGAAGGGCAGCCGTCCACCAAGATGACCTATGGCGAACTTTACGATGAGGTCGCCCGTCTGGCCCAAAGTTTGAAAGCGGCAGGGGTTCAGGCCGGTGACCGGGTGGTGGGTTTTATGCCGAACATGCCGGCAACCATTGTTGCCATGCTGGCGGCAACGAGTTTAGGCGCAACATGGTCGTCCTGTTCTCCTGACTTCGGCATCAAAGGGGTGCTGGATCGATTTGGCCAGATTCAGCCCAAAATATTGTTTACGGCCAACGGCTATTCGTTTAAAGGCAAACCTGTGGATTCTCTGAGCCGCATTGCCGATATTTTAAAACAACTTCCCTCCATCGAAAAGGTGGTCGTGGTGCCTTACACCGATCAAAACGCGGATATCAGCACGATTCCCAATGCCGTGCATTACAAAGATTTCAGATCTTCCAAATCCGGCCTTGAAATAGAATTCGAACAGCTGGCCTTCGATCATCCCCTCTACGTCATGTATTCTTCCGGAACCACCGGTTTGCCCAAATGCATGGTTCAAAGTGCCGGTGGCATTCTCATTCATCATTTAAAGGAACTCATGCTGCATTCCGACTTAAAACGCGAAGATACCATTTTTTATTTTACCACCTGCGGCTGGATGATGTGGAACTGGCTGACGAGCTCTCTGGCCGTTGGGGCTACCCTGGTGCTTTTCGACGGCAATCCGTTTCACCCCCATCCCGGCGCTTTATGGGAAATGGCCCAGGATGAATGTGTCACGATTTTCGGCACCAGCGCGGGATACATTGCCGCCCTAATGAATGCCGACGTAAAGCCCGGCAAGACCTACGATCTGGGATCGTTGCGGGCGGTTCTATCCACAGGATCACCGCTTTCGATCGAAGGCTTTGAATATGTCTACAATGAGGTCAAGGCAGACTTGCAGCTGGCTTCCATTTCCGGCGGTACGGACATCAACGGCTGTTTTGCCCTCGGAAACCCCATGGGACCGGTTTATGCCGGCGAACTGCAGTGCCGCGGGCTGGCAATGGATGTGAAAGCATTTGATGAAATGGGCAAGGAGATAATTGATCAACAGGGTGAGCTGGTCTGTTGCAAGCCGTTTCCGTCCATGCCGATCTATTTCTGGGATGATCCGGATGGCCACAAATATAATGACGCCTATTTCGACGTCTATCCAAATATCTGGCGGCACGGCGATTTTGTGATCGTGACTAAACGTGGCGGCGTGGTCATGCTCGGGAGATCTGATGCCACTTTGAACCCGGGTGGGGTCCGTATTGGTACTGCCGAGATTTACCGGCAGCTGGAGCAATTGCCGGAGATCGATGACAGTGTTGTGATCGGACAAAACTGGAAGGATGACGTTCGTGTTATTCTCTTTGTCAAGTTGGCTCCCGGGCATGAATTGTCCGAGGACCTTAAAGCAAAAATCAAGCTGACCATTCGCACCAACGCATCACCGCGGCATGTGCCGGCCAAAATCCTCAGTACGCCCGAAATTCCTTATACGCTCAATATGAAGAAGGTGGAGCTGGCGGTTAAGAAAATCATAGAGGGCCAGGCCGTGCTTAACAGGGATGCGCTCGGCAATCCCGACGCGTTGGATTATTATGCGAACTTGAAGGAGCTTCAGGAGGACTGATCGGGGTTCGAGTTGCGGGTTACGGGTTACGAGTTTCGGGTTGCGAGGTGCGCGTTGCAGGATACGAGTTGCGGGTTGCGGGTTATGGGCAAAAAGGGCATAGAGCTTAGGGCGCAAGGCATAGGGCAGGGGGCATAGAGTTAAAGCAAAAGAAGAAACTTTTAGGCAGTTCTACTGAATGGGGGGAGGATCAACGATGGAGCCATTTCGAATTATTCCCGTCGGCATTGTCAAGAAAACGGACACTACCGTCAGCATCGAAATATATGACGACTACACGGATGGCCTTCTGGGTCTTGACGGCTTCTCCCACATCGCGGTGTTTTACTGGTTCGATCAAAACGACACCGCCGAAAAACGCCGGGTGCTTCAGGTTCACCCGCGAAAAGACCCGCGCAATCCCTTAACCGGTGTCTTCGCGACCCATTCTCCCCAAAGACCCAATCTGATTGGACTCACGGTATGCAAAATCCTGTCGATCCATGGCGGTTCAGTTGAAATAGAAGATATTGATGCTTTTGACGGAACACCGGTGATTGACATTAAATGTTACATTCCAGGTTCGGTCGGTGAGAAGGATGTTCGCCTGCCCGATTGGGTGTAAGTAAGATTGATTGAAGATTGTCGATTGAAGATTGAATATTTATGGATATCGGTCAAGTTACTATGAACACTTCGATGGCAATGATCGTTCGGCAATTAGAGGGAATGGCAGAGATGCAGATGGCTGTTATGAAGGAAATGGCAGACAGTCAGCAACAGATAGCAGGATTGCTCCAATCCGCAGGCATCGGGCAGAATATCGACGTTACGGCCTAAGGCGTATTGCTAACTTTTTATTCTTTTCTTATACCCCACCTCAGCGCAATTGCATCCACCCAAATACGAAGAGTTCTTAGCGCTATTAAACAAACAAGACAAGCCAGATCTGGAGTTGCTTCTTCCTGACAAGTGACAACGGCTCATTGCGCCTACCACTTTTTACCTGCCTGTACAAATCAGCTATCACCAGCAGAGCGTAACCCACTCTTTCCAGAGGCCTTCCTCATGCCCCCAGATCTGCTGGTGTTCGCTGATTTCACATGAATATCGATCCCTCCCCGCTTGACACTGCGAAGGCATTTACCTATACTCTGCTAATATCACCGAAGCTTACCTGAAACCCTCAATTTTCAATAGGGGTAATTAAAAACATGGATTTTTTATCACTCAATGCCATTTCACCAGTGGATGGCCGCTACCGGCCTGTCACCGAAAAACTGGCGGATTATTTTTCAGAAGGAGCGCTGATTAAATACCGAATTTTGGTGGAGGTGGAATATTTTATCGCCCTGTGTGAGCTGCCTTTGCCGCAACTGACAGGTTTCGACCATAACGCCTTCAAAGCACTTAGGGAAATTTATGAGAACTTTTCGCTGGAAGATGCCGACCACGTCAAAAAAATCGAAAAGCTCACCAATCATGATGTCAAGGCGGTGGAGTACTTTTTGAAGGAAAAATTCGATGACCTGGGTCTGCAAGCGTTTAAAGAATTTATCCATTTCGGCCTGACCTCCCAGGACATCAATAATACCGCTGTTCCCTTTTCATTGAAGCTGGCCTGTGAAGAGGTTTTAACTCCAGCTCTCGAGGAAACCATCGAGGTGCTTCGGACAAAATCCCATGAATGGAAAGCAGTTTCAATGCTTGCCCGTACCCATGGACAGCCGGCATCACCCACCCGTCTGGGCAAAGAAATTTATGTGTTTGTCGAGCGCCTGACAGTCCAAAAAGATCAATTAAATGCCATTCCCTTTTCAGCCAAATTCGGCGGTGCCACCGGTAATTTCAATGCTCACGCGGTCGCTTATCCGGATATCGATTGGCCGGCGTTTGCCGATAATCTGGTTAACCAGGTGCTGGGTCTTTCCCGTGCCAAAGTGACCACCCAGATCGAGCATTATGACAACCTGGCGGCCTTTTGCGATAATCTGAGACGGATCAACACCATCCTGATCGATCTTGATCGAGACATCTGGACCTATATCTCGATGGATTACTTCAAACAGAAGATAAAAAAAGGTGAGGTGGGTTCATCCGTTATGCCGCATAAGGTCAATCCCATCGATTTTGAAAACTCCGAGGGCAACCTGGGGGTGGCCAACGCCGTATTTGAGCATTTGGCGGCCAAACTGCCGATTTCAAGATTACAGCGAGATTTGACCGACTCTACGGTGACGCGAAATGTCGGGGTTCCCATCGCACACACCCTCATTGGTTTGAAATCCCTTCTAAAAGGATTGAACAAATTGATTTTGAATGCGGATAAGATCCGGGCGGATCTGCAAAATAACTGGGCAGTGGTTTCCGAAGCCATTCAAACTATTTTGCGTCGTGAGGGCTATCCCAAGCCTTACGAAGCCCTGAAAGCGCTCACCCGTACCCATTCCGCCATAAACCGCCAGACCATCGCAGAATTCATCGAGACCCTGGATGTATCCAGATCAGTGAAAGAAGAGTTGCTGAATATTACCCCGGAGAATTATACGGGGATTTGTGACTTCGGTTGAGTTCGGCGTTCTTAATTGGGACACAGATGAACACGGATTGCACAGATAAGGGCCTAAAGTAATTGGAATGATTTTATCAGCCGGTTAAGAAAAGCTAGCCACAGATGCCCCAGACTATTTGTTTGAGGGGAAAAATTGTCTGTGTATTTCCGTGTGGTTCCGTGGCTAATATGTGAGGATATCAAGTAAAAATGGAAAAATTCACCGTTCTTATCGAATCCAGACCGTTTTGTGCTTTTAACGATACCCCGATGGCGCAGCTGAAAAGTTCTGGCATGGATCTCATCGATATGCGGGGCTCGGGTATTCAGGATCCCAAATTTGTCGAGGCCTTAAACCGGGCGGATGCTATTCTCTGCGGTAATGACCTGGTGGTAAATGATGCGGTGCTGGATATGGCCCCACGGGTAAAAGCCATTGCCAAGATGGGGGCCGGATTGGATACCGTTGATATCGCTGCTGCCACCCGCCACAATGCCATCGTTTTTCACACTCCGGGAGCCAACAACCAGGCGGTTGCCGACCACACCTTTGGTTTGATTTTAAATGTGGCACGTAAAATCATCTATTGCGACCGGAGTCTGCGTGAAAACCGCTGGGAGCATACCAAAATCATGGGGCTTGAGATTTGGCAAAAAACCCTCGGCTTAATCGGCCTGGGCGCGATTGGCCGGTGTGTGGCCCTGCGGGCCAAAGGCTTCCAGATGAAAGTAGTGGCCTATGACCCTTTCTGGCCGACGGCATTTGCCGATGAGCAGGGCATTGAGCAGGTGAAACTAGAGGAACTTCTGAAGGTTTCCGATATCGTCAGCATCCATGTCCCTTTAATTCCGGAAACCAAATGGATGATTGACGAAAAAGCTTTGAATCTCATGAAATCCTCGGCAATTCTGATCAACGCTGCCCGGGGTGGTATCGTCAATGAAACCGATCTTTATAAGGCCTTAAAAAACGGGGTAATCGCTGGAGCCGGCCTGGATGTGTTTGAAAACGAGCCGCCGACGAACTCGGCTTTGTTGGATATGGACAATGTGGTATTGACCCCCCACACGGCGGCATTCACCTTTGAAGGCATGAACAACATGAGCATAGGGGTGGTGGAACAATTGATTGCCTATTATCACGGGGATAAGCCGGTTCATATAGTGAATCCGGCGGCTTGGGACGCGCAAAAGGCTTAGACGGCTTTCCTCAATTCATGATTTCGGAATGCTCGACTGTCTGGAACTGACAGAGCTCAGTGAATCTACTGGATGTGGTTTTCACTTTTCCTAATCCCTTACCCATCTTCAGCGGTTCTTTTGTTTTGCAAGCGAGCCAGTTCAACAATTAGATTTACTTTATTTATTAGACATTTACCATTTTGTCGCTATTGTGTCAATAATTTAATAATTACAGTATGTTAAATTGGATTTAAGGGTTATGTGTCTTTATTTGCCGACCCTTCAAGCAGCTCCATGGTGACACGGTTGACAAGCGCCCAGATGGCATCGGCTGCCAATACCTTTTCAATGCAACGATCGAACAGAACGGTCAGACGGGGTTCAAACTCTTGATCTCCTTGCCAGATAAGGTAGTATAACTGAATGCGGGGGAATGGCGACAGCTTGTAGGCAGCATCGGCCATGTCTTGGGGCTCACCCTCCAGATACTCGGCCGTCTGCCGGAAACCGTTTAAATCATGGCCATAACGTTTCAGCAAAGAATCTGTCTTCAGCACGTGGGGGCCTTGGAAAAAATGGCCTTCTTTTAGGTCTTTGACACCGACAATATCCCTGCCGATGGGGTGGATGTCGTTGACGTTTATCAGGTACATAACGGTGACCAATTCAAGCAGCGGGTCATCTGCAATTTCCCAGCCGGTTTCACCCCGACGCCTCAAACAGCGGTTCTCAATGTCTACCATGACGTCTTCCCGCAAAAAGCGAAATAGCATCTGGCCGGACGAATTCAGGTCAAATAGCGTTAAATTGCAAAGGGCGGTCATATCTTTCCTCTGCAATTGATCCCAGTAATCCGCTGATACCTTGACCCGGGATCCATCGGGTGTATTCGCCGGCGGTTTCTCCTTCAAATGTCGCTGTTGCATGTTTAAAAAAATCCTAACTGATTGGTTCCATGTTCAAGGTTCAAAGGTTATCGCTTTTTGTACATGGATTTTGGTCATTGGAATTTGTATTAGCCTAGTACCCAATTTAAATTTTCTGACAATTTGAACATATATGGGTGCTTCTTTGCCCGACGATGATCCGCTCAATGGGTGATCTACAACGGGGGCAGGGTAGATCCGTCCGACGAAACACCTTCAATACATCTTTGTTCCGGCCCCGGCGATTGGCGACCGAATAAAAATTGCCTTTACCGGTTCCCAGGGTCGTGCCGAGATTATTCAGGCCCCTTTTTAAAACCCGGCGGATGTTGCGATGAAGCACCTTGATTTCAGATGTCGAAAGAGAGGCAGCCAGACGGCAGGGATGCAGTTTGGCCTCCCACAGGGCCTCATCGGCATAAATGTTGCCGAGACCGGCAATAAATGTCTGATCCAGCAGCAACGGCTTTAATAAGCGTTTTCGATATGTTAACCCTTTGGTTAGCATTTTCGCGGTGAATCCGGCTGCCAGGGGTTCGGGTCCCAGACGATCTAAAATCTTTTTGGGATCCTTTAACAGATGTAAACGACCAAATTTGCGCGTATCGTGAAAACGCAGTTGCCTGCCGTCTTCAAAACTGAAAATGACGTGTTCATGTTTGTTCCGAGGGACACTCGCTGAAACCAGATGTAGACGACCGGACATTCGAAGATGCAATAGCATCGTATGACCATCTGCAACTTCAAAAACCAGGTATTTTCCTCGTCGCCCGATGGCCTTAAAGTTTTGATCTTTTAGCCACCGGCAAAACATTCTCACCGAAGGTTCCGCGATGGTGCGTCGCCAGAACACCCTGGCGGAAACGATTGGGATACCGATTAATTTAGCAGCATTCAGATCGTCGACGACGGTTTGAACTTCAGGTAATTCCGGCATAGTGGCTCCGGTTTACAGATGACAGATGTCGGATTACAGATGACAGAGAACAAATGACTGAGGTCAGATGCCAGATATTGGAATTCGGCATTCGGAAGAAGGAAATCTGTCCTCTGTTCTCCGTTTTCTGTCCTCTGTTTTTTACATTGACAACACTGGACCATCTACCTATAAGAAGTCCCATTATGACAGGCATTACTATTTCGTCAAATATTTTTGTGAATCAACCCAAAGCGTGAGGAGTGAGCATGGATTTTAGCCTTTCGACGGATCATGAAATTTTACGGGATTCAGTGCGCAGTTTTGCTGAAAAAGAGATCAAACCAATGGCCCGGGAATTGGACGAAAAAGAGGAATTTTCTTACGAAACGATGCAAAAAATGGCTGAGCTTGGTCTTTTCGGCGTATTTGTTTCCGAGAAATACGGTGGACAGGCCATGGATTACCTGTCCTACATTATTGCCGTGGAAGAAATCGCCCGGGTCGATGGCTCTCACGCAGCCACTGTGGCGGCGGAAAATTCCTTGGGTATCGGACCGCTTTATTATTTCGGCAACGAAGATCAAAAGAAAAAGTATCTACCGAAACTTTGCAGCGGTGAGGCCCTCTGGGGTTTTGGCCTCACCGAAGCCAATGCCGGTTCGGATGCTGCCAACAGTGCGACCACCGCGGTGCTGGACGGCGATGAATGGGTAATTAACGGGAGTAAGATTTTTATCACCAATGCTTCCACGGATATCACAACGGGGGTCACGGTCATGGCCCGCACCGGCGCTCTTGATGATGGCCGCCCCGAGCTTTCTTGTATTATTGTCGAGTCGGGGACGCCCGGATATACTGCTAAGGTGATGCACGATAAAATGATGTGGCGGGCCTCAAACACCAGTGAGCTTTATTTTGAAGATTGCCGGGTTCCGAAAGAAAATCTGCTGGGTGCCAGAGGGCACGGATTTCACCAGATGATGCAAACCCTGGATGGCGGGCGCCTGTCCATCGGGGCCATGGGCCTGGGAGGAGCTCAGGGGTGTTTTGACATGGCAATCAAATACACCAATGAACGTGAACAGTTCGGCAGACCCATCGCGACCTTTCAGGGCAATGCGTTCAAACTGGCCGACATGGCTATGGAAATCGAGTGTGCCCGTCTTCTGCTTTACAAGGCCTGCTGGCTGCGGGACAACGACCTGCCTTTTTCCAAGGAAGCCGCCATGGGCAAACTGTATTGCTCCGAACTCATGTATCGGTGTGCCAATCATGCTGTTCAGCTTCATGGGGGGTACGGATTGATGAAAGAATATGATGTTGAGCGTTTTTACCGGGACCAGAAATTACTTGATATCGGAGAAGGTACTTCCGAGGTTCAGCGGATTGTTATTGCGCGGCATATTGGTGCCAGATGCCTGTAAAATAACACCAAATAACGAAACAGGCTAAAACCAAATCATTTTCGATTAGGTATTGCAATCAATAAGTATTTTGAGTGTTTCGTGTTCAGGGGTTCAGTACAGTGAGGATGATCCCTCCTGAACTCTGAACACTGAACACTCGCATTACCCGGGACGTCGAAGCAATGATCAATGCTGATTTAAAGCCGGAGCAAATTTTAAATATATTTGGATAGAAATAAGAACAATGAGGAGATAAAATGGAAGAAAAAAGTCGCAAGCATATCCTGAATGTTGATTTTTTCGAGGGTTTGACCGGTGATATCCAGGCCGAACCCACAAAGGGCATGGAAGACATCGGTGAGCGGATTCGAAAAATAAGGGAGGAAAAAGGACTATCTCTGGAAGAACTCTCCCGGTTGACCGGATTTGACGTACAATTTTTGTCGAACTTGGAGAAAAATATGGCTCAACCCCAGCTTGGTACCGTGATCAAATTATCCAAAGCCCTGGATAGCGCTTTTGGACGGCTGGTTTCGGGGGTGGGAGATAAACTCTATTCGATTACCCGGAAAAATGAGCGCCGCACCATATCCCGTTCGACCTCCCAAAAAAGTCAAAAACAGGTTTATGTCTACAAAAGCCTTGCTCCCGACGTCAAAGGCCGGCATATGGAGGCGCTGCTCGTCCAGCTTGAAGAAGACCCTGAAAAGGAAGTTTCGGTGCATGAGGGGGAAGAATTTATCTTCGTTCTGGATGGTGTGGTTGAGATGGGGATCGGCGAGGACAGTTTTGAACTGGAGCCCGGCGACAGCATCTATTACCTTTCCACAACACCGCATCACATTGCGGCCAAGAGAGATAAGGCCACTATTTTGGCGGTATTATACGAAGGTTGATCTCGCTTGGATGCTGTCATGGGGCTTAGCGCCGTTATCTGCCAACCTTGGTGGCTGAACTTCGAACTCACAAACCAAGGGTGTATGATCGGAAAATTTAACTTGGGGGATTTGAAAATCGTTGATTTTTATTTGGGGGCTGTGAAATATGTAATCCAATTGTCGACGCGGCGCCCGACTGGGAT
The DNA here is from genome assembly GCA_029288035.1 of Desulfosarcina sp. GTDB lineage: Bacteria > Desulfobacterota > Desulfobacteria > Desulfobacterales > JAFDCJ01 > JAFDCJ01. The sequence continues at coordinate 19,076 of JARFPZ010000449.1, forward strand.
GTGATGGCTGACCGTTGCCGTTGGCATTTTTCAAACCGGTGGCCGCCAGAAACAATTGCAGCTCCCGGGCACCCCAAAAGACGTTAAAATCTCCGGCCACAATAACCGGCTTTTTGCCTTTGTTTATCATGGTGTGCAAATCTTGCAGCTGATATTGCCGGTGACGGTATTTTATGGACAGATGTACCAGAAAAACCGAAATATCCTTCAGCTCCAATTCAATTACAAGCCGTTTGACACCTTCACGAAAATAGTGAAACTTCTGGGAAACAATCTCCTGGTTGGTCAGCATCGCATTGCCCTGTTTGTTCAGCAAAGGTACTTTGCGGGCCATTGACGATGCCGGATATTTTGACTGATAGATATGATCGTGCTGCAGTTCCCAGGCAATACCCTCGGCCTGGTTATTTTTTTCGGAGCGAAAAGAACCGCTGTCCACCTCGATCAGCCCGATGATATCCGGGTTTACCGATTTTATGAAGTCTACTATCTTTTTTAAATTGCCGTTGGTATTTTTAAAATAGCCGCTGTAGGGTACCGGAAAATGGAAATGCCTTCCGATGCCTGCGGCATATCGAATATTGTATAAAAGAAATCGCATATATTTGTCATCAGCCTTCTCAGATTTTTCTGATTGCTGCTCTAATTATAACTCTTTTCAGAATAATGTAAAGCTTCGTCTAACTACTGATCCCTGAGATATTTAGTAGGCTAAATGATTGATCAGTTAAGTAGCTGTAAACATGAGCTAAGCGTTCGCCCCTTCAGAATTCCTGATTTTCAGCCTACCTTGATTTTTTAATCTCTTCTGGGTTTTATTTCCCGCAGCTTGCTGCGATAAAAATGAGTTAAATCATTAAAAACATGATACTCCGCGGCTTGCCGCGGAGAGATTTCATTCTACTAATTTTTTCGGCCATTTTTCAGGGATCTTTAATTCCACTATGCCCTAAAATATTACTTCAGCCAGTGGCTATCGTTCGGGTTGCGAGTTACGCGTCACGGGTTACGCGTTACGGGTTGCGGGTAATAAGGGCAGAGCGCGCGGTTTGGATCGTCGATAAGGAAGCCTTAAATCTCCAATCCGACATCGAATAATTCCAATTTCCGCATCCTCGCCGCGCCATTGTTCTGCCTTATCTGGCTTCTGTCTTCCGACATCGGAACTCTGTCGTCTAAATTATGCCAGGCGAATCACCATCAATCCGCTATTCATGCGTTTGACGAGCAAATCAACGCCTTCACCCTTCTGATGTTGATCGATCAGTTTCTTGAAATCTTTCACCGATACAACATTTTCACGGTTGACCTCGATGATGAGATCACCTTGTTGAATACCGGCTTCCTTGGCTTTGCCGTTGGGATCAACATGGATCACAACGACTCCCGCCGTTTCTTCAATCTTATAGCGTTGAGCGATCTCCGGTGTTAATTCGGTAACCTCGAAGCCGTATTCGCCCTTTGTTTCCGGCTGCTTCTGATCGGAAGCAGCGGCCATGGTCAACGGTCTTTTGCCGACTTTAAGATCAAAGGTTTTTTGATGACCATCGCGCCAAACCGTTACCGTGGACGTATCACCGACGCCCAGTTTGGCAGCCAGATTGGTCAGGTCCCGGCTGGTGGTGACCTTTTTACCATCGACTTCGGTGATGATATCCTTGGGCTTAATTCCGGCCTGATCCGCGGGATCACCGGGAACGACACTGGCAACCAGCACGCCGCTTTTGTCTTTCACGCCGTAATATTCCGCCAGCTCGCCTTTAAGATCCTGAATGGTGATGCCCAGCCAGCCGCGGGTGACCCCACCGCTGGTTTTCAACTGGGCGACGATATCTTTAGCCTGATCGATGGGAATGGCAAACCCGATGCCATTGCCGCCGGCGATGATCATGGTATTGATACCCACGATTTCCCCTCTCATGTTGATCAGGGGGCCGCCACTGTTGCCCGGGTTGATGGAGGCATCGGTCTGAATGAAATCGTCATATGGACCGGAGCCGATCACCCGTCCCTTGGCACTGACGATACCGGCGGTGACGGTATGCTCCAAACCGAAAGGACTGCCGATGGCTGCGACCCACTCGCCCACTTTGAGGTTGTCGGAACTTGCCATGGGGACCGTGGGCAGATTGCCCTTGGCATCGACCTTGATCAGGGCGATGTCGGTAACCGGATCACTCCCGACGATCTCAGCGTTGTATTCGCTGTCATCTTTAAGGACCACTTTGATCTTGTCGGCGCCATCGACCACATGGTTGTTGGTGACGATATAGCCGTTTTTATCAATGATAAACCCGGAACCCTGACCCGGCCGTTTGAATTCCGGCTGACGCTGCTGCCCGAAATTGCGGCCGAAGAAATCTTTGAACTGCTCCGGGATGCCATAGGGATTTCTATTGAATTGATCAAAAGCCGGTCCACTACCTTTGACGGTTTTTTCCACCCGAATGTGGACCACCGCCGGGCTGACGGTGTCGGCCAGGGCGCTGAAATTTTGCGGTACCATTTGTACCGGGGCATTCTTGGATGCCGTTGCCGTTAAAAAGCCGGAACCCAGCATCAGCCCGACCATGACCATCACCACGATGTACTTTGTAAACTTGAATGTCTGATTCATTTTTTTCCTCCTTGTTTTGTTTTTGATAAAATTCAGAACCAATGATCTGTCATAAAATCTGGTGCAACGGAAATGTCTATGAACGCGTCAATGATATTCAATTTGGGCGGTCAGTTCTGAATTTTATAGCTTATTTTTGGTTCCTTTTGATCTCAAGACTTCTTGAAAAGATCTCCTGAATGAGCTCGGGAGCCCTGAAATCGGCTTTTGTTCGAACTGAACATAAACCAGGAAGTTAATCGCAAGATGACGGCAAGATGATCAAAATGTTATCTTGGGAGATGGCTCAGGGTCGAAACTGGCCTTAAGAGATGATTCGAAGGAATAAACTGGGGGATGCTCAAACGTTGGCGCTTAGGATAACCAGCGGGTGCGTGATTTTCATGTCCGATGAATTCAGGAGGCGGTCTTAATCTCACCGGATTTAAGCATTTTAGTGATCGTATGGTATTCATGTTCGGTACCATCATAATCATAGGTTGTTTCGATCCCCGTCATGGGAATGATAGCAAATCGGCAATGGAAATATGCCGACGCAATGTTGGCCGTTTCATTGATACTCAGATCTTTTCTTAGGAAATATTTGGAATATACATTTGGGTATCCCAGGCCTCTGGTAACGCGAAACAGTTTTATTTGAACCTTTGGATTCAATAATTTTCGAAGGCTGTAGGCCGTGTTGGCCGCGTTCAGATCAAAACGGTGCGGGTTCGCAGATACCAACGAGGAAAGCCGAAAACCCTGTCGGCCGTATTCATCTTTGGATCCATCGAACTGATATTGTGAGTCGTTGAGGAGGCGCAGGGGCTGTCTGTCAAGCTGGTCCTTTTGGTCTCCAACGAATATGGCCGGAAGAATTATAGCGGCTTCAGTTTCATACTGCTTTACAATGTTTAGGAACCGGCCGATAAATTTGTTGGTCGTCAGGGGCGAATCCGCCGCGACCAGCAACGCATGTTTCTCCTCTTTACAGGCCTTGCTGACAGCATATCCCTTGATCAAATTACCGGCGATAGAATTGTATTTGACTTTTCTGGGCTTGATGCTGAAGCGTCGGATAACCTCTTGGGAAATTTTCGAGCTCTGGTTTACCAGTTGACAGGGTTTTTCGAAATTTTGAATAAAATTACCAAGTCGTTGCTCCAGCAACATCTGATGGCCGACAATAACAACGTCATCTATGAATTCGTTCTCTGAAAGCCTTTCCAGGGTATATTGAATCAGGGGCTTGGTGACCTGCCTGCCGTTTTTAACAGATTTGAATTCCCGCAGCGGCTTATAACCTGTTTCAATAAATTTCTCGCCGTAATGTTCTGCGACGATTCGGCTGTACTTTTTCACTTCGCGCCGGTTGTTATACCCCGCCATAACGATTGCACTTGTCATTTTTCCGATTTCCTGAGGTTTTCCTGTGAATTCAATATGCTAGTTAACCAATTCACCATGAAAAATCAATTCTTTAGTGTCGCGAAAATAAAAAATGTCTAAAAAACATTGCCGCTGCCTTGAAAGTCGGTTTTTTTGGACGTATGTTTTTACACAAATGACGGTAGAATCGGATCGGATGTTGGGAATCCGAAATTACAAAAATTTGCTGAGTTAGGTTTCTTTTTTCTTTAGAACTCATTCAGGAGGCACGGTCGATGCGTTTGAATAAAATTATCATACTGTCAACAATCTTGCTGGTTTTCGGCGGAAATCTCCACGGGGCTGCGGATACGGCCTATGATCTCAATATCGATGTCAATGCGTTTCAACTTGAAAACGGTTTTCAAGTTCTGGTGGTCGAACGCCCGGCAACCCCCCAGGTGGCGTGCCGTCTGGCGATTCGAGCCGGGTCCGCACTTGAGCAGGCCGGCAAAACCGGCATTGCGCATTTGCTGGAGCATATGATGTTTAAAGGCACCAAGAATTTTGGAACCATTGACTACCAGAAAGATCAGCAGTTGCAGGACCAAATTGAAGCTGCCTACCAGGCCGTGCTTTTTGAGCAGAACAAGCGACAGCCGGATCTGGAATTGATCAGAAAAAAGCAGACTGAAATGAATGAGTTGCGGCTTAAGGTACAAGAAATCTACGTGCCCCAGGCGTTCTCATCCCAATTAGGGAAAAACGGCACCGTCGGTGTCAATGCGTTCACCACTAAAGATCAAACCCAATACATCGCATCCGTGCCGTCGGATATGCTGGAGCAGTGGTTTTCAATTGTCAGCGAACAGCTGTTTGAGCCGGCCTGGCGCGAGTTTTACGTCGAAAAAGAAGTCGTACAGCGAGAATGGGCGTTTCGATATATCAACAGCCCCGGCGGTGCTGCCTGGCTGGATCTCAACGCCGCCGCTTATACGGCTCACCCCTACCGTAATCCAACCATTGGTTGGAAAGCCGATATGGAAAAATACAGTACCCAAGACGCAATCGCTTTTCACCAAACCTATTACAATCCTTCAAATGCCGTTTTGGTTTTGGTGGGCGATGTCACCCTGGAAAATGTCAGACGTTTGGCTGAAACTTATTTTCAGCGCTATCCGGCCGGCCGGCGGTCGCCGGAGAAGGTCACCCGGGAACCTGCCCAACAGGGACCCCGAAAAAGTGTCCGCTATTTGAAAGGTGCCCGCACGCCCCTTGTCCGCATCGGCTTTCATGGCGCCGCCATGGACACCAAAGATTTTTATGCCTTAGACGCCATGACAATGATCTTGAGTCATGGTCGCAGTGCCCGCCTGACCCAGGGTATCATCAATGAGGGTCAGGCCCAGGAAGCCTGGGCTTATAACCCGGACAATCGATACGGTGGCATGATCATTTTGGGGGGTTCTCCCAACGAACCACAAGTTGCTAAAAACGAAGGGGTGAGTGCTGAAGAAAAGCGCCGGGCTTATCTTGACGCCTGTGAGAAGTTGGAAGCGCTGTTGCTGGCTGAAGTGGGAAAAATGAAAACCGAGCTGGTTTCCGACCGTGAGCTTCAAAGAATCAAAAAACTCAACCGACGTGATTTTATCGACAGGATGCGTAGCAACGAGAGTTTGGCCGGGACCTTGGCCACCCTCGAGGTCCAGGTTGGCTGGCGCTACTTGTTGAACTACCTTAAAAAGTTGGACGCCGTTACTCCCGAAGATATACGTCAGGTTGCGAATAAATATATTCTCACCGAAAATAAAACCAGCGTATATGTCATCCCCGGCGGTGAACCGGATGCTCCCCTTGAAAGCTATTCGGAGGTACGTTCCATTTCCGGCAAAGCCGCCGCCAGGGCGAACCGTCCTCAGGATTTCAACAACATATCCCAATACCCGACGCCGGTCGACTGGAAACATCCACTCTCCTTTGAACGCAAGCCCCAAAAAATTGATTACCCCCAGGCAGAGACCATGGATATTGCCGACACCAAGGCGTTTTTTTTGCCGGATCGTGAGCTGCCCCTGGTGGATTTGACCTTGATGGTGAAAGCCGGTTCGGTGGATGTCGATGAATCCAAAGCCGGTTTGACAGACGTGTTGACCGACAGTATCATTCGCGGCGGAACCGAGGAACGGTCACCGGCTGAGCTTGCCCAGGTACTCGACCAAAATGCCATTAAACTCCGTGTTTCGGTCAACGAGGAAGTGGCGGTCATTCAACTTTCCGTTCTCAAAGATGATTGGCAATCCGGTCTGGACATTTTGCAAGAGATTTTAACGCGTCCCGGTTTTGACCCGAGCGTCTTGGAGATTGTAAAGACCCAGCAATTAACTGCGCTTAAACGCCAGGGAGGCGATGCTCAAACGGTGGCGGGCCGCGAACGGGACATCTGGCTTTTCAAAGGTCATCCCTATGGCCGTGATCCGCTGATGGGGCTGACGAGCATACCCGCTATCGGCCGGGAAGATCTCAAACAATTTTTACGGGATTTTTTTGTGCCCTCCAACATGGTCGCCGCCGTCGCCGGTGACATTGACCGCAAAGACGTCAGCGCGGGTCTCAGTCAATTTTTCGAAGCATTGCCGCAAAACCGGGCGCCGCAGCGACATCTTGCCGATCCGCCGGAAACTCCGCCGGTCCTCGCGCTGATTCATAAACCCGGTCAGGTGCAGTCCCAGATCGCCATGAGCCTGCCCAGCGTCAAGCGCACCCATCCGGATTACTGGAAAATAAACCTTTTGATGAGCATTTTCGGCGGCAGTGATTCCCTGTTGTACACCCGTTTGCGGGACGATCTCGGTCTGGTGTATTCCGCCGGATTTTATGGAACCTATAAATGGCAGGCAGGAATTCTGTCCGGTTACATTGGCTGCAAAGGGGACAAGACGGCGGCTGCCATTGCCCAAACCATCGAGGTTATGAATTCCCTGCGCCAGGATGTTCCCGAGAAAGAACTTGAACAGAAGCGACTGGACGCACTCAACAGTTTCGTCTTCAACGTCGATACCCCGGCGGACCTGGTAAATGTTTATGGCCGCTATTACCTGCGCGATGAACCGCTTGATACCCTGGCAAGAATTCAGGATGCCTTTTTCAACGTCAGCCGGGACGATCTTGGCCGGCTTGCCCGACAATATCTCGATCCAGGCAAAATCCAGATTTTCGTGGTGGGCGACAAGCTGACTAAAATTAGAAACGACCATGGGGATGAAGCGACCCTGGAGGCATCCCTGGTGGAGCTGGCTGACTCGCTCGGGCTGCCCTATCGGGAGATAGAATTGCGGTAGTACAGACCTCGTCATTTCGCTTACAATTGGCACTATTGTTTGGACAAAAACGCTGCACCCGTAATTGACTAAGATGCTGGATACTTGATACTGGAGACTCGAAATTAAATGTTCGATTCTGGATGGCGGAAAAAAAGGAGATGATCCCGGCCCCTCATAGCCATTGGCTGCTATGGTAGAGTCGGCTCTCCCTTCTTACATCTATAAAATCGACAGAATTCCTTGTTAATCCAGTATCCAGTATCCGGTGTCGTGATTGCCCAATTTTGATTAATATCACCATTGAAGGTGACTCCATCATGATCATCTCCACCAGCCGGCCTTATTTTGCTCCCTTCCCCGGCTTTTTCTATCAGGCAAACCGTTGCGATATTTTTGTCATTCTCGATACCGTTCAGTTTCCCCGTCGCACCACCTGGATCAGTCGGAATCGATTTAAAAACGATCAGGGGACGCTGTGGATGACAATACCCGTCTGGAAGAAGGGACTGGGACTGCAACGGATCGATGACATCAGGATATGCCATGAAGGCCGGCCGACTCAAAAATTTCTGGCAAGCCTGAAACAAGCCTATGCCCGGGCCCCCTATTTATCGGATCACCTGCAGTTTGCAGAAACCGTATTTTCAACCGGCTACGACCGGCTCATTGATTTTAATATGGCGATCATTGACCATCTGGTACTGAATCTTGGTGTCGACACCGAAGTCAGAAGGCTTTCCGAGCTGAACATTAAAACCGGCGGCGATCATTTGCTCATTGAATTGTGCCGGTTTTTCAGTGCTTCCACCTATCTGGCTCCGGCTGCAGCCGGCAAGCATCTTGATGCCGGTCTTTTTGAGAACGCCGGCATCGAGCTGTGCTATGTTAAAATCCCATCCTGGGTATATCCGCAACTATGGGGTGATTTTATCCCCGATCTATCGGCCTTTGATCTCCTGTTTAATTGCGGACCCAAGGCGCGGGAGATAATGTTCTCCGATTAACCGCTGCAACAAACTGCGAATCTGGGGGTTCACAAGGTGGGAGCTTCGTCCTAATTGGAATAGTAAAATAATGGGGTATAGTTCTATCTTGGGCCGTTTTGTTGAGCTTTGCTGATAGCACAAAAATGGCTGGTAAGTAGGCTGGGTAGAGGTACAAAACCCAACAATAGACATCAGGATGTATAACCCAACCTAAGAAAAAGCCGTGACCGATGTTAGAACCAGGCACGAAAAATCGTCCTTAGGGGAAGGTAACGGTCTCTAAATGGTGGTAAATTTCACCCGTCCCTATGCGGGACCAATCCTTCCGATACGGTGGTTGACGATGAAAAGGGGCGTGGCTGGTGACCAGAATAAACTCGATGAACAGTGATTGGGTCCGGTTTCGAATTTCTTTTCGGTAAATGAAATCGAGTAGATATTGATCCGGCATGGTGGACCAGCCGTACATGGGACCCTGGTAGTCGAAATTCCAGACCGTTCTGTTTATCCAATGACGACGGGATTTGTGAGCCGGTCTCCATAGTACTTTCAATGATGCCCAGCTGCCGGGCACGATGGGCTTTAACGTTAAGAATAAAATCAAATTCCTCAACCACCCGATGAAAGAAGTGTTTGGCAAGATATTCTCCGGGAAGGCGGATCCCACCGGCCGGCAAATACGGCAGCGCCATGAGAGCGGCAACGATCAGCAAGAAAACAATTCGGCGATGTCGATGATAGGCCAAAAAGTTGTGAATGGTTTTGAGTGATCGCCAGACGCCCCGGCTGATTCCGACCAAAAGGATCACCGCTAAAATGGCAGCAAAGATAAACGTTTTCAATGAAACGGTGGTGTATAGAAGGTGAAGGAGATCGGGGATAAATTCAGAACTACTGATGTGTCGTAAAATCGGATGCAACAAAAATTTCAGAAATCGCGTCAATAAAACTGAATTTGGGTACCCAGAAACAGATTGAACGGGCGAAAAAAATACATGGGCACCAG
>JARFPZ010000576.1 GCA_029288035.1 Desulfosarcina sp.
AGATGTGTATAAGAGACAGTGACGATGCGGGCCGAAGTCACAAAACTGCAACATCAGTTGGAAACCACCATGATTTATGTAACCCACGATCAGGTGGAAGCCATGACGATGGGCGATCGGATAGTCATCATGAAAGATGGCTATATTATGCAAGTCGGGACGCCCTTAGAGGTATATGATTCTCCGGACAACGAATTTGTGGCCGGTTTTATCGGCAGTCCGGCGATGAACTTTTTCCATGCGAAACTCGTGCAGGCTGATAGCGGATTGGCCATTGATACCGGAACTTTTCAAGTCAGGGTGCCGAAGGAGTATCATGACGTCTGTGGCAGCTACAAGGACAAAGATGTGACACTCGGGATTCGTCCGGAGGATATTGCCGATTCCTTACCGGAAGACTCCCGAGGTCAATGGGAGAAGTTCAAGGCGGTGGTGGAAGGGATTGAACCGTTAGGCGCAGAGATCATTTTGGAAATGGTGTCCGGGCAACAAAGTTTCACCGCCCGCGTTGATCCCGATTCGAAATCGCGGCTTAGTGAGGAAGTGGAAGTGTACTTTAATATGCGAAAGATACATCTGTTTGATACGGAAACGCAAAAAGTAATTCCTGGATTGCGACCGAAGAGAATCGTTTCAGAGTTGCCGGGGGAATAGATGCTATGGTAGACGTCGTCTGTTTAGGTGAATTACTTATCGATTTTGTATCCTTGGAATCAGGCGTCTCGCTTGAGCAGGCCCCTTCATTTCAAAAAGCGCCGGGAGGTGCACCGGCCAATGTCGCGGTCGGGCTTGCTAAATTAGGACACGAGGTTGGATTTATCGGGAAGGTTGGCGATGAAAGTTTCGGACACTTCCTGGCGAATGTGCTTCAGGAAAATGGAGTGGATATCTCAGGTCTCGCGTTCGACTCTGAAACCAGAACGATGTTAGCCTTTGTTTCGCTGACAAGTGAAGGCGAACGGGACTTTATGTTTTACCGTCATCCATCCGCAGATATGCGGCTGACACCGGATGACATCCCGAAAGATCTCATTCAACAGGCCACTATTTTTCACTATGGTTCCATTAGTTTGATCAGCGAACCGGGTCGCAGCGCAACATGTCATGCACTCGACCTTGCCCGTGAATCAAGCCTGCTCATTTCATACGATCCCAACCTTCGATTGGGATTATGGGCGAGCCAGGAACGGGCAAAACAAGAAATACTTGCCGGAATGCGCTCTGCTAATCTGGTCAAAATTAATGATGATGAACTTGAATTTCTCACCGGAACTCGCAAGTTAGAAGATGGCGCGAAACAGCTTTTGACGTTTGGACCGAAACTTATTGTCATCACCTTAGGCAGTCAGGGAAGTTTCTTCTATACCGACACCGCAGCAGGTCATGTGCCGGGAAATGCGCTCAGAGCTGTTGATACCACCGGTGCAGGTGATGGCTTTGTGGCTGGATTGCTTTCCGGACTTTTGGCCTATTCGAAACCAGGAGAAGCCTATGTGTTCCCTGGGAAGGCGGAGCTTGAAGCATGCTGCCGTGTGGCGAACGCTGTTGGGGCACTTGCGACGACAAAACGAGGCGCCATTCCCGCCCTTCCGACTCGCAGGCAGGTTGAGGATTTCTTAAACTGAAAAAAAGTGTCAAAGAAGGCAGTAACATGATGACACCAATGAAAGCATTGCAGATTACCAAAGTTCATGAATCGCAACTTATCACATTGGATCGGCCCGAACCCGGTCCCAATGAGGTCCTGATTAAGGTGATGGCGAGTGGAATTTGTGGCACTGATATTCATATTCTAGAAGGTGGTTTCGTGGCTGACTATCCGGTGATTCCCGGTCATGAATTTGCCGGCATCGTTGAACAGGTGGGCACTGCCGTCTCCCGGATTCAGACGGGAGACCATGTCGCGGTGGAACCGAATATTGCCTGTGACAATTGCAGCTATTGTCTCAATAATCAACAGAACTTCTGTGAGAATTGGCAAGCTATCGGCGTGACGTTGCCGGGCGGGATGGCTGAATACGTGGTCGCCCCGGAGAAGGCAGTGTTTCCGATCGGAGATCTTGAATTCGAAGAAGGCGCCTTTGTCGAACCGCTGTCTTGTGTGTTACATGGGGTTCAAAAAGCTCGGCTTCGACTGGCTGATCATGTCGTCATTATGGGGGCCGGACCGATCGGAAATCTCTTATTTCAAACCGTAAAAGTCCGGGGAGCGCGAAGTGTCACCGTCGTTGAACCGGATCCAGCACGGGCTGACTTTGCTAAAGAAGCGGGGGCCGATCAGATTTGCAGCTCTCTTGACGATCTACCCGGGGAAGCCTTTGAGGTCGTGATCGATGCGACCGGCGTCATTCCTGTAATGATGCGCACGCCGGAATTTGCCCGAAAGGGCGGAACAATACTTCTGTTTGGCGTGCCGCCCAAAACCAAGGTTGAGTTCGAGGCATTTACGCTTTTTATCAAAGGCTTGACGATCTTAACCTCATTTACTTCAGTGCGCAACAGTATTCAGGCGATTGAACTGTTGAAAAATAGACATATCAACGTCAAACGACTCGTCTCACATCGTTTGCCGTTAGCCGAATTCGAACAGGGTGTCAACCTGATTAAAAACAAACGCGAGAATGTCAAAAAAATACTTATCATACCAAGCTATTCATAATGGGACCACATTCGGATAACTTTGACCGTCTTTTTATCGTCTATGATTTGATAAACTAGACGATGCTGTATATTGATACGACGTGAATAAGCTCCATTGAGTTATGAATGCTACCGCATTCGATGTGCCGTTTTCCTTGCGGAGACTGCGTCCTAATACTGCCGCGTTTTCGCGCATCGTCGAATCATTCATGACCGTGTCAATGGCGTGACAGAGAGACTCAACGGTCAGCTTCTTCTGTGGTATGGGAGACGGCCCAACTCTGAGGCGCTCGACATGTCGTCCCCAGAAGGGTTGGTCTCCAAAGAACGGACAGATAATACTCGGTTTTCCTGCCAGCATGATTTGCGTGACTCGCTTCGGATCACGTCCGAAAATGCTTCCAAACCCAAAGTACACTGGCGTTTCGCCCCTCGACAGAAATTCGGTCAAGGATCGTGAAGGATTCCAGTCATCAGCCTGGTTGAGAAACCAAAACCCCGTCACAATTGCAGCAATGAAGTCGTTGTTAACGTAGGCATAGCCGAGGCCGTATTCCCGAACGAAGGGCTCGAAGTGCGCACAGGTACAAATAGTGATATCATGGCCGAACTCCATCAGTGCTCGGCCCAATGCGATATAAGGCTGAACATCACCTCGTGTACCAATCGTCGCAATAAAGATCTTCATGCTGATGCTTCTCTGGCGAACGTTAAGTTCACCGGCGTGCTTCAGCGAGTCCGGTGGAACGTCTGGTCGTATGATATTTTATCCTGCTCTTGTGCCATTAGGGATTTGGCTTTCCGGCATTGCAAGACATGGCTTAACACCATCTGCATATCCAATATCAAAGAGCATTCCTTGAGATACCTCGCCAGCCATTTTTCTTTCAGGAAGGTTGACAACAAAAAGAGCTTGTTTGTTTTCTATTTCTTTTGGGTTTTCTCGTTCTTGTTTTATTCCTGCAAGTATAGATCGAGTATGATCACCAAAGTCGACCATTAATTTCATTAATTTGTTTGACTTTTTAACCTTACTTACAGATATGATTGTACCAACTCTAATATCTAGTTTTTCAAAATCCTCGAAAGAAATTTCATCTTTTATTGGTGCAGGGTTCATCTAACTTATTATATTATGTAGGCTACACATTTCGGTCTATAAATCGACCAGTTGTTTTCCGATGGCTTTTTCGGCTTCTGCCAGGGTTTCCGGCAGCAAGACACCTTTTCCGAGGATGAGGTTTTCCTGCGGTGCAGTCAGCACGGCTACCTGATGGCCCTCGGTCAGTTCTGCCGAAGATATCGAAAGACCCGTTTCTAGTGACAGCAGTGTAATAAGCTCCGGAAACGTCGCTTGCCGGTTTCCGTCCATTTCAAGTGTCATAAACTCATTCCAGAACGTCAGCTCGGCTGCCTGGTCGCCTTCGATAACCACCAGGCCGATATCATAACCGCCGACGGTTTCCAGCCGAAGCTGCTTGACTATCCCCTGGCAGGTGATTTGGCCGCTCACAGCCGAAACGACAGCTGCAATCACGGCCTGCCCGCCTTTGTCTTTCTCTGCCAGGACGACTTGCCCGACATGCATGGCCTGGGACGTGGCGCCCGGGGCCGCATTTTCTCTAAGGTATGCCGCTGGCACCGGATCCCGGCTGACCGCAACCAGCCCGCCGGCTTGAACTGCGGCCTGCCGGACAAGATTGGCAGTCACTGCTAGTTTCCCCTGGCAGATCATCTCCACGTATAGGTCAAGATCCGGGTTTCCGCCCACAGCCGACTGAATCGAATGATAGTCTTTCTGCCGATGGAGCCCCATGGCGCCCATCAGGCCCGTGGGATGGGCCCGACCATTGGCGGGCGCGTCCACCATCGGCAGATTCAAGGCAGCAGCCTGAATCCAGCCATTTACCCCGGAACCGGCCCCGTTTTCGTTCGGGATGATACCTGCCAATTTTTTTCCCTGCCGATCACCAACCAGATCCATGATCTGATCCAAGGCCCGGATATGATCGATCGGCCTCACCATTTTATCCTTGGCTGCCGGAGCACCGACGGCAGAAGCGGTGATGACCGGGGCCTCATCGTCCAGTTCGTCAAGTGAGATCAGTACCGGGCTTCCCATCCGAACGGCCAATTGCGCATTTCTCAATCCACCGGCCACATCTCCGCCGCCACCGCCGCCAAGGACGGCGCCGCCGAGTACGATGGCTTCCGCCATGGCTTCAGTAAGTTTTATTTTTGACATCACACCCCCCTTTCTTTGCGGTTTAAACTCACGGTCGAGTGGCCGTTTCCGATCTATTAACAGACCATATATCAGCCTCGGCGTCGAGGTCAAGGTAATCCGAAACACCTCACAGTTGACAGGAAAACCATTTGGTGGTACTCGCATTTCTAGTCGACCGACAGCAATCCTCGGGAACGATCCATTTTAATCCGGTGCCCGATTAATCCGCGTGTTGAGAAATTGGGCAGTTGGAACAACTCGAAATGAAATCTCTGCGCGGCAAGCCGCGGAGTATCATGTTATCAGGAGTTAACTCACTATTATCGCAGCAAGCTGCGGGAAATTAAATCCAGGAGAGATTAAAACGACCTTAACACAAATTTTAAACAGTGATGAGGGAATCGATGCTTTTTAAAGAAATCATAACAATATGTGACCTGCTGGACGATCCTGCCGCATCGGGTCAAACCATCCTGGATCTGCTTGAACCTTATGACATTGCCCGGGTTGAAATCGAACACCTTGAAGGCGAAAAAGGGTCAACCGATGTGGTGCGGATCATCGTTCCAGGTACAGACGGCAAATCCGGCGGCGGCAAAAGTCCCAGTCTGGGTATTCTCGGCACTTTAGGGGGAATCGGTGCCAGACCATCGGCTGCGGGTCTTGTCTCAGACGCAGACGGTGCCTTGGTGGCCATGGCGGCCGCGTTGAAGCTGGCCGGCATGGCACAGCGGGGGGATCGATGCACGGGCGACGTCATTCTGGCCACCCATATCTGCCCCCACGCACCGACCCAGCCCCATGAACCGACGCCCTTTATGGGCTCGCCGGTGTCTCTGCCCCAACAGATCCGGGCGGAGTTGTCGCCGGATATGGATGCCGTTTTAAGTGTGGACACCACCAAAGGAAACCGGGTGATCAACCACCATGGCTTTGCCATTTCGCCCACCGTCAAGGAAGGGTATATCCTCCGGGTGAGTGAGGATCTACTGACCATTATGGAATGGGTTACCGGAGACGTCCCGGCGACCTTCCCGGTGACCATGCAGGATATCACCCCTTACGGAAACGGCATCTATCACATCAACAGCATCATGCAGCCCTCGGTATGGACCGACTGCCCGGTGGTCGGGGTGGCCCCAACCACCCGCATGGCCGTACCCGGCTGCGCCACCGGCGCCAATATGCCTTATGGGTTGGAGGTCACCACCCGTTTTTGTGTGGAAGTGGCCAAAGCGTTCGGCGCCGGGCAGGTAAAATTTTACGATCCGGAACAGTTTGCCCTCATGCAGAAACTCTATGGCTCAATGGCCGTTTTGAGAACCGGGGGTACCAAGTGACCTCGCGGCTGGGCATGGTCACCGTAGGGCAGTCGCCCCGCAGCGACATCGTGCCGGCCATGTCGGCAATGATCGGCCCGGGGGTGGCCGTGGTGGAAAAAGGGGCCCTGGACGGTCTTTCAGGTGATGGCATCCAATCACTGGCACCCACCGAAGGCCAAACCGTATTGTGCACCCGTCTGGCCTGTGGGGAAGAGGTGGTTATCTCCAAACAGGGCGTCATCCCCCTGGTTCAGAAACGAATCGAAGAACTGAACGGAGAAGGCGTGGATCTGATCCTGCTTCTCTGCACGGGGCAGTTCCCCAGGTTCGAATCCCGGGTCCTGGTGCTGACCGCCCAGGAAATCGTCGATCGTGCCATCCAGGCCGTCATCGGTGATGCCGACACCCTGGGGCTGGTGGTGCCGCTTGCGGAACAGGAGGCCGAGATGCGAGAAAAGCTGCTCCATATTACACCGAATGTGGTGGCGGTCAGTGCCTCGCCATACGCTGCTGACGAGGGCATCAAAGGGGCGGCCGAGCAGTTGAATCAATACAGCCCGGATCTGATTGTGCTTTACTGCATGGGCTTCAACCGGGCGCACCGTCGGATATTCAGACAAGTTACGGGGAAACCGGCAATTGTGGCAAACTCCATGGTGTCTCGGACCCTTGCCGAACTTCTGGCGCCGTAATTCGCCGAAACGACGAACACCTAACCCGGATAAACCGGATAGATTAGCCACAAAGGCACAAAGACACAAACAATAACTGTTTATTATAATTTAACTTCGTGTCTTGGTGCCTTGGTGGCGAAAATATGCTGTTAGATAAATCCTTCGCAAACATAATGCGATTTCAATAAATAGGTACTAACCCGGACCAGCCTGAACCGAAAATGCAAAAATATAGTTACTAAGTCCATCGATTCGTAAATACGACGACGTATTTACTCACTCAGGACTTAGTGCTGAGTGAGCAATCATCTTGGATTGGTCAATAATAATAAGTGACTGTAATTGCGAACCTTAGCACTAAGCAACTAAAAAGAAAGGAGAAGAGAAATGAAATCAAAGCTTTGGATTTTAGTTTTAACGGTTTGCTTCGGCTTGACCCTCTCGCTGGGGACAACAAGCCAGGCGCTCCAGATCGATGGCGACAAAAAAATCATGGTCTTCGGCGGCCGTCAGCCGGCGCCGAACATCGATCCCAGTCTCAAAACCGACTGGTCGCGGCGCATGCTTCAGCAGGCATTTTATGACGGTCTTTACAAATACGAGGGCAACCCGGCCAAGCTGGTTCCCTGGCTGGCCGCAAAGCACGAAGTCAATGCCGACGCCACGGTCTGGACCTTCCACATGGTTAAAAATGCCAAATTCCACAACGGTGACCCGGTTACGGCCGCAGCAGTGAAGTGGTCGTTTGAGCGAACCCTGAAGCTTCAAAAGGGCATTTCCTGGATGCTCTCAGACCTGCTGACAACTTCAGACATTAAAGTTATCGACGACCACACGATCCAGTTTACACTCAACCAACCGTATGCGCCCTTTATGTCGGTGCTTCCGTGGTGGTACATCATGAACCCCAAAACGGTCATGGCCCATGAAAAGGACGGCGACTACGGACAGGACTGGTTAAAAGACAACGAGGCCGGATCCGGCCCCTTCAAAAAAGGACGATGGGAACACGGCGTCCTTTATGAAATGGTGGCGGTGCCGGACTACTGGCGCGGATGGCCGAACGAAAAACATCCGGACAGTATTATCTTTAAATTGATCCGGGAGACCAACTCCCTGAAAATCGGGCTTCAGAAAGGCCAGCTGGATATGGTGGCCGGTCTGAGCCCTGACGATCTGGACCTGGTCGCCAAAATGCCCGGTATCATTGTATCCAACGATCCCGGTATCACCACCTTCGGTCTGAAGATGAACACCAAAAAAGGCTACACCAAAGACATCAACATCCGCAAGGCAATCAACTATGCATTTGACTATGACGCCATGATCGCGGTCTTTAACGGAAAGGCCATTTTGCAGGACAGTCCCTTTCCCGTCGGTCTCAAGGGCCACGTACCTACCAACGCCTACCGCCAGGACCTTGCCAAGGCAAAAGAATATATAAAAAAAGCGGGGTATCCGGACGGGGGCATCGAGCTGGAATATGTTTATGTCCAGGGACTCGACTCGGAAAAAAATATCGGCCTGATCCTCATCGACAACCTGGCCAAAATCGGCATCGAGGTCAAAATGGTCCCCCTGACCTGGCCGAACATGACGGCCCGGGGGTCAAAGGTGGAAACCTCTCCGGAACTAATCGCCATATTCACCACCCCCAAATTCGACGATCCGGATGCGGTGGCCTATCAGTACCACAAAAATTCCTGGGGCAAGTATTACGGCACGTCCTTTTATGAAAACCCCGAGGTCTGGGAACTGATCGAAAATGCACGGTCCATCAGCGATTGGGACGAACGGATGAAATACTACAAACAGATCCAGCCCATGATCATGGAAGACGCGCCCGAGCTTTTCGGAATGCAGATGAATCGCCAGTGGGCCTTTCGAAGCTATGTCAAGGGCTTCCAATTCTGTCCCTTGCGGTTTACCAACGAAGTGGATGTTTATCCGCTTTACATTGAAGAATAAAGACCCAGGTCCGGAGGGCTCGGCTTTGTCGAGCCCCTGAAAGGGGTTTACCGGACCCGTCCTTTTTCGACGGGTATTGGAGTATTGCTCCGACTCATCATTGCCGCCAGAGCCAATTATCTCTGATCCCCGCCGGCGATTTCTTA
The DNA here is from genome assembly GCA_029288035.1 of Desulfosarcina sp. GTDB lineage: Bacteria > Desulfobacterota > Desulfobacteria > Desulfobacterales > JAFDCJ01 > JAFDCJ01. The sequence continues at coordinate 8,978 of JARFPZ010000576.1, forward strand.
CTGGGCGATTCCGCCCGGATGCGAATGGACGCACGGATCGATGAAACAGTATATCATCAAGCGACTCCTGCTGATTATCATCACCCTGTTCGGCCTGATTACCATCACCTTTATAGTGGCCCGGGTCGCCCCCGGAGATCCGGCCCGGGTTGCGGCCGGGCCCGACGCCACCGAAGAGATGGTCCAGGTTCTGCGGGAAGAGTTCGGGTTAAACAAGAACCTTTTTTTACAGTACGTCGACTACATCAGGGGACTGCTGAGCGGCAACCTGGGCCGCTCCATACGGACCCAGCACGATGTTGTCGCCGATCTGGTCCGTCATTTTCCGGCCACTTTTGAACTGACCGTTTTTTCCCTGGTTCTGGCCGTTGTCCTGGGAATTCCGCTGGGAGTGATCTGCGCGGTCTATCGGGACGGCCCCCTGGATCATCTGGCCCGGGTCTTTTCCGTATCTGGCCTGGCCGTGCCCATGTTCTGGCTGGGTTTGATGCTGCAACTGATTTTTTCTCTGAAATTCGACCTCTTTCCGGTGGGCGGAAGACTGGGCATGCTCACCCAGGCACCGCCGGCAATCACCCACCTTTATCTCATTGACAGTCTGATTGCGGGGGAATGGTCTACCTTTTGGGAAGCGCTGAAACATATCTTCCTTCCGGCCGTGGTCTTGTCCTTTCCGGCCCTGGCCAGCATCATCCGGGTCAACCGGGCGGATATGTTGGAGGTGCTGAACCGGGATTTTATCACCAGCGCCAGGGCCCACGGCATCTCCCGCTTCCGGATCGTCACCCAGTACGCCTTAAAAAACGCCATGATTCCGACCACCACCATGATCGGTCTGCGGTTTGGCTGGATGCTGGGCGGCACCATACTGGTGGAAACCGTTTTTGACTGGCCGGGCATCGGCCAGTACGCGGTCCAGTCGGCGATCTTCTCGGACTTTCAGCCCATCATGGGAGCAACCATCGTGATCGGATTCAGCTTTATGATGGCCAATTTAATCATCGATCTGCTCTACGGATGGCTCGACCCGCGGGTGCGCTATGACTAATCCGACAACAAACTTAGAAGAAGCAGGCACCAACAGCGGCGCCGGAAAGGAAATCACTGCCAATTCCACAGGCGCATGGGCCCGTTGGAAAGAAAAGCACGAGTCCACCCTGCGGGATATCCGTCTGTCGATTCATCTGTTCATCAAAAGTCCACTGTCCATTCTGGGCCTGGCCATTGTCGGAACGTTTATCATCGTGGCCTTGATCGGCCCTTTAATCGTGCCGTTTCCTGATGACGCCACCGGCACCATTCACATGAGCCAGAAACTCCTGGAGCCGGACAGTACTTTCTGGTTCGGCACCGACGAACTGGGGCGGGATATTTATTCCCGCGTGATTTTGGGCACCCGGATCTCGCTTAAAATCGGTTTGATTATCATTCTGATCGCTATGGGCATCGGCGTGCCGCTAGGCATCACCGCCGGCTATGTGGGCGGTTGGATGGGAGAGATGATCATGCGGATAACCGACATGTTCCTTTCCATACCGGGAAGAATCTTTGCTTTGGCCATCATCGGCGCCATGGGACCGGGGATGACGAACTCCATGATCGCGCTGTCCATTGTCTGGTGGCCGGGCTACGTCCGTCTGGTCCAGGGTCGAACGCTTTCGGTAAAGGAGGAGTCCTTCGTCGAGGCGGCCCGCTCGATCGGCGCCCGCAGGGCCAGAATCATCTTCCATCACATACTTCCGAACTGTTCATCCGTCATACTGGTAAAGGCATCCATGGACATGGGCATGGCCATACTGGCAGCAGCCGGCCTGGGCTTTATCGGGGTCGGTGCCCAGCCGCCCACACCGGAGTGGGGTGCGATGATCAGCGAAGGCAGGAATTTTCTACCCGACTGGTGGTGGTACGCCACCTTTCCCGGCCTGGCCATATTTACCACGGTGTTGGGTTTCAATTTGCTGGGAGATGGCCTGCGCGATATTCTCGACCCGCAGAGCAGGGGGTAGGACGATCGTGAAGCGAAACGCAAACATACTCCAAATCGAAAACCTGGGTATCCATTTCGATACCTTTGAAGGCACTGCCCGGGTGCTCGACGGTGTCTCGCTGGAGCTGGCGCCGGGCGATACCCTTGGAGTAGTGGGTGAGACCGGCTGCGGCAAGTCAATCACCTCAAAGGCCGTGCTGGGGCTATTGCCGGTGCCGCCGACCAAAATTGTCTCCGGCCGGATCCTGTTTCAGGGAGAAGACTTGCTGGACAAATCCGAAAAAGAGATCGGAAAAATTCGGGGAACCCGAATCGCCATGATCTTCCAGGATCCGATGACCTACCTGAATCCGGTATTCAGCATCGAAAAACAGATGGTCGATGTCATTGTTCGCCACGGTCGACAGCGCGGTGAGCCGGTAACCCGAAAACAGGCCAGAACCCAGGCGGTGGATCTGTTAGATGCCGTCCAGATCCCCAGCCCGGCCGATCGAATCAGGGAATATCCGCATGAATTCAGCGGCGGAATGCGCCAGCGGGTGCTGATCGCCATGGCGCTTTCTGGAAAACCGGACCTGCTCATCGCCGACGAACCGACGACTGCACTGGATGTAACCATTCAGGCGCAGATTCTGCGGTTGCTAAAGGACCTGGTCAATCGGTTTAATCTTTCGATCCTGCTCATCTCACACGATCTGGGCGTGGTAGCAAAGCTTTGCCGGCGAATTGCGGTCATGTACGCCGGTAATGTCGTGGAAACAGCAACCATTGCCCAAGTCTTTGATCAACCGGCCCATCCCTACACTCAGGGTCTCCTTGCGTCGATTCCCCGCCTTTCTCGCCGGGTCGATTCCCTGGAAGGTATCAAAGGCAGCATCCCCAGTTTCATCGATCCTCCGGGGGGCTGTCGGTTCAACCCTCGCTGCGGCCATGCCATGAGCGTTTGTCGGAAGGAAAAACCATTGTTGGAAGAGACGAGTCCGGGACACCGGACGGCCTGTTTTCTTTATAAATCGTCATGGCCGAATACCTGAATCTTGCATGAGAATTAATGAGAAGCTTGAATAATATATAATTACAATAAGTTATGGTAATTTGGGAAGTAAAGAAAAATACTTAATTGGTAAAAAGGATGAAAGGCAGCTTTATTTCATTAATTTTCACCCTTTGGGCGAGCCGGAGGCTTTCATATGCTGCGTTGCTAAGGGTTCGAAGTAAAACACTACGACTTCACTCTTAGACGCCTTGCCTATGAAAGCCTCCGACTCGTGCAAAATCCAGGTAATAAATCGAAGAGGTTAGAGTCGAGTGATATGAGCATTCTAGAGGTGAAAAATGTCAGCAAGCACTTTTCCATCAAACGGGGGTTCTTGCGAAAGTCGACGGAGACGGTCCAGGCGGTCCGAAATGTCAGTTTTCGCATCGGATACGGCGAGTCCTACGGTGTGGTCGGCGAGTCCGGTTCGGGAAAGACTACACTGGCGAGGGTCGTGCTGCGGTTGATTAATCCCACGGCTGGAGACATTCTGTTTGAGGATGTCAACCTGGCGAAGCTGGATCCGGAACCGCTGCGCCAGTTGCGCCGGGATATGCAGATGATATTCCAGGACCCACACTCTTCCCTTAATCCGAGAAAGAAGATTCTTCAGAGCGTAGGAGAGCCGCTGGTCATTCATGAACGGCTGGGGGGCCGCAAATTGAGTCAGCGAGTCCGGGAACTGCTGGAAGTGGTGGGATTAAAGAAAGAGCATATGTATCGCTTTCCCCATGAACTTAGCGGTGGGCAGAAACAGCGGGTCGGCATTGCCCGGGCGCTGGCACTCAACCCCAAGATGCTGATTTTGGACGAGCCGACATCGGCCCTGGATGTCTCAGTCCAAGCCTTGACGCTTAACTTTCTTGAAACGCTACAAGAAAAGTTTTCTCTTACCTACATGTTCATTTCCCACAACTTGGCCGTGATCCGCTATGTCTGTGCGCGGGTGGCGGTGATGTATCTTGGTCGGATTGTTGAGGAGGGTACTGTAAATGAGCTGTTCGACACGCCGGCGCACCCCTATACAAAATCTCTCTTATCGGCGGTACCCTTGCCGGAGTCGCGACAGAAAGAAGAGCAACTCCTTTTAGAAGGCGACATACCCAGTCCTTTAAATATCCCCTCCGGGTGCAGTTTTCATACCCGTTGCCCGGAGAAGGTGGGCAATATCTGCCATCAGGTCGATCCGGAGATCGTCCGATTATCTTCCAGCCACACCACCGCCTGCCACCGCTACTCCAATGTATCTGAGACATAATATGTGTCAACGCTTGACGGACTGGTGCTCAAATCCGAAACGACCTAAAATTCAAATATATAGGTGCGGCCAGAGTACGATGGTTGCGATTGGCATAAGAAATCTAAATACTTAGCCTATTATAGATGGAGGCACGATATGAGGGCAGGCACGTTATCTAACATGCGAAAATCGATCTTAAATTTTGCCGGATTTAAGATCATCCATATAGTGGTAGTTAGCTGATATTTGGTATTTTGCTGTTTACCTGATTATTCTGGACTGTGGTTTAAAACTTTGTACAATAATTTTTCATTAGAGCCCGATTGTGCTATGAATAATGGTCGATTAGAATTTTATCATTGCTTCCCTTACCTTAATCAATTTCAAAATAGGAGAATGGTATGAACGAGATTCAAGTGAAAGAGAGAATGATACCGATTTCAAATTACGTGACAGTTCGAAAAGAAGATAGCCTGATTGAGGTTTTTAAGGCGTTGGAGCAAGCTCGACAGTCAGAGAACGAACATGCCCATCGCGATGCAATAGTTGTTGACTCAAATGGTGTTTTTGTCGGCAAATTAACCATGAGTGATATTTTTTTGGCCTTGGAGCCTAATTATAAAAAAATCGAAAAGCAACAGGAAAAGGGCTTTCTGACTGCCGAGTTTGTCATGAAAGCAGCCAGAGATTTTAAAATCTGGATGGAACCAACCCAAACTATTTGCGAACGGGGCAGCCGATTAAAGGTTTCCGATGTAATGCATTTCCCTGAAAAAATCGAGTATATTAAAGAAACAGACATCCTAGAAAAAGCATTGCATTTATATGTTATGGGTGTCCATCAGCCGCTTATCGTCAAAAATAATGTAGATCAAGTTACGGGTGTTCTGAGGTTTGGTGATATATTTGAGGCAATCAGGCAGAGTTTGTTGAAATGCGATGTTTCTTGAGTTTTCGGTCTAAAACGGCTGATTACTGCTGAAATATTCGAATATCTGGGGTTATAAATAAAGTACAGTAAACAAAGCTTGAATAATTAATGGCCATGAAAATTTAAGATATCCTCAATCTCAGTTTTCCGGACATGGCAACGCAACTGCTATCAATCTGAATTTTGACATCACATAAATTTTTGTAAGTTTAAGACAATCTCAATATATTTGAAGTGAGATGCATCCAAGCTTTAAAAACCGGAGCTCTGAACTCATTGATGGAGGCCGATAATGACTGCTTTGCCCGATATAATGCGTGGTGTATGGTTGACTGGTCACGGTGATATGGACAAGCTGGAGATCCGTCAGGATATACCCGTACCGGTGCCAGGACCGCGCGATGTACTCGTCCGCGTTGCCGCTGCGGGCGTCAACAATACAGATATTAACACACGGATGGCATGGTATTCAAAAAAGGAGGGGGCCAGTGAAGACGCCAGCTGGTCGGGCCAACCGCTCAACTTCCCTCGTATTCAAGGAGCGGATGTGTGCGGCCATATCATTGCGGTCGGCGGAGACGTCAGCTCTGACCGAATAGGCGAGCGAGTATTGATCGAACCTTGTATAAGAGAGGTAAACGGGAAAATACTCGACCAGCCATGGTATATTGGTTCAGAGTGTGACGGTGGTTTTGCTGAATATACGGTTGTGGCCGCCCGACACGCCCACAAAATTGACAGCGACCTGTCCGAGGCTCAGCTAGCCTCCTTCCCATGCTCCTATTCCACAGCTGAAAATCTGCTCACACGCGCAAATGTTAAATCAGGAGAACGCGTCTTAGTGACAGGGGCTTCTGGAGGTGTCGGATCTGCTGCTGTTCAACTATCCAAGGCTCGTGGCGCATTTGTTTGGGCAGTGACCAGCCCTGCCAAATCGGATGCGCTAAGCAAACTGGGCGCCGATGAGACGCTTTCACGAGAAACAGATTTACTCGGAGTACCTGGCGCAAACAGTGTGGATGTCGTGATCGACCTCGTAGCGGGTGATAAGTGGCCTCAGTTTTTTTCGGTTTGGCACCGATACGTCCCCGATTGTTCGGTCTTCTTATTCATTGTTCAATTGCAGGGCAATTTTTAAAGCTCTTTCAAGAAGATATAACTTCTCATAGCGGAACCTGATAAGTGAGCACATCTTCTGCTTCAGCGTTGAGAGAATCCGAATGCCTGTTTATAAGATTGAGGTCCGTAAAGTACCAAGAAAATCGATCTTGACATGAAAGATTTTCATGGTATGATAACGCCATGATCCGACGTTCATCCATACTCGCTTCTTTGCATAATGCTCTCGCCCGCAGCCGAGTTGTTGTTCTGGTTGGCCCTCGCCAAAGCGGCAAAACCACGCTAGCCCGCGAACTGCTTGAAGAAGATTCAGTCAACTATTTTGACCTGGAAGACCCGGCGAGTCTGGCCCGGCTGGATGAACCCATGACCGCGTTGAGACCGCTGAAAGGAATGGTCGTAATCGATGAAATCCAGCGCCGCCCCGATCTTTTTCCTGTACTGCGGGTGCTTGCCGACCGAAGGAACACACCAGCCAGGTTTCTTATTCTCGGAAGTGCCTCCGGAAATCTCATGCGCCAGACCTCAGAAAGCCTTGCCGGTAGAATGGAGCGTATTCTCATCGGCGGATTCTCGTTAGCTGAGTTGGGCTCTGAAGCCGAGCAGCAGTTGTGGCTGAGGGGTGGTCTTCCTCTTTCCTTCTTGGCTGAAAGTGATGTAAATAGCATTACATGGCGCAAAAACTTCATCCAAACGCTGCTTGAGCGTGACTTCCCGCAGTGGGGTGTGCGTGTCGCGGCAACCGCCCTCCAGCGTTTTTGGACCATGGTGGCGCATTACCACGGGCAAATTTGGAATTCGGCCGAACCGGCCCGCGCCCTTGGCGTTAGTGAATCAACTACACGGCGCTATTTAGATTTACTCACGGATGCTTTCATGATCAATCAATTGCAGCCATACCACGCCAATCTGAAAAAACGCCAGGTGAAATCGCCCAAGATCTATGTCCGTGACAGCGGACTTCTGCATCAATTGCTGGGTATCGATTCCATGAAAAGTTTGTTTTCCCATCCCAAGGTGGGTGCTTCATGGGAAGGTTTTGTCATCGAGCAGTTACTGAAAACGGAACCTCACGACGAACTTTTCTATTGGGCCACGCATCAAGGAGCAGAAATCGATCTGATTTTGCGCCGAGGTGACGCATTGTACGGCGTCGAGTGTAAGCGTACGGATGCACCCCGCATGACGCCTTCTATCCGGATCGCTCTTGATGATTTGAACCTGAAGCACCTGTATGTAATTTATCCGGGAATCCAACAATACTCATTAGCAAGTCAGGTGGATGTCGTTCCGCTGCAGACGATTTCAAAAGGCGTGTCCCTTGTGGATGACCTTAATTGTTGAATCTCTTGATCGTTTTTTGGATTTTTTTGGGGACATCCATAAATTTATAATATTCGTATCAGTAATGAAAAGAAGCTTATATTTTTATGGGCCTATCTCCTAACTCTTTGTGTTTGACAGAAGTTCTCCGAAAAAACGTCGGTAGTCGGCAGCAAATTGGCTCATATGCTAGAAGCCCCACCGATTAGCCAAATCCGTTATCCTGGTTGCGGCAGGATCGGCTCTGCGTAGATCACTGCGTACGCCATTGAGCCGCAGTGCCATCAGGTATAATTTGGGAGGTATGCCGAATCGATGCCGAAAAGCATACTGAATTGTGAAATATTCTACTCGCATTTTAGATGTTTATAAAGTAGTTTTGCGGAATTTTGATATTGTATACCTCCAAAATTTGAAAAGGTGGAAGATGTCAGAAAAACAGGCCAAAAGCGTTTGGTCGGACTTGTGGCTCAAAGAGGATTACTGGGCGATCTGGTTGGGGAAATCCTTGACGCCCACGAATAAGCCGGACGGGGTCAGTTCAGGGGAATCCGCCACGCCGGTGCGCGGGAGGTTAACAGCGCCGCGCTGATGATTCCGGGATTGGGAGAAAAAAATCTCTTCGCTCGGAAAGACTTTAGACAAGGAGTTAGAATGCTGGGGCGCCGGGGGCTTACCTATGAGTCATGGCACTATCATCATCAAATCAAATCATATATCGATCTAGTCAAAGCAGTGCCCGATACCGTAATAATCCTGGACCATTTTGGAACGCCCTTGGGTGTCGGGCCTTACGAGGGGAAGCAGGACGAGATCTTTCAGGAATGGAAAAAGGATATTGCCGAGTTAGCCAAATGCGATAATGTGTACGCCAAATTAGACGGTATGGCCATGCCGGATAATGGATTTGGCTGGCATCTGCGATCGGTGCCGCCGACCTCAGACGAATTCGTCAACGCCCAGAAGGAATATTATCTTCACGCCATAGAATGCTTCGGTCCCGATCGCTGTATGTTCGAGAGCAACTACCCGGTGGACAAGCTCTCAATTTCCTATCGCGTGCTCTGGAACGGATTTAAAAAAATCGTGGCTGAATTCTCGGAGGATGAAAAAGATATGATGTTCAGCGGTACTGCAACCCGAATCTACAGCTTGTAATTGTTGAGGTCGCTAATTTTTCCGATTCTTGATTTAGTTTTTTGACTCCCGGCATTTTTTGTGCTTCCTTAGACACCTTGCTGCCATCGCCGACAATGAGGTGCCGACCCGCTACCGTAAGCACCGGACAATGAGACAGAACAATTTGCCACCATCGTTGCTGAATACCTTTTAAGTGCCAGGAAGAAGTTATAAAAAACGATAGCAGCCCCTTATAAAGTGAAGGTCTTAAGCCCAACCAACGAATCATTGAACTCACACCATGATGATCGAGCCTGAGAATAAAGCCCATGATGACGATCACAAACCAGTTAAAGGCAGCGGTTCTGCTGAAGCAATCCCTGAAGCGCGACAAAATAAGGCTAATTTCTGTTATCATGACATCCCCCTTATCGTTGAAGGTATGAAAGCAAACAGTCATATTGGCTTTGCTCAGTTGCGAGAAAGCTATACTTTTTACGGCACCATTAGGAGGGAAACGTCCAGTTCTTAAAAGCTTCCCTTATGGCTTCACGGAATTCGTAAATCGGCTTCGTTTGTATCTGCGGGGAGGGGTATGCCAAGGCGTAGGTCAATTTCAGCCGCGGACGAAACGGGCGCAACGTAACCTCGTTGCGCCAGTGTTGGGCGGCGAAGGGCTCCATCAAGCCGATACAGAGGTCTTGGGCGATCATGGCGTAACCGGTGTGCGAGGTATGATAGGCCGTTACGTATCTGGGTTCTGCGCCGGCTTTCTGTAAGATCTGCTCCTCCTCCTCCCAGGTGAGCGGTCCGGTGGGCAGAGGTTTTAACAGCGGAATCCCGACCAGGTCTTCGGGGGTAATGACATCTTTCGACGCCAGGGGATGCGAAATGGGCATAGCACAGTAATTTTCGGTTTCAAGCAGTGGTTCAACCTCAATACCGGTGATGGGTGGGAAGGCGAGGGTTACGGCTAAGTCAACACGCATTTGCTGTAGCCGTTCAAGGAGATCCGGGACGATAACCGTGTCCACATTGATCATGATCGTGGGATAATGGACGCGCAAGGCTCTAATGGCCACCGGCAACAGGGTGGCCGACAAAGCGGGAGTACAAGCAATTTTCAATTCGCGGGGTTCGCTGCGGCGAATTCTGGCGGCCGTTTGATCCAGGCGTTCCAGGCCCAGAAAATTCTGCTCAACTGCTTCATAGAAACGCATGCCCGCTCTGGACGGCTGCAGGCGGCCTTTTAATCTGTTAAAAAGTGCGAATCCCAGTTCCTCTTCCAAGGCGTTGATCAAGCGGCTGATTGCAGGCTGGGTAACAAACATGCGTCTTGCGGCTTCCTTGGTAGTCCCGGTCACGATAACATGCCGAAAGGCTTCGAGTTGCCTGAAATTCATTAGGTTAGGTCCTTTCCAGGTAGAGTTTTGTTCCCCACTTTAAATTTATACCGCCGGTTATGCAATAAGTTTTGCGCATATACCATGAAATTATATGACTTGACATTAATGGTTTCTCGCGTAAAGCCACTCTTAATAAGAAAAATAAGATTGTTTTCTATTTAAATATTTCTTCCTTAGTTTTTTTTCTAATAAATGTTTTTTACCTCAAAATATTCTATTTAAAAGATAGAGAGATCCTGAGGTCAAAACGAATCTTGGTACATTGGATAATGAGATCATTTGTCTTCTTACCTAGTAGAGGCGAATGCCGATTGGTGAAATTGCAAAAATCTCAATATATCCTCCCCAACCATACGGGACAGGATTAATGATCTCGAAAAAAGTGGTAAGTTTAAATTATCAGGCCTTATCGATCCGAGCCAACATAAAGAAATGATCACAGTTCTGGTCGCGATGCCCATCAAATCGGATGGAAAGATGGATCAAAGATTAACACAAATAACACACAAAAAGGAGGAATTATGAAAATCTTACCACACAAATTTATGTTTTGTTTGTTACTCATGTTGCTGTGGCCAGTTGTGGTGACTTTTGCCAGTGATCAAGCCACCGATGCCGAAAATCAAATTATCAGAATCGCCCTCAATCAGGAACCGCCTCAGCTCAGTAGTTTCCTCACCGAAGATTCGGTCAGTATGATGGTGCTGGGCCACGTCATGGAAGGCTTGTTGCGCTATGACAAACGCGGGCGCCTTAAACCCGGCGTAGCCGAACGTTGGGATATCGATTCCGAAGGGGCGACGTTTTACCTGCGCAAAGATGCCCGCTGGAGCGATGGTAAACCCGTAACCGCCAAAGATTTTGTATTTGCCTGGCGCATGGCGGTGGATCCGGTGGTGGCTTCCGAATACGCCTTTATCATGTACCCGGTGAAGAACGCTGAAGCCATCAATACCGGCGAAATGAAAGATATCAACCAGTTGGGAGTTCAAGCCCTCGACGACTATACTCTGAAAGTCGATTTCGAATATCCCTGCGGCTATTTCCTGGGCCTGGCGGCTTTTTCGACCTATTTTCCCGTACGGGAGGATTTTTACAAAAGCAAGGGCAGCAAATATGCCGCCGAAGCTTCCGACCTGCTGTTCAACGGGGCTTTCAAGCTGACCAAGTGGGTTCATGGTGCCTCCCTGAGAATGGAAAAAAATGAAAACTACTGGAACAAGGACGAGGTTACCCTGTCGGTCATCGATTGTCCTTACATTACGGCCGATACCACGGCCCTTTTGAATCTTTTCAAAGACGACAAAATCGTCGTGGCCAACCTGGATTCCGAGACCATCAAAACGGCCATGAGAGGTAAAATGAAGATACGCAAGTTCGACAGCGGCCGCTTACGCTACCTCGTCTTCAACCACCGCGAGGGCAAAGTGACCGCCAACCTGAACTTCAGAAACGCCCTTCGTGCAGTCTTTGATCCCCAGCTGTTTGCCGACAAGGTGGTCGGGGTTCCCGGCACCCTGCCCGGGCGCAGCGTCATGCCGGCTTTTCTGCAGGGCGTGAATGACAATTTCCGCAAGGAATATCCGGTCCCGATACACAAAGTCGATCCGGCGGCCGCCAAGGAATTCCTGGCCAAGGCAAAAAAAGAGCTCGGCATCGATACCATTCCGCCCCTGGTGCTGCTATGCGACGATACGCCCTCGATTGCCAAGATGGGTGAATACCTGCAGGGCGTGTTTAGCGATACCCTGGGTCTGGATATCAAACTCGACAAACAGATCTTCAAACAACGCCTGGCCAAAGCCAGTGCCGGTGACTTTGACATGGTGATCGGCGGCTGGCTGCCGGATTACGACGATCCCATGACCTATGCGGAACTGTTTGCCTCCTGGAACGCGAACAACTCCGGCAAATGGAAAAACGCGATGTATGACGAGAATATCCGCATCGCCAGCCAGTCGGTGGACCCAAAGGTACGCATGGATGCGTTCAGCAAATGCCAGCAGGCCATGTACGAGGATATCGGAGTTTTGCCGTTGTTCGAGGGTAGTACCGTCTATGTCCAGCATAAAAAGGTTAAAGGGATCAGCCGCAGCGTAACCGGTTTCAACCCCAATTATATCTATGCCAAGGTGGTCAAATAGATTGTCCGATAAGGTGCTGTGTCGGTTGTCGGGCGGCCACGGGCCGCCTGATGCCCGAAACTCCCAGAGAGAGGCAACATGCTGAAATACATTCTAAAAAGAGTCTTATCAGGGGTGGTGACGGTGTGGTTTATCGCTACTGCCACCTTTATGGCGATGCATGCGGTGCCAGGTGATCCGTTGAGCAGTGAAAAAGAGGTCAGTCCCGAAATTCGCAAAAACCTCGAAATAAAGTACGGCTTGGATAAACCCGTCATTACCCAATACTTCATATATTTAGGTAACATGCTCAAAGGTGATTTCGGGATCTCGTTCACCCAGCAAAACCGTATGGTCAACGACATCATCCGCGAACATTTTCCGGTCTCAGCCATCCT
>JARFPZ010000611.1 GCA_029288035.1 Desulfosarcina sp.
CGGTAAACACCCCCGGTGTGGTCCAGCCCTCAAACGGCATCACTCTTTCGATGGCACCCGGCGCAATGATCAGCCGTTTGCCGTGAAAGACTTTTTGCGATGTCTCTCGATCGCGATCAGAATAAACGGAGACCGTTTTACTGCCTTCGATATTCCAGACCTCCGATCCTAGGCATACGCGAATTCCATCCGCGCGACTGTCAAATGACTTAAAAAGGCGGGTCCTCAGCCTTGCCGCTAATGGGTCTGCATTATCGCTCTCCGCTCCGGCTTCTTCAGGCCTGAATACCTTGCCGCCGAGACTCGTATTTTCATCTATCAGCACAACGGAGAGCTTATTCTTGGCCGCCTCCGTTGCTGCCGATACTCCGGCCGGTCCGCCTCCGACGACGATGACATCAGCTCTTCTCATCATTAACCTCGATCCTGGCATCCTCCTGGGTCATGACCTGACACCCCTGAGTTACAGGCGTCATGCAGGTGCGGGTGTTCGGGGTGCCGTTGACGATCGCTCTACATTCATAGCACACCCCCATGGCGCAGTAGACCCCCCTTTCTTCACCTTTTCTCGTCTTTCTGACAGTTGCAATACCGGTGGCTAACAAGGCCTCGCCGATGGTGTGGCCTTCTTGAGCTTTAACGGGCCGGCCATCGAACTCAATCATAATTTCCATAGCTGTTTCCGCTCTCATTGTTGGTCCTAGTTAGTTTCCATCCACAAATGGTTTTTTTGCCCAATCTCAGCGTCAATCTGCGCACTTGCTTGTGCGGCGTAGTAAACTACGCCTCCGCACAAGCGCTTGATTGCCTTGACCTTGGACAAAAATCCTCATTTCTGGATTGGAAACACCTAAAGGTGCCCGTCTTTGGCAGCGGTCTTTTATGGACGGGCACTAGTTAAATCGATCGAACCGCAAGGGTTCCAGGGAAATGTCCGGCGCTGATTGGCAAATCATCTGCGTAATCAACTGCCCGGTAATCAACGACAGGCCGATACCGTTTCCCTCGTGACCCGTGGCAATGTAAAATCCCGGTATCCGGGTGTCTGAGATGATTGGCATATGATCCGGCGTATAGGGCCGCAATCCTGCGTAGGTTCGAATGATCTTGATATCTTTTAACACCGGGAAAAAGCGTATGGCTCTTTGAGCCATGCCTCTCAACACCGCTAGATCGCATGCCGTATCCATTCCCACAAATTGGCGGCTGCTGCCAATAAGAAAATTCAGCGCAGCCGTCGGTTCAAACACAAGCGCCACCCCGTATTTTTCCATTTCAGGCGTGACATTTCTGCGATAATCGAGCTTTTCGAATTTGGCCATGATATAGCCGAACTCGGATATTTTTCTTTTCGCCACCGCAAGTGACCGTTCCCCCACGATAAGCTGTCCCTGCCTGGGTTTTACCGGAATATCCAGACCCACCATCTCACCGATTTCGGGCGACCATACCCCGGCGGCATTGACGACGTTTTCCGTAGCAATATCATCTTTATTGGTCAATATTTTTTCAACTTTGCCGTTTGCACCAAGGGAGATTCCGGTTACCGCTGTGCAGCTAAAAACCGTCGCACCAAACTTCCGGGCACCTTTGATAAGCCCATTGCACAACGCCATCGGATTGAGCGAGCCGTCGCAGGCGACCTCCATGCCGCCAACGATGTCATCCGCCAAGTTAGGTTCGTCTTCATGGACTTCTTTACGGTCCATTATCTTGAACGGCATTCCATACGCCACCATTTCACGGCAATGCGCTTGGGCGATTGCCATCTCGGCTTCATTTTCGATGAGCACGACACTGCCCTTGCGGGTCCATTCTATGTCATCCTCCAGTTCCTCTGCCATCGCCGGAAACATGTCCTGACTCATCTTGTTCATTTGGCAGCCATAGCCCGGAAGCGCATCATAGACAGCGACATTGCCGTCACATTTACCGGATGTACCGCCGGCAGCGCATCCTTTCTCGATGAGAGTGACTTTTAATTTTACGCGGGAAAGGAAGTAGGCAATGGCTGATCCAACAACCCCTCCACCAATGACAACTACATCTGCCGTTTTCGCCAATTCTATGGTCTCCAATCACAAAACGAGAGGTGATCACCCACCTCGGTTTTTTATAATATTAGATTGGTCCCGCTCATCGCCTGGGTCAAACATGAGAAGCAGGATTCAAAGTATATTTTCTGAATTTCGGTTTTGCTCAATATTTGCAACCTTGGTAGATATCCTTCTAATTTCAGATTGCTTAATCTCCGATGTTATTCATGAATTTAGCAGATGGGGTTTCATCATTTCACCGAAGTATGGAAGGTGCACTAAAATTGCAGCGTCCGGTGCTAATCTGGTTGTCCAACACTGTTAATGCGTGCTTTGATCTCTCATATGATAGGTGATGGACCATGTCAAGCAATATTTCAGATGATTTGTTGTCTAACAATCTGATTTTTCTTGACAAATTAAAAATACCGATGTAAGGACACAGGAAAAACTCCTGCTGCATCCCGGAAAAAATTTTTAACCGCAGCAAAATTAATTATATTATTACGAATATGGCGTCAAAATGGTCAACTTGAACGTGTTTCTCTTGAGGCAATCGATCTAATTCAAAAAGGACCTCAAAAAAGTAAGGAAAGGATCTTCAAAATGCGATTCAAGGATAAATCCATTGTTATCACCGGCGGTGCTGGCGGCATTGGACGCGCGCTTGCCGAAACATTTTCTAAAGATGGCGGGAAGGTATTGGTTTCGGATATATCTGAAACAGGGTGCAAAGAAATTTGTGAAAAATTGATCCAAAAAAATTGTACGATCGATTATTATTCGGGAAATCTGGCTGAAAAGGCCTATTGCGAAGACCTGATTGCCCACACCGTTCAAAAATACGGATCCATTGACGTGTTGATCAACAACGCCGGTGTCATCCCCCGGGGTACTATTCTTCAGACCACCGATGAAATGTGGCATTCCGCCCTGGATGTCAATTTGACCGCAGTTTTCTATGTTTGCCGAGCAGCAATACTCCACATGCAAAAGCAGGGCGGCGGTGCTATCGTCAATACATCATCCATGTGGGGTGTCTACCCGGGGCCGGATCACCTCGCCTATTGCACCAGCAAAGGAGCCCTGGCGACGTTCACCAAATGTCTCGGCAGGGATTATGCTCCCGATCTTATCCGCGTCAATGCCGTTTGTCCGTTCGAGGTGAATACACCGATGCTAAGAACCGGCTTTAACGCCCGTAACCTGGATCCGGATAAAGCCATTGCGCAATTGAACGCCACGGTTCCATTGGGGCGTGTCGCCGAACCGCAAGACATTGCCGATGTCATCGCCTTTCTGGCATCCGACGAGGCGCGCTATATCGCCGGTGAATGCATCGAAATATCGGAGGCAAAAACAGTGTACTAATTTCAGAACTACTGACGTGTCGTAAAATCTGATGAAACCCAAATGTCTGTGGTTACGCTTAGAATACTGGATTTCGGGCGAATCGTTCTGTAATTTTATTTCTTACTTTTATATAGTTAACCCCATCATTTAGATCAAAGGAGGCGCTCATGAGTAATACACTTTATGGATATTTTGGCAAACAATTACGGGTTTCTCTCAGCACTGGAGAAATAAAATCAGAAGACATCGATGTTGATATCTTGCGTAAGTACATTGGCGGCGTGGGATACGGCGCCCGCGTGCTCTATGATGAACTTGAAAAGGGCATCGATCCGCT
>JARFPZ010000661.1 GCA_029288035.1 Desulfosarcina sp.
ATTATCATGATCGCAGTCCTGGGACTGATAAATGTCAAAGGCTTTATCCATGCCTGGCAGGCCCAGTGGTACGATGGTGCGATCTCCATCATCACCTTTATGTTTACCCTTGCATTCGCACCTCATCTGGACCGGGGCATCATGATTGGCGCCGGCCTGTCCATTCTCATCTTTCTTTATAAAAGCATGCGCCCTAAAGTTGTCGATCTGTCCCTGGACGTCGACCGCACCCTTCATGACGCCGTCGCCAGCGGTTTACAGGAGTGCAGGTATATCGACGTGGTTCGCTTCGATGGGCCATTATTTTTCGCCAATGCCAGCTACCTGGAAGATCAGATCAGAAATCGTCGGCGTTCGAAAAAAGATCTCAAACACATTATCATCTCAGCCGGCAGCATTAATGATATTGACTCATCCGGCGAAGAGGCGCTATCTTTGACCGTGGACCGGGTCAGAAGTGCCGGGATCGACATTTCGCTGAGCGGTGTAAACCGTTCTGTCATGAAAGTACTCAGACGCACCCATTTGATTGTAAAAATCGGCGAGGATCATATCTACCCTGCCATCGAAGATGCCATCAATGCGGTGCATATCATCACCCACAGGGGCGGGGAAGAAAAAGATTGTCCATTGACGACAGTTTGCCGCATCACCCGGTCACCTCAAACAAGGGAGAATTAAATGCCGATCATCAGTATATTCAGCGGCGCTTTCTGTCAGGAAGGCACCGTGATTGAGGAGGTCGCTGCCGGTACAGGATACAAGCAAATTGGCGATGATGAGATTGTAGCCGAAGCAAGCCGACGCTCGACCCTGGCGAAAGGTAAGCTTAAGCGGGCCTTTTCATCCAAGACCTCGGTTTTCAATAAATACACCCTTGAAAAAGAACGTTCCCTGGCCTATATCAAACTCGCAGTTGCCGATTTGATTGCCACCGACAATACGTTAATCACTAACTTTTCCGGCCAGCTTATCCCTGTAACCGTCAGCCACACCCTCAGGGTGTGTTTGATTGCACCCCTAAAATACCGAACTGCGATGGCAGCAAAACAGCTGGGTATATCGGAAAAAGAAGCCGCCAAGCGTATTCAAAAGCACGAGGAAGATTGTTCATTCTGGGTCGATTTTCTCTTGGGCAACAAAGATCCCTGGGATCCCGCACTTTATGATATTGTCATTCCGATTGATAAAATGTCGGTGCAGGATGCCGCAGCCCTGATAACAGACAATGCCGGCAAGGACATCATCCAGCAAACCGCCGCATCACAGCAGGCCCTGGAGGATTTCCGGCTGGCGGCCGAAGCGGAGGCCGCCCTGGTTGAGCAGGGACACACCGTGGAAGTCTGCGCTAAAAACGGCGCCCTTACGCTGACCATCAACAAACATGTTCTCAGGCTCAACCGGCTCCAGGAAGAACTCAAATCAATCGCCGCACCGAGTGCCGGAGTTAAATCGGTGGAAACGAAGATCGGCAAAAATTTTCACAAAACCGATATCTATCGTAGGCATGACTTTGAAATGCCGTCCAAAGTGCTGCTGGTGGACGATGAACGCGAATTCGTTCAAACGCTGTCTGAAAGGTTGATAATGCGGGATATGGGCTCGGCGGTCGCCTATGACGGCGAGTCGGCCCTGAACCTGATCCAAGAAGACGAACCGGAGGTCATCATTGTCGATCTTAAAATGCCGGGCGTTGATGGGTTAGAGGTTTTGCGGAAAGTAAAAGAAACACGGCCCGAGATCGAGGTCATCATTCTCACCGGACACGGTCACGAAGAGGACCGGCAGTTATGTATGCAGCTGGGCGCATTTGCCTACCTGCAAAAGCCTCTGGACATTGATGTGCTCAGCCAAACGATTCAAAAAGCCAACGAAAAAATTCGTCGGAAGAAGGGCAAAAAGGATTGAAGATACTTAAAAAACTAAAACCCGGTTTTTTGGATCACAAAGATGTCTCCGCCGGACCGTATAAACACCACTTTGATTTTCTGCGGATTTGGAAGCGGGCAATTCTGGTGACGGCAACGGTAGCACTGGTGCCCTTGATTATATGGGCTTTTTCCGGATACCGGCTTACCATGGAAACCATCGCGTCGGAACTGGTGCTGCGCACCTCCCAGTTGATTTCGAATTCCAGGCAATCGGTTTCCATGTTCTGGACGGAACGCCGATCGGTGTTAGACTTTATTGCCCATGATCACAGGCTGGAAACCTTAAAGGATCCTGCCCGACTTGCCGACATTCTGGAGAACCTCAATCATCGGTTTGGCGGCTTCATCGATTTGGGTGTTATCGACAGCAGCGGGAAACAGATATCCCATGCCGGCTCGCTTCACATGCAAGAACTGGACTACAGCCAGCTACCCTGGTTTCGTGAAGTCCTCAGCCGTGGTGCCTATATCAGTGAATTGGTCCCGGGAGCGCCCAACGAGCCCCATGTTGATTTCGCGGTTAAGTGTGAATTGGCGGACGGCTTCTCTTACGTGTTGCATGCGGTTCTCAAGCCGCAACAGCTTTTGGAATCCATTGCCCAAATTGAGATAGGCGCCAAGGGAGATCTTTTTATTATCAACCGCGATGGTGTGCTGCAGACGCCTTCCCGTTATTATGGACCGGTCTTTAATAAAATTTCGCTGGCAGTTCCGGAATACGCTTCCAAGGTGCGGGTATTTGAAAGCACCAATGATAAAAATGATCGAATCGTCATCGGCTCTGCCCACATACCGAACACCCCTTATATTCTGATGATGATCCAAGAACAAGGCGAACACATTCAGCCCTGGTACAGAACGACCTGGGCATTTTCGGGAATCCTGGCGGCCAGCATCATAATGATCCTGCTGGTTACGCTCGGAGTGGCCACCCATCTGGTCAATCAGATCCACATAGCCGACCAGGAGAGAGTCGACACGTTGCAACAGGTGGAATACGCCAACAAGATGGTCTCCCTGGGCCGTCTGGCGTCCGGGGTGGCCCATGAAATCAACAATCCGCTGGCCATCATAAATGAAAAGGCCGGACACATCAAAGATATATTCACGTTGACCGATACCTACGCCAAAGATCCTAAACTCGTCGGGTTGGTGGATTCGGTGATTTCCACGGTGCAGCGCTGCGCGAAGGTAACCAGGGGCCTGTTGAATTTTGCGCGTCATCTCAATCTGAGCATCCAGACGATCGACCTAAACGAAATTATCGATGAGGTCAAAAGCGTTCTGACCAAAGAGGCTGAGCTCAGATCCATCACCGTAGGGGTAAGGGTATCGAAGGACATTCCGCCCTTTGAGAGTGATCGCGGCAAACTGGAACAGGTTTTTTTCAATTTGTTTAACAGCGCCATCGGGGCCATGAGCGACGGCGGCCATCTGGAAATTACAGCCGCGCGAAAGAACGAGGATTATATTTCGGTTTCGTTTACCGATAACGGTCGCGGCATCCCTGAGGCGGACCTCAAGCACATTTTTGAACCGTTCTATTATGCCAAAACCGGGCACAGCGGAACCGGTCTGGGCCTGGCGGTCACCCATGCCCTGGTGCAGGAAATCGGGGGAACGATCAGCGTTCAGAGTCGCCCCGGCCAGGAAACCTGTTTTGATATCAGCATCCCCCTGGTGAGGCCCAGCGAGTCGTCATAATCAGCGGCCACCAGAAGAACTGGGGTATGAGGATGGCTCCTGGAAGGAACCGCAGCCAATGCTGCGGGTGGCCGCTGGTTTTTAACAAATTAAGGAAGGCAGAGATCTGTATGGGTGGCAAACCGGATGTTATCGCAGAGACGGGTCTGCAGTTCTTTGGCAGGATGTCGGCGTCTATTTCCCACGAAATAAAAAATGTACTGGCGATTGTCAGTGAAAATGCCGGCCTGCTGGCAGACTATAGTATAATGGCTGAGGAAGGAATGCCGCTTGATCCGGTTCGGTTAAAAAAGATGGCCTCGACGATGATGCGCCAGGTCAGTCGGGCGGATGAGATAACCAAAAACATGAATTGCCTCGCCCACAGTATAGATGACACCATCGCAGACGTAGAGCTGAAAGAAATCATTGAATTATTTATGGCCTTGACCGATAGACTTACTGCAATGCGCAAGATAACGGTGGAACCGAAATTGTCTGGAACTCCTGTGAAGATCAAAACCGCTCCGTTTTTTCTGATGAACCTTCTCTGGCTGTGCCTGGAGTTTGCCATGGCGGCGAGCAGCGATATTAAACAGATAGAGCTAATCACAGAACAAACGAAAAACGGCGCCAATATCAGGTTGACCCAGCTCGCTGGTCTCTCCGTTTCACCAAAGCAAACATTTCCCTCAGAACGGGCGAAGTGCTTGCTGGGCTTGCTTGCGGCGGATATGGCAGTGGATGCCGGCGGGGGAGAAATTTTATTGAAGTTACCCGAAAATATCGAGCGCAATCCATCGATATAATATTGTTAAGTGCCGGACGTTATTACCAAAAGGGATCGAAAATGAAAACCCGTGTATTGCTTGTGGACGACGAAAGAGATTTTTTAGATATCATGGCCGAGCGCATCCGTGCCCGGGGTATGGCTGTAACCACCGCTACTTCGGCCGAGGAGGCCGCCAAAATGGTGAAAATGGGTTCCTACGACACCGTCATTATGGATTTCATGATGCCGGCCATGGATGGTCTTAAAGCCCTAAAACTGCTCAAAGATATCCAGCCGGAAATCCAAGTCATCCTGCTTACCGGTGACGCAACGGCGGACAAATGCAGTGAAGCGCTGAGGCTTGGCGCCTTGGATGTCATTGAAAAACCGGCTGATTTAAACCTTCTCATCCAAAAAATCAAAGACGCCAAAGACCGAAAACAAAAAAATTCGAAAAAGAAACTATGAATAATCGAATATCGAATGACGAACGACGAATTAAGGAATTCTTTCTATTTTACTCAATCATCTTTTTCAACCCTGTCAACTCAATCAACCATATTTACCCGCAATCTCTTCGCTCCTTCTGCATCTCCCAATGAGCCATGTCTTACTCTATGCCCTTTTTACCCGCAACCCGCACCCCACAAATCATCCCATCAAAATCTTCAATCCCAAATTCCATATCTCAAATCCCAAATCGAAAGACCCACAACCCGATTGTTTCCAATTATTAGAGCGTTTGGATCAAGCCATAGCCGTTATTTAGAATCCAAAAAAGGCTGGAATAACGTCGATATTGGAACGTTATTCTGACAAACGCTCTACCTGGCGGCAGTGTTAAGTACCTCTGTTGCCTGCTCGAGGATTCCCTCCGGGAAACCGACGATGGGGTAGACCACCAAAAATCCGATGATCCAGAGCAGCAGCATGGACAGGATAAAAAATCCAAATCCGTATTTTACAAAATCAATCGCTTCGAGAGCTCGCTTATTGGTGTCCGGATAAATCCCCAGGGCAAATGTCAGCGCATTGGCGGGAGACCCCACAATCAGGAAATGGGCATAAGAAGATGCCAATGCCACCGCCATGCCGATAGCCCAAGGCTCACCGGCAACCTGGGTCATGATTCCCATGGGAACAACAATGGGCCCGATCAGGGCAACCGTGGCGGCATCAGACATAAAATTGGTAACCAGACCGGAAAAAGCGGACATTCCGACCCACAGCCCGTAACCCTTATCCATGCCAACCTGTGAAAGGGCGTCCAGAAAGGTTGTCGCCAGCCACAGGGCACCGCCGCTTTCTTTAAGCAGCGCACCCAGGGTCAGGGCCCCGCAGTACATGAACCAGGCGTTAAAGGAGATACGCTCAATGATCTGCTCAAATGTCACCGTCTTGAATACAACCGGTATGACCAGGGCCAGCAGCGCCGGTCCGCCCAACCCCGTGGCTTCGCCGCCGAATATCCAAAGCGCTACGATGAGGAAAAGCGTCCCGGCAGTGACATACTCGGGATATTTCATTTTGCCCATTCGGCGCGTCTCCTCCTTGATATGTTGCAGCCCCGGGGTAAGATCCCGGGTCTTTATCTTCTTACTGAATAAAGTTGCCATATAGAGCAACAACAGGGTGCTGCCGAGCGGCACCAGGGGCCAGCCGTATTTCATCCAGCCGGAATAGGTAATCGGTATGCCGTATTCGGTAAAAAACCCCATCATAATCACATTACGTCCCCCGGCCGAGGGGGTTCCGGGTCCGCCCATATTCAATGCAAAGCAAAGGGAAAAAAGAAGATATTTGGCCAGCGCCGGATCGTGAACCACCTCCCCTTCCGGGCTGGCGGCTTTCACCGATCCGTAATAGACAGCCATCATCACCGGCACCATAAAAGAACACATGGCCGGCGCCGACATAAACGACCCCACAATCGACATACTCAGGCACAACACAATCATGGGCACCCAGAAGCCTTTGGTCCATCCCAGCAGCCAGACGGCCAATCGTTTATGGAAACCGACCTCCACCACCGTCGCTCCCAGGGCGAAAACCCCCAGCATGAACATCGGTGCATCGCCGGCAAAGGTCTTGCCAATCATGTTAAAGGGCAGGAGCCCGAAAATATAGGCCATCAGCGGCATCAGGATCCCTGTCACCCCGATCGGAAGGGCTTCGACGGCAAAAAAGACCACTGCCATGGGAACAATCCCCAGTACGATCATCGTTTTAGCGGAGGCCTCCTTGGCGGTGTGGGCGATCTCCCACTCAATCATCTTTTCGACATAGCCGTATTTTTCCATCACCTCGACAAGTGATGAGGGTGTCGGCAAAATATAGGCGATCAAAATAAAAAGGCCGGCGCCAATCCCGATCCACAGTCCCTTCTTGGCGAATATCCCGGTTTTTTCCCCATGTGTATCCATCTAAAAAATCCTCTTAAAATATCATCTGTGCGCTATCGAATTTTGTATACCCCCCAAAATTCAAACCGGATCCGACATCAATCGCCTTTGATGATGTCACAAACTTTGGTAAAAACATCCGACAGTCGCAATATTCCCACAACCGCTTCACCGCTGGTCACAAGCAGAGAAAGAAATGGATACATAATCAGCTGGTGGATGGCCTCACCCAGGGTGGCATTTTCATCGATGTACTCATCCTCCGAGGGTGCATGAATTAAATCACCCACCTTGAGCTTGGCAGCCCGTTCACTGAAAAACTGCAACGGTTCCGTCCACAGCGCGTTATTGTCAAGCATGGATCGGATCAAATCCGGACTATATCCGGATCGCTCTAAAACGCCTGTGCCTTCCACTTTTCCATAATTGGGTTCAAGAGCGATGAGAATTTGTTTCATGGTTATTTTGCTCACAACCTTACCGTTATCATCCAGCACCAATATGGCACGATGCTTATGCCGGGACGGGTCAAGTGTCATTTGAGCCTTTTCCAGAGCAAGGATCGCCTCGCGCAACGTTGCCTCCGTGGAAACCGTTGCATACGCTTCAAGCGGCACCATCAGCTCCCCTACCGTAATGGTCCTCATATTATTCCTCCCAAGTCTGATATATACATTCTTTACTATATAGGGAACGATACAAATGTCAAAGAGAACTTGTGATCAACTTATTACAAGATATTGATTTCTTGAACATTGTTACATTTTAACGGCGATAATTAGGTTGAAGCGGAATCAATGTTCAGAAATTCTGTACAACAGGATCGAATTATGATAAATGGTCCTGAAATTTTACCTGAAAAAATGGAGGCAGCTGTGAAGTCATACAAAGTAAAAGATTTAATGGTGCCGCTTTCGGAGTATGCAACGGTCTCCGAAGATGCAACCCTCTACGATGCCGTCCTGTCTCTGGAAGAGGCCCAGGAAAAGTTCGAGGACAAGCACACCCGTTATCGCCACCGGGCAATTTTGATACTGGATAAAGAAGGCCAGGTTATCGGTAAAGTCAGCCAGTTGGATGCGCTTAAAGCTCTGGAACCAAAATACCAGGACATGATTCAGGGAGAAGGGTCGCAACGGTTTGGGTTTACCAAAAGTTTCATGAAATCCATGCTGGCGGATTACAACCTTTTTGCCAGCCCGATGGATGATATCTGCCGCAAAGCCGGCGAGCAAAACGTCAAAATATTCATGTCGAAACTCACTGAGGGCGAATATGTCTCCGCAGACGCAACCCTGGATGTCGCTATTCATCAGATCATCATGGGGCACCACCAATCTTTATTGGTGACCGCTGGCGAAAAAATTGTGGGTATTTTGCGTCTGACGGATGTGTTTGCCGTGTTGTTCCACAAGATGAAAGAATGTTTTAAATAACAGGCCCTGAAGGATCTCACGGATATTCAGCCAAATCATAGATCTGTTTCACAGGATAGAGGAGGAAGGGATTAATGAGTAGCGATATTGCGGCAACGAAAAGTATCGACTGGAAAAAGATGGGCTTTCTTTTTTTGGGCGTGGCCCTGTTTGTGGTGGTTTACTGGTCCCCGCTCTGGCCCGATGCCGTCGATCCCATGGGCAAGCATTTTCCGCTGAGCACAGAGGCCAAGGGTGCCATTGCCGTATTTTTGCTGGCCGCCACCTGGTGGGTTTTTGAAGTGGTGCCCATCGGCGTCACCAGCCTGGCCATCGGAGTCCTGCAGGCCATGTTCCTGATTCGTCCGGCCAGGGACGCCTTTACGGATTTTATGGTGCCCTCGGTGATGTTTATTTTTGCCTCGATCATGATCGGGCTGGTATTCACCAAAACCGGACTGACCAAGCGACTGGCCTACAAAATGCTGATCATCGTAGGTGAAAAAACCAGCATGATCTACCTCGGCTGTTTCATCGTGACGGCGGCTCTGGCCCATATTATGGCCCATACGGCCGTGGCAGCCACCATTTACCCGTTGCTGGTGTCGATTTATGCGCTTTACGGCGAAGGGGATAAAAAAACGAAGTTCGGTAAAGGACTCTTCATTGGGATGGCTTATGTTGCCGGCGCCGGCAGTATCGTCACCTTGCTGGGAGCTGCCCGGGGTGCCGTGGCCCTGGGCTTTTTCAAGGAAATCATGAATCAGAACGTCACTTTTTTCGAGCTGACCTGGTACATGTTTCCCATCGGCTGGATCATGACCTTCATCCTCTGGGGCTTTTTTATGGTTTTCTTTAAACCTGAGAAAAAAACCATTCCGGGACTTAGAGAAAAGGCCCGTCAGTTAAGCGCCGAACTGGGGCCACTGACCCACAACGAGATCAAGGCGGCCGTGATCGTGGGTGCCTGTATTCTCGTCATGGCAGCCAAGCAGTTCCTTCCCGCGCTTGCGCCCATCGACAAAACCGCCATTATCTTGGTATCGACCATCCTGTTTTTTGCCACCGGCATCATGGACATCGATGATCTGGAAGCCATCCCCTGGAACATAATCCTGCTGTTTGCGGGCGCCATGAGTATCGGAAACTGCCTGTGGCAAACCGGCGCCGCCAGCTGGATGGCCGTCAACTGGCTGGCCATGTTCCAGGAAGCCCATTGGTTCGTTTTCATCATGAGCATCGCATTTTTCGTGATGATCATGACCAACGTCATCATGAATGTAGCCGCCATCGCCATATCCCTGCCGGTAGCCCTGGTCATTGCGCCTTACCTGGGTGTGGCGGGTGAAGTAATTTTGTTCTCGGCCCTGGTGACAGCCGGAATGCCGTTCCTGTTATTGGTCGGTGCCGCTCCCAACGCAATAGCCTATGACTCCGGACAGTTTACCACCGCAGAATTTTTTCTGTACGGTATACCGGCCAGCATCATATTGATGATTGCCACCGGTTTTGCCGTGTTTTTCCTCTGGCCCCTGATGGGCATGCCGGT
>JARFPZ010000056.1 GCA_029288035.1 Desulfosarcina sp.
TTTATCCACACGGTAACCGTTGTTTTCCAGCAGTTCTTGGAGGTCATCGGCGTCAACCGGATTGTCATTGACAATGATTATGTGACCGCGATTGGCCATTTTCTCTACCTTTCTTGAATAAGGAAGCTAAATTAAATTGGCTTTAAGGGTACTCCAGATATTTAGGTTTTTAAACGGTAATGCGGATCAAAGACTGGTGTGTTCTCTAATGAATAAATACCAAATGAAATAAAAGGTCAATTATTTTAATATGAAAGGTGGATGCTAAATGAGAGCAATTTTTGTGGTTGGACAGGTAAAGGTGATCAAAGAGGCTTGACGGAATTGGCGTAGAGTGATGTTCATCGGTTTATCTCTAATTGTATTTCGATGAATAAAAAAGTTGTCATTTAAGCGATTTGTATGTTTATGCCACCGGCAGGTTTAACGGAAAACCTGCCGGAAGACATGAATCCATTGTTAGCTTTCGAGTTGAACCGATACCGGTACGGCCCTTGTAATGGTGTCGAAAACCGGTGAGTAGGTCGGCCCTAATTGAACGATTTCTTCAAGTTTTTCAGGCGGAGCATCGGCATCGATATTCACATACATCCGGATCTCTTTGTAGCCGCGGGGTACGTCATCTTTAATACCCAGAAATCCCTGCAGGTCGATGTCTCCTTCAAGCCTGGATTCCATTGAGCGGATTGTGACGCCTTTTGCGGCCGCATGATAAACAATAGAGGTGGTTACACAGGCCGCCAAGGCGGTGAGGGCATATTCGACCGGATTAGGACCGATGTCTCTACCCAGCAGCAAAGGCGGTTCGTCTGCATCCAGCACAAACGGTTTCTGATGTTCATGATCTTGCTGCGTTCCATAAAAGTTCTTTAGCGTTGTGCGATTGTGTCCGCCATCTATCCATTGGTTTTCGGCTCGGAATTTAAATTTGGCAATCACCGGGGCTTTTTTGACGGCATCGATTTTTCCAAACAATTCATCGACATTTACGCCATTAACAACGCTTTTGGTTTCCATATTTTTCATTGCTTGTCCCATTTTACGTTTCTCCTTTTTCTGGTTTGTTTTTAATTCACAAACTTTTTCATTGCGGTTGGTCTCCTAAAGAGCATAAGGCATGCCAATCGGCATAAATTCATTTTTATTACATTATAACAATAGTTTAACATAAAATGACAGACGAATTGGATGGTGGCGAGATTTCGCGAGTAACGAGTTCTCGTGACTTTAAATACCGAGATGTCGCTACCCCTGGGATTCTGTTCAAGAATCGGTTCTATAGATTGGAGGCTAGTGAGGGCGTTTTATTCCCAGAGCCTTCATTCGTGATTGGAAGGTTGACGGAGGCATTCCCACCAATTGGGCCGCCCCTTTTTTGCCGGCAACTCGCCATCGAGATTTTTCTAAAGCCAGCATTAGGTTTTCTCGTTCCAGCTTCTGAAGCTGTTGGACGGTTCTAACTGATTTTACGCTATTTTTAAAAGGCGTTGGAACTTTGATATTTTCGGTTTTGATACGATCTGGCAATGCGTAATCGAGGTTCAGACGATCCTGTCGGGCAGTGATCACGCCGCGTTCAATGACATTTTGTAACTCACGCACGTTTCCAGGCCAATCATAGGCTTTTAGCTGTTCGATGCAGTCAACGCTGAGTGGATCCATCCTTCGGCCCATGCTTTTGGAGAATTTAGCGAGGAAGTGTTCAGCCAATAAACGGATATCATCACCGCGTTGCGCCAGTGGCGGTACGTGGATAGGAAACACATTGAGCCGGTAATACAGATCCGTTCTAAATTTTCCTTCCTGAACCGCCATCGACAGGTCGCGGTTGGTGGCGGCAACCACCCGCACATCTGTTCGACGGGTTTGAGAACTGCCCACCGGATTGAACTCCCCCTCTTGCAATACCCTCAGCAGTTTGGCCTGCAGTTCCCGATTCAACTCGCCCACCTCGTCAAGAAAGATGGTCCCGCCATCAGCCAGAGAAAAGCGTCCTTCTCGGCGTTGGGTGGCACCTGTAAATGCCCCCTTTTCATGACCGAAGAATTCACTCTCCATAAGTGTTTCGGGAATGGCTGCACAATTAACGGTGATATCTTTTCCTTTCAAAAAAATATCGGTTATATCTATTTAATTGCCTGAGGCTGCCGTTCCCGCTGCTGCCATGGTAGTATGCGTATCACCCATAAAACGCGAGGCTGATAAGGTCACATCCGCTCCTTGCCAGGCTTTGTTAAATCTTTTTTCGATCGCGACTGCTTGGACGTCCTTACCCTGGGCGCGTAGGCTCTGCATCAGGCCAAACAAAGACCAACCGTTTTCTCGATTCTGCTCCAAGTCTTGCCAATAGATGGCTTCGGCCTCGGCAGCCCTTCCGGCATCCAGCAATACAGCCCCCAGCGATTGGCGCACCGGCACATGCCAGTCGGGGGGTTCATTGTAGATCAGGTTGTCTTCTAACAAAACTGCACGGTGAAGCTGTGCGATGGCTTTGTCGTACTCTCCGCGTTTAGCAGCGAGTTCGCCTGCGAGCACCTCCGAAGCAATTTCAAGTATCGCCTTTGCCCCATTTCTGGAGAATGTTACGCGATAACCGTCCAAGGATTTTTCCCCCGCAATCTTTTCCAAACTGTTCAGCTCCCCGGTGGCTTCATTCAGATTTCCCTTGGCTGTCAATGCCAGACCGCGAGCATAATGCCAGACACCTGTCCAAAAAGGACTGTCTTGCGCCGGTTGTGGTTCACTGAGAGTCAAATCCCATTCCCCAAACCGTGTGTAAGCAAAAAGCGGCGCTACCAGAAACTGATGCAGCAGAGGAACCTCGCGCCACGCTCCTTCCGGGATTTTAGAGGCTGCTTTGCGTGCAGCGTCGATGGCCGTCCGGCTGCGTCCCTCCATAGTGGCTGAGTCCCACAAAAAGTGAATATTATGTGGGTAATAGGCCAAGGGATAAACGCCTTGTGCTCGACACTGTGTGATGTAATCTTCGTCGGCAGCGATGGCGTCTTCGTTGCTTTTGGATGCATCCTGGTAACGGCCGATTCGGCGAAAGATATGAGAAGGCATATGGACAAGATGGCCGGCGCCTGGGGCTAGTTTCCAAAGTCTTTCAGCCCCGGCTTCTGCAAGCTCTGGTCGGGCATACTCGACAGAGTGGATGTAAAGATGAATGGCCCCGGGATGGTTCGGATTACGCTTTAGCACAGATTCCAGCACGTGGAGAACTTCCATCGTTTCCGGGTATGGCTGCTTATCACGTGTCCAGTAGTTCCAGGGTCTCAGATCCATGACCGCCTCGGCATAAAGTGTGGCTGCATCGAGGTCATGGGGGTAACGATTGTGCAACTCACGCATCGCTTCAGCGTAGGCGCGATCCAAAGCGGTGCGATCAGGTTTTTCAGCGTCAGTGTATCGTACTGCTAAAGCATCGATATAGGCCTTTTCTTTCTCAGAGGCGTTTTTTTTCAGTGCAATCGCTTTCTGAATAAGTTCATAGGCCTTCGGTTCGGCTTCTGGCGCCATTTCCATGTTAATGTTGGGACCCAGGACTAAGGCCATGCCCCAGTAAGCCATTGCACAGTTCGGGTCGAGGCGAGCGGCTTCGCGAAAAGATCGAGTGGCCTCGGCGTGGTTAAAACCATAAACCAGCATCATCGCCTGGTTGATGAAAAGTTGTGCACGTGCTGAAGTCGTCGTTACGGGAAACTTGTGATTCCCCAGGTTCTGCAGCCGAGGCGCAATTTGGCCTGGCAGTGCTGTTGATTGGACGTCATCAATGGGATTTTCTTTCGTGGTTGCAAACGATTCGGTTGTTATATTTCCAACCATGAAAACTGCGATTACCAAAAAATAAGCATATAGCGACTGATACCATCGATTTTGCATTGTCGCACCTCCTTGTTTCTTGAAAGTTGATTTCGATAAAAAAAGACTCGCTTTTTTCTTGAGCGGATCAGACGACAATTTGGAATGTCAATGTTATCAGCGGCAGTTCAACAATTTGCGATGGGAGAGAGCGAGTCCGTGATTAACAACTAAAATAGAACTAATGGCTAGAGTAAATTATGTTCGCTTTGGTAACGGGAAAATCAATTACTTTAGAATACTGAGGTTCTATTTTATATCTTAATTATAGTGCTACTTTGTGGCATTACAAGGGGTTGGGATGGATTAATTCAAAAAAAATAATCTGAATGATTATTTATAATTATGAACTAAAATACCGAAAACTTTGAACAGTTTTAACATTGCTGATATTGTCGAAGACTGCAGAAACCTTTTTGATAAAACTTCCCCTTTTTTCCAAATTTGCGGATGGATATTATGGCGGAAATCGAAAATTTCGACGTATGCGCTTAAGTGAAGTGTAGACTGCGATTTCAAAGCCACCAGAAATTTGAATCACGATATTTTAGATTCACTAAACAAATCTAAAACGCCCAGCAATTGTGGGTTTCCCCTGGCCAATCCACATAAAGAGTCAATTTTAGATTTCGTGCCTGAATCGAATCCGTTGAATCAATTGATTTTATAATATATTAGTTAAGCCAATCAAACAAAAAGACGCATACAAGGTATTATATTTTTAAACGTTTTTATAATCGAAACGATACTTTGAATCGATACCGAGACAACACTTTAATGATGGAATAATTCGGATA
>JARFPZ010000442.1 GCA_029288035.1 Desulfosarcina sp.
TTGTTTTGATGCCGTCACATTTTGAACCCTGCGTTCTTCCGCAAATGAGAGGCCCTCTTTATGGTGCGCTTCCAGTTGTCAGCGATACGGGTGGATTGCATTACACCGTCACTAAAATGTATATTGAAAAAGATAAAGGCAATGGATTTCTATTCAAGGATTATAATGCTGAAGGGCTATTTGAGGCTACAAACGAGGACATGCGATTTTATGATCTGGCCCGGGAATATAAAACCAGAAAGATCCAAAGGGTAATAAAAGAGAGTCTGGCAAGTTTTAATCACGGGGTAACGGCCTCAAAATATACAAAATTATACGAAAAGATGTTGCAGCGTCAACTTATAAATTAATACAGTACCCTCAAATGTCGGAGAGCCATACATTTTCTATAACCTGTGATGATTGTTCAAATCATTTTATTGCCGAAAAATTGAAAAGCGATTATGGAAGAAAAGGATTTAGAATTTTTTAAAAATCATCTCATCAAATGGTTGGCAGAACTCTTAGCGAATGCCGATAAGACGGTTGAGGGGCTATCAGATTCACAGGAAAAATTAGCAGATACCATCGATAGAGCTTCAGCTGAATCGGATCGGATCTGGACGCTTCGCATCCGTGATCGAGAAAGGATGCTGATCAAAAAAATCAGACAGTCTCTGGAGGATATCGATGATGGTGAATATGGTATTTGCGAGGATTGCGGCGACGATATTTCCATTGAACGACTGAAGGCCAGACCCGTCACCTCTTTCTGTATCCGCTGCAAAACTAAAAGAGAGTCTACAGAGAAACTGACTGGAACATGAAGCTCACTGTCAGAGTATTTCCAAATAGCCCGTGTCTCGACTGCTCGAGATCGCGGGACTTTACCGTCTCAAAAATCTCGTTGCCGTAATCAGAGAGATATGTTAGTTTTTATCCGGTTAGGCGGCGACCACGGGTCCAAGTTTAGGGATCATGTCTTTGCCCCGGGGCGTTAGGACATGCTCTTTACAAAGAGTCTTTAATCCTGTTATCAGGAGCGCCGACATGTGTGTGGCGTCGCCTCACCAACCATTTTAACTTCATAGCCCAAACCATGAGATCTTTTGATATTGCCCGTCAATCTGTTCACCCTGAACATCCAAAACCTCAATCCTATAAAATCTTGTCTCTCTCTATAGCCGGTTATAAAAAGCAAAAGGGCATTCCATTATAATCGCTGGAATACCCTTTTTTAATTTAAAAACGGGCAGGCTTAAACCACAGTGACATTTACTGCTTTCGGACCTTTTTGACCCTGTTCGATGTCAAATCTTACCCGCTCACCCTCATTTAGAGTTTTGAAACCGACTGCATTGATTCCTGAATGATGGACAAATACATCCGGGCCATCTTCTTGCTCAATGAAGCCATAGCCTTTCTTTTCATTAAACCATTTGACAATTCCATTAGCCATCGTGACACGCTCCTTAAAAAAAAATTTTCATGGTTCCAAACTTCAGGCTGCCACTTTGACAAATGGATATTTCCCTCAGAACGAAACCGGTACACCAACCAATAAACGACTGCAGAAGCTATTATATTATGAAAATTTAATGTCAAGATTTTTTTAAAGGTCCAGGTGACTATGCGCAAAAATGGGCGGACAGATTTAAGATTAACTGAACAAATATACAATGATATCAGTTTATTGGAGTGATTTGATTAAGGCACGAAATGTAAACTTTTCACTTTATGTAGATTGGCCAGGAGAAACCCACAATGACCTGGGAGTTTAGATTTGTCCAGCAAACCTAACATACAGAGCTTCCTTTTTGGGGTTGATTTGAAAGCGTAATCCATAGACAACGATAAACAACACCCGGTTCGAGTATTAATAAAAGTTTTGATGTGAAAAAATAATTTAGTTTTAATATTCTACATCACTCTGACAGTCATTCAAATTGCAAAAACCGGAGAATTTGATCTTACAATTGATGTCAATTGATGAGCTGATCTGATAATTATCATTTACGGAATTTCGACAAAGGCATTATTCATAAAGTTCATAATAGGATCGTAGGTGTATCCCTGTTTATAAACATTAATAATTTCAAAATCCATCTGATCCTTGGAGCCCGCTTTAACCTTATCAGAATCCAACTTCGCCTCTCCCACCCCGTTGGTTACAGCCGATACTTCATTAATTATCAAATCATTTATCCTCCATTTACCATTAACAGCGGCTTCTTTAACTATGTTACCAGCATCGTCTTTAATAACCACATGGGCCCTTGCCTGATGAGAAGGTCCTTTTTTATTAAAATCGACAGTGATGTCTGAAACGTAAATTATTGGGGACGATTGATTGACCTTTATAAAGACTGTTGCAATGTTGCTTTCCATTGTTCCGTCATTTGCAGCATAGGTAAAAAAGTCCGTTCCAACAAAATTGGCAGATGGTGCATAGATAAAACTGCCATCAGCACTTAGCGTCAGACTGCCATTGTCAGGATTGGATACCAGGATTGACTGGAGCGATTGACCATTGGCGTCGCTATCGTTTGCAAGTATTCCAGGCGCAGAAATTATCAGTTGAACCCCCTCTACAGTGCCGTACGCATCATCTGCAGCGATAGGCGCGCTGTTTTGGGGAACGACGAAGACCGAACATTTTGCAGAATCTTTAAGCCCGCCCTTGTCCTTGACCTTCAAGGTGAAAACCAGATTGTCTCCATATGCTTCTACCTGAGGGGCATTAAATGTGGTTTGCGGTGCTTCAGGGTCATCAAATGTGACGGGAGATCCTTCCACTTGGTGCCACCTGTAATGTATGGGCCCATCCTCAGAATCGGTCGACTGGAGGCCATCCAACTCAATTGAGAATCCCTCAGTTGTTTCCTGGTAATCATTTGTGACTGCTGAAGGTGGCTGGTTTTGCCAGGTGACGTTGACAATACAGACGTCCGTATCTTTCAGGCCTCCTTGGTCGACAACGGTTAAAACAAAGATAAAAGATTCTCCGTCATTTCCAACTTCGGGTGCGATGAAAACTGCTGAAGGAGTCTGAGCATCGGATAATGCAACCGCATTGCCTTCTATTTGCGTCCACTGATAGGCTGCGATGCCATCATCGATGTCATGGGAGCCGGAGCCGTCGAGAACAATGGATTGTCCGGGCGTTGCAATAATATTGGCACCGGCATCGGCGATTGGCGGTTCGTTATGCCCGGTGATATTTACAATGCACGAGTCTTTATTGGTTAGCCCGTTCGCATCGGTCACGGTCAACTCAAACTCCACGGATAGCCCTTGCAAATCAACATCCGGTGTAA
Source organism: Desulfosarcina sp. (assembly GCA_029288035.1). Classification (GTDB taxonomy): domain Bacteria; phylum Desulfobacterota; class Desulfobacteria; order Desulfobacterales; family JAFDCJ01; genus JAFDCJ01. The sequence continues at coordinate 3,297 of JARFPZ010000442.1, forward strand.
GAAAAGTCGGCTGGGCAGCACTAGGGTCAGACACTGAAACGGAGGAACCTGAAGTTTGAACCCATCGATAAGAAACAATTCCGTCCTCTTTGTCGGTTGAATTGGCCCCATTTAAGGTCACCGTCTTTCCACTATCCACGGTCTGATCGGGTCCGGCATCGGCCGTTGGCGGCTGATTTTGCCAAAGCACAATTATGTCGCAGGAGTCGGTGTCAGTTATGCCCTGAGAATCGGTCACAGTCAGATCAAAGGTCAAAGTTGCGCCATCCGGACCCACATCCGGTGCAAGAAATTGCGGCTGGACCGCACTAGTGTCTGACAGCGAGACCGAAGGGCCTGCGGTCTGAAACCAGTGGTAATCGGCGATGATGCCATCCGGATCGGTGGAGGATGTTCCGTCCAACACTGCTGTTTGTCCTTCTATGACATTTTGATCAACTCCAGCGTCAGCCACGGGCGGCGAGTTTTGCGTGGAAATCGTAACAGCATCCGGCTGGCTGTCAAGTTGGCCATCATGGACGATCAACTGAACGATATAGCTGCCGGCGGTATCCGCCACAAAGGTGGGTCCCGCCGCTGTAAAGCTGGAAAGCGTGGCAGTGCTGCCGGCAGGCACAGATACAAAGGACCACTCAAAGGATATGGGGTCCCCATCCGGATCACTGGAGCCGTTCGCATCCAATTGCACCGTGCTTTTTATCGGTACGTTTTGATCGATACCGGCATCTGCAATGGGGATCTGATTTTGGCGAGCAAAACTTGCCGAAATACTATGATTCTGAATTACACCGGCAAATGTGTAAGAGTCCACTTGACCCTTTGATGCGCCATCTACCAGAACATCTGCCACATAATAGTTAGAATCCGGAGTGATGAAAAAGGTTTGATCAGCGCCGTGGCTGACTGTGACCGGACCCGAAGGAGAAATACTTCCGTTTGCCCCTTCCGATACGGTAATTGTATAAGTTTGAAGATCGATATTGATATCAAGACATGGTGACCAACCAGAGACCGCACCATAAGGATCTATTGACTGAGCTTTTACACAGTAATTGCCGACAGAGGAATAGGCGTGTGATCTGGAGTATGCGCTGCCCCAGGTTGAGATTTGCCCATCGCCCCAGTCAAATCGATATTCAAGCAAATCCCCATCAGGATCGGAACCAGATGTACCAAAGCTGTAACTTGTCATTACATAACCGGTTGATGGACCTGTCGGCGTGCTGGGTATATCAGGTGCGGTGTTAGGTGCTACAACTGTATGAACGAGTTCCTCAGAAAATGCGCTCTCAATATAAGAAGTATTATATGCCTTGGCCGCAAAGTAATATGTTACTCCCTCTTCAAGATTGGCAACCGTGTATGAGGTGGTGTTGCCCACATCCACAGAAAAATCATAGTTTCCGCTTGCGGTCCCATAGAAAAACTTATAGCCAGCGAGATCTGACTCTGTATTCGCATCCCAAGCAATAGTGACGTCTGCTGCAGTGCATGTAAAGGCCGCAAATAGAGTTATTATGGTAATTAAAAAAACTAAAATAAAGCATTTAGTGACGCCGGACTGAGAATTATACATTTAGCACCTCTTTTGGATCTATCTTCTTTGCCTTACGAGATATACCCAGCAGATGTGCTAATCTCGCTCGGCAGCCCTGCTACCTTTCCCTATTTAGAGGGATTGCGGCCAGTGGCTTTGCGTCCCACCTTTTCAGATGGTTTGCCCACTCGAGCAATTAATTCCGAGTGCATGGCAGCAAAAAAGGTGCCACAATTAAGCGTTTGAAAATTCAAAAGGATCTTCGGCAGTTATTTACGGAGAGAGAATGGAAAAGCAAATATAGTGAATTGAACCAGTTAAAGGACAAAATACTATAGAAAAGGATTTACAACTGGCTCAGCAAAAAATTTGTGGAGTGGTTTAATTTCCCTTTAGGAGCAATAAATCATTCATAAATTATAAAAAAAGTATTCGATATTTGTATGATTTTTTATACAAAAAGATTAGCGGTTATGCAGAAACTTTACTGAATTGCATCATGAATACAGGGTAGCTGTCCACCTGATTCTTACGACAAATTTTTTTTTTGGGTTCTCAATCTCTGAATTTTCTCAAACCCTTAAATCATGCACGGCTCTTTACATCTTTATTGTAATACCTTTCCTATAGTTTATTATTTTCGCAGAATTATTCGGCCTTTTTTAAATTAATTATCTTCTGAAAGGCACTTGACATGATACCACAATGTAGTTATTCATCCTAAGAGACGTCTTCTTCCATTTCACGCCCATTTACTTTTAACCTCAAGTAGCTGATACCATTTACCTGGAGAGACATAATTCTGCGATTTTTAAATAAATCAGCCTGTTTTTGATTACTGGTTTTAAATGAAATGGCCAAATGGCTTTAGTTGTAAACAATGTGGCCATCAGGCCTATTGGCTAAGCTTAAAGAATCTTTACATCTGCAAATCTTAAATATTCAACAGTATTGGGGGATTCAAATGAAAAAAAGACTATTTTTCATCACAAGCTTGGCGTTTTTAGGGATCGTCAGTATTTGTCTGGCCGGCGAAGCTCCTCATCAGGTCAGTGTGTTCGTCTTGAACCGGGATATCGCTGATTTCAGGGATTCCGTCATCATGGAAACCGCATTGCCGATCCGGTATCTGGAGAACATCGAAGAGGTGGAGATTAAACCCATCAAAGGCATTAAAAGCGGCTATATTGCTTATGCCAACTGCACGGCGCCGGGTCATATCGTCAGGATTAAACTAAAGTATAAAGATGGGAGTAAAGAGTTTTTTGAAAATCTCCTCAAACGGATTAAAAAGAAATACGGTGAACCGGACGAATATCGCGGTGACGTTTTTCATATTCTCATTGCCTGGAAATGGTCTTTTGTCGATAAAGATGGCAATCTGATCAGCATGACTTTACAGCACAACACGCTGGATACTGAGGAAAAAAAGGGCAATGCCATAAAACTAACGATGACCAATCTGATCGAGGAAGATCAACGATGCCATAAGCTTAAGGCGCTCGATCATCGTGAAAAATTTCGGCAGAGGGATTGGAAAGTTTTGGATCCGAGATTGACCGGTTGGGATCTTTATATGCCGCAATAGGTTATCC
>JARFPZ010000606.1 GCA_029288035.1 Desulfosarcina sp.
CATCTCGCCGAATCCCTCTCCCTCTCCCCTCCGCTCCGCACCTCCCGCCGTCGCGTCGCAACCTCGCAGCTGTGCCTCTGGGTTCAAATGAAGCAGGCTGTGACATGCAGAGTCAGATTTTTACATAGTCACACCAGAATGGATTTCAGCTTGTTAGGATCGGTCTTATTCGATGGGGAGCTCATTACTGGGAATTATCTGAGGACAGATTGCAAGGAATGCAAATAAAGATTCAGGTTTTGGTGCTCGGCCTGCTCTGATGGGATATGACGGATTCTCACATTTTATTAAGGGAGATCCAATATTGTCTTATCTTCCAGATTCAATCAAAGGAAGGTCCGAGCCAGGAATTTCTGGAGTTAAAGAATTTAGTGATGCGTGATTTTTGTTATTTCCGAATTGTTAGACTGTTTGTCTAACGCTTGTACATGGCGCCTTGATCCCGATATGTGCCTCTGTGTTTCTTCACCTCAAAAGCAAGGCAATCTTTTCCCCGCATCGCCATGCGTACTTCATTAATCGGCAAACGTTTACATTTGAAATTCATGGCGCGACAGCCGTGGGGAAAATACGGCTCCCAGGTAACATAATAGTGATTGCATTTATGACAGGCAATGGTCATGGTATTTGTGTGATATCCGAATCCAAGTACTGTATATGGAGTTAGCGGTCACCCCTTGTATGGATTCTCAGGTTTAAATTCTCCAGCATATGCCAGGCTCGTTCTCGGTCAACTTCATTGCTGGACTTGGTTGCCTTTATGACGGACTGAATTATACTGTCGCTGACCCCATTGTTTTTAAGATTGATGACATCCTGGGCGCTGATATGTCGGATAGACTGTGTTTCCATACCATATACAACGGGCTCGGAATTATTCAAAAATGAGCATTCCTTGATTAATATCTGTAGTGTCTTTTCGTTCACACCCATCCTCTTCATATTCACGATATCATCCACGCTTAATGCAGCGGTCTCGATCACCTTCTCTTTAGCGATAAGCTGAATCGTCCTGTCGCTGACCCCGGCCTTTTTTAGCTCAACCAGATCTTTACCGGTCACTGTGGCCCCTGAAAGAGCTAGCACAAAGACCAAAAAAAGAAAAAATAGAATTGCAGGTACACTTTTTTTCATGGGTCCAACCTATCTTAGAAAATCCAACAGGCTCGGCTGGATGATTCTGCCTGCTGTCGCAATGGTGGTTTCATACGCAACTTCCAAACTTTGTAATTCTACAACGGCTTTCGTGATGTCGGCTTGTTCCAGTTTTGCCATCGCCTCTTCCACTTTGGGTCTTAAGTTGGTCATATATTCGTCTGTGGCCTGCAATCGATATAGGACGGGCGCATATTCGGACCTTCTGCTATTAATTTGGTCCCGGCCGTCCTGCAGAGGATTGATGGTTGCCTCGATTTGAGCGCTTCCCGCCACTGGATCAGGATTTTCCAATCCATCGATCAAATTTTTCAATTCATCGAATATATTCACCCCTCCATTGGCAGCGTTCTGAAATATATTACGACCGTCTGCAACAATGCTGACTTCCACGTTATCAGACACCATAATCCTCAATCTCCCATCATCACCATTGTAGGCTGCGTTAAAATCGCCGACATGAGAAAACGGTGCAGTGTCAGTGGCATGTCCGGAAAAAATATAATTCCCATTAAATTTCGAGTTTGCCATCTGCATGACCTGATCATATAAATCTTTGACCTGAGAAGCGAGGGATTGCCGTTCCCCGACGGAAAGGGTCGATCCAGAATAATCTGCAGCCAGCCGTCTGGCAGTGTTGACCAAATCGGAGGCTAAATCCAGGGTGGCCTCATTGAATTCAAGCCGGGTGATTCCCTTTTCAATATTGTCTTGGTATTGGTCGGTTGCGGCAAGATTGGTTCTGTAACCGAGCACCTGTCCCATGCCGAGGGGGTCATCGGAACTTTTGTTAATACGCTTTTGCGTAGCAATCTGCCGCTGGGTCTTAAGGAGATTTTCAGCATGTTGATGAATGTATCTGATAAAATTACTGGTGGTGATATTCTGGGTTACCCGCATGGTGGTCTCCTGTGAAAATTCATGATTCCAGGTATATAAATTAGATCATAGACAATACCGTTTCCATCATTTCGTCTGCAGTAGTTATCAACTTTGCGGCTGCCTGATAGGCATTCTGGTATTTGATCAGATTTACCGCCTCTTCATCAATGGAAACCCCGGAGATCGATTCTCGGTAATTTTCCAACTGAAGCACCATTTGAGATTGATGCTCATAATATGAAGTCGCCTGTTGAACCGCAAGGCCGGCATCGCTGACCATTGAATCATAATAGGCACCAAATGTTGTGGTGTTGCCGTTCATCGTCAACGCTTCCTGCAGGTTGGCGATGGCAATCGCATTACCATTATCCCCCGGCTTATCGATACCTTCCGCAGCGGCAATCAGGTTGGTATCATTGGTAATCAACGGATTGACCTGAATGCCAGCCGCCGATGCAGTTCCTGTAAAAAAATCATTTCCGGTCGAACCATCAAGCCCATAGCCGGTTGCATGAAGGCCGTTGACTTCCGTCATCAGGTTTTGGGCCAGGGTATCCAGTTTATTCAATGAATTTTCGATGTCGACATCCCTGGCATCCAGCCAGCCTTTCAGCTTCCCTTTGGAAATATTATTGCTTATTATCACTGTGTTGCCGGAACTGTCCAACCAAGTAACATCCTGATGACCGCCGGCATTGGCCTGGGTCGACAATTTATAGGTATGTGTACCTTCCACAAGGGCCTGCCCCCTGCCCACCGAAACCGTGATACCGCCATTGGCATCCTCAAAGCTGTTAATGTCAATTAACTCAGAGAGTTCTTTCAGCACTAAATCGCGTTGGTCCCGGTAGTCATTTGCCATATGACCGCCGGACTCCACCTGAATAATCTTCTGATTGAGGTCGACCATGTTCTCAGACAACCGGTTTATTTCTTCAACAGCTCCCTCAATATTCCAATCGATATCCCGCTGGATCTTTTGCAGATCTTCATAGTTTTTGGAAAAAGTTGCCGTCAGCATCTCACTTTTAGCCACAAGGACAGTGCGTTCTACCGATCCGGAGGGGTTATTGGTGAGGTCCTGCCAGGCATTCCAGAACTCGCTCATAACCTGGTTTAGTCCGTATCCGCCGGATTCATTAAAAATCAATTCGACTCTTTCAAGTCCGTCTTTGTGTGCCTCCCACTGTCCCAGGCTCTGGGTTTCATGGTTGATCTGGACGCCCAGGAAACGTTGATAAACCCTTTCAACCTTATTTGCCTTTGCGCCGCTGCCCATAAGCCCGTTGCCGGTCATAATCGGCACATCGCTCGACATATTCAGTCTTTGGCGCGAATATCCGGGCGTGTTCACGTTGGCAATGTTGTTTCCGGTAACATTGATGCCTTTCTGCTGTGCCATTAGGGCTTTACTTCCGATACTCAATAAACCGGGAATAGTTGTCATAATCAACCCACCTTTAAATTTCGCCATTCACGCATTTGCCGGTCTGATAAGTTCTCTGAATATTGCCTGTGCGGTAATAGACCGTGTCGGAGCGGGTCAGCTCACTTAAAATATTGAATGAATCCCTTAATAGCTCCCGGGAATGCTCAAATAGCAGTTTGTTCCTACGATTGGCAGCTTTCACAGTATTCAGCACCGTCAGCAGTTCAGCGCCGGCCTGACTTAGTCGTCCGGCGAAGGGTTCTCCCATCAGTTGAGAAATCTTGGTAATGGTCAAATCCCCTGGGGGGTATCCCAAAGTGTCTGCGATTTCATTCACCACTCGCATTCGATGATCTTCAATTAGCGCAAGCTTTGCCAGAATATTTTCTTTTTCTTCTCCCGCTGTGGTTAAGGCAATGATGTCCGATCGAACCGCAGCTTTGCTTTCTTTGTCAATCAACGTCAACATGGATCGGTAAATTTCCCTTTCCTCCTCGATAACCTCCAAAAGCTGTTGAGTCATAAGATCCATTTTCATGATTGGATATCCTGGCATAAGCGCAATTTCATAGGTTTATTATCGGTTGAAAAAATAAAGAACTTTAAGGTTTCATTCCTATATCATCTTCAATTCGCTGTGAGCTCAGGGTATTTTTTTTGTCGCTTTAGCGCCCAGCTGCTCCAACAAAATGGCGGATAGACCGATGCCACCGGCCGTCGACATTTTTTTCGACATTTCCACGTCCAGCAAGGAGGTAAAAATTTCCTCGGCCTGGCCGCCATCAATAAAATCTGATTTTTCAACGGTGGCACGCATCTCCTTAAAAAGGTGGGAAATAAAGAGGGACTCCATTTCCACGCAGGCGGCACGCAGTTTTGGATCATCTTTATCGGCAGTATGAGGTTTTATGGATTTTAATCGATGGCCGACCCTTTGATTTTGATAAACTTGATCAATAAGGACCAGCTCCTGGGGAGTCGACAAAATTTTAGCGTCCATCAAATAATCTCCTAAATAATCTCCAATTCGGCCTGGAGGGCGCCCGCGGCTTTCAGCGCTTGAAAAATGGCAATCAGGTCCCGCGGGGAAACACCCAGTGCATTTAAAGCCTTGACGACCGCGGCGATACTGACACCGGACTTCACCAGAAATATTGGGTTGTTACCTTCTTGAACCTGAATTTCGGACTCCGGGGTCACCACGGTCTCTCCTCCCCGAGAAAAAGGCAATGGCTGGGAAACATTGGAATCTTCGCTGATTTCGATACTCAAATTCCCGTGGGCAATGGCAACAGTTGATATCCGGACATTTTCACCCATAATAACGGTTCCGGTGCGCTCGTTGATAATCACTTTGGAAATCGTGTCCGGGGTAACCCCCAAACTTTCGATCATCGTTACCAGTGCCACCACCTCGCCCATGTATTTTTCGGGAACTTTTACCTCAATGGTGCCGGCATCTTGCGTCCGAGCAATTTGATCATAAAAGGCGATGTTGATGGCCCGGGCCACCCTGGACGACGTGGTGAAATCGGGGCTGTGCAGTGTCAGCGTCAGCGATTGCTTCTGGTTAAATTTATTGGGGATCTCTTTTTCAATTAAAGCACCGTTAACAACTCTTCCAACTGTGGGGAAATTTTTCTGCACCTCAGAACCCGAGGCGCCGCCAACAACAAACCCGCCGGTACTGACCGGGCCTTGCGCAACGGCATAAACCTGCTGATCCGCAGCTTTTAACGGCGTAAAAAGCAAGGTGCCTCCCTGGAGGTTCTCGGCATCACCAATGGAACTGACGAGTACATCGATTCTGCTTCCTGTACGTGCGAACGGCGGCAAATCAGTCGTCACCATCACAGCCGCAACGTTTTCCACCTCGATGTCTTCAGCCTTAACCGTTACCCCCATTTTTTCCAGCATGCTCGCCATGGACTGGATTGTGAATATGGCACTGTCACTGTCACCGGTTCCGTCCAGGCCCACAACGAGCCCGTAGCCCACCAGTTGATTCTGACGGACTCCCTTAATATCCGCAATATCTTTGATCCGTACCCCAAAGGCTTGTCCGTTAAAACAGAAAACAGCCGCTACGGTTAGGATCCAGGTGATCGTTGTAATTTTCATTTGAACAAGCAACCTTGAAGCAACCATGGTGATTTCTTGCCTCGTATCCATTTCTGAAAAATATTGGTACAACGATTTTGTCCAAATAGCATGGCCCGATTGCAAACGAAATGGGGAGGTCTGATACTAAAACGGCCAGACATTGTTCAGCAAATTGGCAAGCCATCCCGGTCGTTGGCGATCATCCACGATGCCAGAGCCGCTGTAAGCAATTTTGGCGTCGGAAATAAACGTCGACATGATGACATTTTCATCGGAAATGTCACGGGGTCGAATAATCCCTGACAAAATGATTAACTGGTTTTCGTTATTCACCATTACTTCCCGGGTTCCCACAATTTTCAAATTCCCGTTAGGCATGACATCGACGACCCTGCAGGTAATAAAAGCCGATAGTGTGCCGCTTCGAGTAGTTGCCCCGTCCCCGGCAAAATCACTTTTCATGCTTCCTTTGACCGAAGGATTACCGAATGGATCGATTCTTGGTAAATCGTCGCTGATTTTCGGCAATATCTGATTTTGCCACCAGTCTTCTATACCAAACAATTTCTCAATACCGGCCTCAAGACTGGAGGTGCGTCCGGTTTCGGTATTGGCTTTGTTTGATGCCTTGGCAGACTCATCAATTTCAACCGTAACAATATCTCCGACATTACGTGCCTTGGTATCAATGAACATTCCGTTCAATGAGCTGCGCACCTGCCAGAGGGACCCATCATTTTCCACGGATGTCTTGGCCGGATGAGGTACCATTACTTCATTGACCTGCATATGCTGCAGTGCCGGTTGAAAGTTGCTTCGGCCGCCCGTACATCCGACCAGACCAGCGGTTAGAATAGCAGCGCCAACAGCGATGATTGAAGGGCTTAATGTTTTTCGCATTTTGTACCAGCAGCTCCTGTTGTCGTTTAGAATTCAACCTTTACCGTAGAGGAATCCAGCACTCGAGCATAAAGAATTTTTTTGGAGTCATAATTCATTACAGGGATTCTCTCGCCGAATCTTCCTCTTTTTTTGACCTGTCCTAAGGTGGTTATTTTCAACCCGCTGGATTCGGCAATGATAACCACCACGTCTCCTCGTTTCACCAGTGGCGGGAATTCGACCAGATCTGCTCTCAATGCAGTTTTGGTACCAATAGCTCTTTTGGTTCGTTTTCCAAGAACTGCTTCCGGGTCGGTGATCACACCGGATGGCAATTTCGCTAAATCCATTTTTAGCAACTCGATATCGTCTTCTGTAATCGGCTTATGCCTTCCCAGTGGTTTTTTGGTTATGACAACTTCGGCCAGCAATTCTATGGTGGCGGTCACCCAGACTCGTTTGTAAAACTTGCCGTTTACCTCAAAATGCACCGTTAATGGAATTTTCCCCAACAGCTCTCTGTTGCGAGGCGGTACTACTTTAAAGGTTATATGACCATTGGGCAGCTGCAGGTTATCGACGACCTGGATATCTTTGATGCTGCCATCAACATGATCGTTAAAAATATTAGCTTGGATATAATCGGTCACCAACTTCTTAATCTTTTCCCGAGTGATCTCGATATAATTGCGTGTGATGACGACTTTGGCAGGTATATCCAACGCCAGCTGAGACAGATCGATCCCGTTTCGTTTCAATCGCAATATAAACACCTGATTTTCCAGCGTCCGTGCCCTCCCCGGCAGCGGCGCCTTCGCAACCACGAGCTCATTCAATTTTTTAGCCAGAAGCGAATCATGGCTCTCGATCGATGCAATCCTGCCCAGCAGGATATTTTCATCATTGACTTGAACATTCGGTAAAATTCTGATCCGGGTTAAATCGGCTGCATTAATTTCCCGGGATCTTTCCGGCACCCCCAAAAATACCAGCAGAAAAACAATAAGGGCGAACAGATGACTGTAAGCTTGCAATTTGTAATTTAATGTTTTCATTTAGTTATTTTATCGCTTAACGTTGTTGGCCAATTGCAGCATGTCGTCGGCGGCCTGGATGGCTTTGCTGTTGGACTCGTAGGCCCTTTGGGCCGTGATCATATTCACCATCTCATCAACGACACTGACATTGGACATCTCCAGGAATCCCTGGGCCAGGGTGCCCATGCCGTCCTCGCCGGCAGTGCCGGTCATTTCATTTCCGGAGGCCTCCGATCGGATGAACAAATTTTTGCCCATGCTGATTAGACCAGCAGGATTGATAAAGCGGGCCAATTCGATGGTGCCGATCTCACTGGGAGTACTTTCTCCGGCTTGCAGCACTGAGACCGTACCATCCAATCCCACTGAAATTGACATGGCATCCGAAGGAATTGCAATTTCCGGTTCCATGGTAAACCCATCGGAATTTACAATGCGACCGTCACTGTCCAGTTTGAACGCCCCGTCCCTTGTATAGGCGGTCTCACCGTTGGGTAGCGTAATCTGGAAAAACCCGTCACCTTCGATCGCTAGATCAAGTTCATTTTGAGTATTTTCCATATTCCCTTGGGAAAAAAGCTTTAGGACGGTGGATGGCCGGGTGCCGTGTCCCAGTTGAATGCCCGCAGGTATTTCGGTGTCTTGGCTGGATGACGTACCCGCAGGCAGAAGGGTTTCATATAATAAATCTTGAAATTCGGCGCGACTTTTCTTAAATCCAGATGTATTCACATTGGCCAGGTTGTTTGAAATGACATCGAGATTCAATGCCTGTGCCTGCATACCGGTTGCTGAAGTCCATAAGCTACGTATCATTTACCCTCCTAAGATCAATGGGTCGTTTGGCTCCAAATGTTGTAATATAGGTTAACCGTTTCAGATTAGGTCATCTTCCCAATTTCGTTAATTGCCCTTGAGTTGACTTCATCTACGGATCGAATTATTTTTTGATAGGATTCATAGCCACGAAGTACTTCGATCATTTCCGTCATCATTTTGACGGCGTCAACGTTAGAAAGCTCGAGAAATCCTTGGCTAACCCTAACATCTCCAGCCTGGATCTCGGCCGGCCCGGACTCTGCAGGCTTGAATAAGGCTTCACCCACCTTGGTCAGATTGTATGGTGGTTGAAAGTCAACAAGTCGAAGGCTGTCTATCTGGTTACCATCCACGGATATATTACCCTCCTCATCCACCGAAAATTTCTTATGCCGCTGGGGATTTGCCTGGCCGTCTATCGATATCTCACCACTTTCCCCCATCACCGGCCACCCCGTGCGGGTTACAAGAACACCATCCGCATTGAGCGTAAAATCACCCTTGCGGGTATAGTGGATACCGTCTGGTGTTTGAACACAAAAGAAACCTTTGCCGACCAGAGCCAGATCAAGATCATTACCAGTATTTTTCAGACTTCCGGCTGAATGATCGGTATAAACATTAAATTGATTCCAGAACATATCGGCTTGAGTGGTGTCTAATTCATCGCTATTTTGAATAGGTCCTTCCGGTATATCCGTCAAATTAAAAATTTTAAATTGCCCCTGGTCTTGTTTGTAGCCCACCGTGTTGGAATTAGCGAGATTGTTAGAAATAATTTGCAATCTTTTTTCATAGGCAAGTGCGCCGACTGCAGCCATATAGATTTCTCCGCTCATTTGCGTACCTCAAAATCCAATTTTAAACAATGTCTTTATGCTCCCCGGTACATTAACAAACCAATTCCGGGCTGCGATGCAAAACGTAGAAGAAAGAATAATGCAAGAGATATACCAATAAAAAGGCATCGATGGATAACTGCAGTGTACCGGTATTGGGTGGGCGTTAAAAGGAATATTTCAGTAAAGAACCCTAACTTTGTACCGTTGGAGGGATGTTTTATTTGCCGGGTAGCCGTCTTGTCTTAGGAATTTTTTGCCGCTGGGTTCATTTTTCCCCAAGACTCAAGATAAGTTCTACCTCACTCATGGAGATTTTTAACTCTTCAGATATTTTTTTTGCGGTTAGTCCGTTGGTTGCGAGTTTTCGGATCTTATCATGCCTTCCTGCACTTCCGATCCGGTCATCAGTTAACCGTTGATTTGCATTAGGGTCGGACAACTGTGAATGAGCCAGTATCATAGAAATGTCCTTATTTTGATGACTCGGTGGATTAAGCCCCAGTGCGCTCTCCAATCCATTTCGTTCGGCCGCAATATTTTCAATGATGTTCGTAAATGCCTGGTTAAGTTGTTGCTCAACGGTTATGCTGAAGACATGGGTATTGAAGTTTTGCTCGGTGTTAGTTTTTGCTATGTTAAGGGCGCTTTTTTTTTGAATAATCCGGTTTTTGATAAAAAAACCAAGCATAAGCAAGCATAAGAGAATTTGAAAGCCGTCGCCTGCAAAGTTCCAAAATTGGGGTACTTGAAACACCATTGCAACTCCTTATCTATAACTTATCGAAAGGCTGCGCCTCATAACGAAATGTTTAAGTATATTTATCAAAAAACCTATATTCTTATATCTATTGTTCTTTTTGGTATAAACGCCTTCGCCTTCTTTTTTGCAGCAGAATGCCGGATAGCAAGCGTGTTGCCAACCAGGGCGGCTCTGGAGGATATCTTTACATGCATTGGATTTTTTCTCTTCTTTTTCTTCTGTCTTTTCTTGAACGTGTCTTTAAAAAGATAATTCCGGTTGTTATTCTCCCTGAGATCTATCGACTTCACGCTTTTAGCAGATGATACGGCTGTCAGTGGTATGGCGTCTTTTATATTATCCACGATAACCCCGTCCTGAGATGGTAATCTAAGTCCGATCCAAACATATTCGAAAAGAAAATTCCTTCTCCCGTATTATTGGCTGATGAGCTTTTCTTTTTTTAGTTTGGCTCTCAGACGCAAAATCGCTTGGGAGTGTATCTGCGAGACCCTCGATTCAGTGACATTTAGCACCTTGCCGGTTTCCTTCATTGTGAGCTCATCTAAATAATAGAGAGAAATAACCAGGCGTTCTTTTTCCGGCAACTGTTCGATCGCTCTGGCAACAGCGTTTTTTAGTTCTTTCAGGCGCGTTAAGGCCAAAGCATCTTCTTCACTGTCAACCAAATAATTTATAAGCTTTTCCTTTTCATCCTTGGAAGAAAAGCCCAGTTCTTCAAAGCTGATGAATGAAATGCTGGATAGCTGCTTTGTGCGATGAACCTGGTCAATATCAACACCCAATTCCTCAGCGATTTCAAAGTCGTCAACTTCCCGGCCTAATTTCTGTTCCAATTTTAAATGAATATTTTCAAGTTCTCTAATTTTTCGACGATTAGCTCGGGATAAGTAGTCCCTGGACCTAAGTTCGCTCAAAACGGCGCCTCTAATTCTAAAGACTGCATAAGTCATAAACTTGTTGTCTCTTTTAGGATCATAGCGGTCTACAGCCTGTATCAGGCCAATAACGCCAACATTCATCAAATCTTCAATATCAATTGTTGACGGTAGATGGACGGCAATTCGATGGACGATGCGCTTGACATAGGGAAGGTATTCTGTGATCAGTTGATCCCGATATGAATCGTCCTTTTGGCCGTAATTTTTTGCGGATATCTGTGCCGGTGCCATAAATTTTTAACTCCCCGATCATTGAAAAATAAAGTCAGGTAAAATTATTTTAAACTAAATGCCGCCAAAATAAATTACTACCGCTTTCAGGAACATTCACTGGCGACATGTTGAAAATCTTCCTGCTTATGTCGGTAAAACATTTGCTGGCCAGGGTTTCCGGAAACAATTCGCTCACAATCTTCTGACTTTTTACTCCTTTGGATACCTTGTCATCGAATAAAACGTATCCCAGGTACTCGATGGTAATATCCAGGAATCTGTCGGTTACTAGCTGCAATTGGCGAAAGACTTCGCGCCCTTCTTCGGGTTGTCTGACCATATTTACGATTAATTTGCAGGTTTTTCCCGAATATTTAAGAGACAGAACCTTCATTAGGGCATAGGCATCGGTGATGGATGTCGGTTCAGGAGAGACCACGACCACGACTTCCTGGGCTGTTGCATTAAAATCCATTACATTAGAAGAGATGCCTGCTGCGGTATCAATGAATAAAATATCTACACAGTCAACTAATCTATCCAGTTGTGTCAGGATCTGAATCTTTTGATCTTTGTTCAGATGGGTAAGCTCCTGGATACCGGAAGATGCAGGCAAAATACTCATTCTCCCCGGTCCTTCGACAAGAATTTCACCAATGGTTTTTTCCCCCATGATAACGTGAGATAAATTGTATTTAGGCGCCAGTCCCAACAAAACATCCAAATTTCCCAAACCCAAATCTGCATCCAGAATAAGAACCTTCTTGCCTAATTTCGTAAACGCATATCCGATATTACCGACAATGCTGGTTTTACCGACACCGCCTTTTCCACTGGTAATTGCGATGACCCGGGCTTTCGAACTTCGCGTTTGGCGGCTCGTCTTCGTTGACAAACCCTTTTTTTCCTCACGTCTGCGGGTTAAGCTAATTACCCTATTTGAGGGATCTTTCTTACGCATTATGGGATGGTCTCCTCTTAATTAAAGCGCTTATTGGAAACTCGATAAATTTCTGTTTTCAGGTTTAGAATCAAAATGGCCAGGGTATTGTGGACGATCTGGTTTACAACTGCTGCATGCTAAAAAATTTTGCGCTTCTGCCGCTTGAATGCTGGAAAATGTGATGATATTGTCAGGCTTAATTTTCTTCGACCACTTACAATCCGAACGATGATAAACGTCAGAATTCTGGTTGGCGACAAAGTATTCTCCATCCACTGGCAGGTCTTCAAGAGCTGCCACCGCGGATTCAGATCGATGAGAAGAAACTGCCAATTGCCGGTCCTTGGAGCTTTGTGATTTAAAGAGTAAATCCACCAATTTATTAGTGGATCCCGCCTCGATATCATCTGGTACCTTTCGCCCGCAACATAAAAAGGACAGTGGTATGTTGGTTCGTATCAGCAAATTGATCATGTTTCCACAGGTAGTGCTTTCGTCAATCTTGGTAAATAGTAATCGATGAATGTTCATCGTTTTAAACGCATCCGCAGTCGCAATCAAATCTTTTTCTTTGGTGGGCGCACTCAATACCAAATGGGTTTGCAGATCGGATAACTTTTCAAAATAGCTTTTTATTTCACGGATTAATCTTTCATTTTGAAGATTCATTCCGGGAGTGTCGATGATAATTAGGTCTTTGTCTTGATATTTTTTAATGCTATGCTTCAGTTCAGCAATATTGACAGCGGTTTCAAGCGGAATTCCAATTATTTTAGCATACGCCCTCAGTTCTTCGATCGCAGCAATACCGTAATTATCGAGCGTAATCAGACCGACTCGTTTTTTATACCGCCTGGCCTGAAAGACCGCTAATTTAGCAATGGTTGTTGTTTTACCCACGCCGGCGCAGCCAATAAATGCAGCAATACGGGCGGTGCCAGAGCCAAAAACATCTCCATCAACCAATACCCCCATATCCTCCAGAATCGAGGGGAGGTGAAACCTAAGATCCTTCCAACCTATCTTTTTCGGTGTTGCGCATCTACGCCTGATTTCCTCGATGATCTCAGAGGCAATACTCCGATCGACTTCCTGAGCTAATACCTGCTGGTATATGGCTGAAGTTCCTTTGTGGTTACCTCCTAAGTCGCCCCTTCTTGCAGAATGGGAGTTATGTCGATCAATAGGAATTTGACCGGTATAACCGGTCGGTCGGATGACTTCTTTTTTTTCAAATCGATATCTATCTTTTATTCGAGACCTCTCCCAAGTGGGATAGTTTCTTCTGCGACCCGAGAAATTGTTGTTTTCCCTGGGTAACTGTTGAGTGTCGATGGCAGCCGTGACCTCGACGCCGGCATATTTCATCGAACCGAAGAAACCTTTACCCTTCCTCAGACTTCTTGCGGTCAGAATCACGGCATCCGGGCCGAGTTCACCTTTGATCAAACGCAACGCCGTCGTCATGTTTTTTGCCTCAAATCGTTTAATCTGCATTGGAAAGCTCCAGTGTGCCTAATGATTGTATCTCGGCAGTACTTAATATTTCGTCATAGGATAAAACTGATATACTCGGTATAAATGAGTCAACGAGTTTCTTGAAATGGAATCTAATTTGAGCTGAGCATACAATCACAGGTTGATAATTTAGAGATGCGCACTTTTCGAGAATTTGTGTCAGGTTCTTCACGATTTTTTGGGTGACATTTGGATCGAGGACAAATAAATTGCCTCGATCTGTTTGCTGGATTGCTGCAACGAGAGCCGTCTCAACACTGTGGGCAAGGGTAATGACCGGTATGAAGCCATCAGCTGTTTGATGCAGTTTTGTTATCGTCCTTGCCATGCCATGCCGCACGTACTCGGTCAACAGATCTAGGTCTTTGGTTACTGCGGCCCAGTCGGCCAGGATCTCTAGAATGGTCAATAAATCTCGAATAGGGACCTGTTCTTTTAGGAGGTTTTGCAGAACTTTGACAACCCCTCCCAGCGGCAGGAGATTGGGAACCAATTCTTCCACCACTTTAGGATGAGATTCTTTGAGATTATCCAATAGCTGCTGAACTTCTTGTCTGCCAAGAAATTCAGGTCCATGGCGTTTGACGATCTCAGATAAATGAGTTGTCATAACAGTGGCCAAATCTACGACCGTATACCCTTTTGCCAGGGCACTTTCTTTGACATTTTCCTTTATCCAAATCGCTGGCAACCCGTATGTCGGTTCCTTGGTTGAGATGCCGTCGATTTCTTCTTCGACGGTTCCAGGATTCATGGCCAGGTAGTAGTTTGTCATCAATTCCGACCGATCAATTTCATTACCTTTGAGCAGAATGGAATATTCGCCGGGCTTCAAGCGCATGTTGTCCTGAATATGAACCGGCGGAACAATAATGCCCATTTCGTGGGCAACTTGTCGCCGGATGGATTTTATGCGCTCCAAAAGTTCACCGTCCTGATCGGCATCCACTAGCGGGATGAGACCATAACCCACCTCAATTGCCAGTGTATCCAGCAGAGGCAGGGCGTCCAGGTGTTCAGCGGGGACGACTTGTTCCTCCATTTCCTGTGCTTGCGCTGCCGCACTCTTTCGTTCCTGACTCGCGCGATGAACCAACAGGGTTAATCCTCCGGTCAAAGCAGCTAACGTCCAGAATGGAATCAAGGGCAAACCGGGAATTAAACCAAATACTAGAAGCACAATAGCTGTAATGCCGAGTGCGCGCGGTTGATAAAGAATTTGAGATGTAATAGCCGAACCCAAATTTAATCCGGCTCCCGCCCGGCTAACAATAATACCGGCTGACGTCGAAATGATCAGTGCCGGAATCTGGGTGACCAAACCGTCGCCAATTGTCAGCAATGTGTAGGTTTGAGCGGCACTGGCAAATGACATCTTATTTTGAAAAACACCGATAGCCAAGCCTCCTATAATATTGGCAAGGGTAATGATGATACCGGCAATGGCATCTCCTCGAACAAATTTATTGGCACCGTCCATGGCACCGTAGTATTCGGCTTCGTGGGTAATCTCTTCCCGGCGTTCGCGGGCTTCCTGTTCGTTGATTAGACCGGCGTTTAAATCGGCATCGATGCTCATCTGCTTGCCCGGCATCGCATCCAGAGTGAATCTTGCAGCCACTTCGGCAATTCTTCCCGCACCCTTGGTGATCACCATGAAATTGATGACCACTAAAATAACAAAGACGATGATCCCTACCAGGTAATTGCCACCCACCACAAAACTTCCGAAAGCATTGATTACCTTGCCGGCAGCCAAAGCGCCTTCACCACCGTGGATCAATATGATGCGCGTGGAAGCCACATTGAGCGATAGTCGAAACAGTGTGATTAGCAGCAAGATCGATGGAAATGAAGACAGCTCCAATGGGCTCACCGTGTACATGGAAGCCAGAAGAATAACTAGGGCAAAGGTGATATTAAACGAGATCAGGAGATCAAGTACGGTCGCCGGCAGCGGTATTACCATAAATATTAATATGGCCACTACGGCCACTGCTGTGACCATATCACTGTTTTTTGAAATACCTGGGATTAGGCTGAGATTTTCAGTTTGTTCGGCAATTGTCATCTTGTTTATTATAAATTAGATCAATTCTTAATGTGCTGCGTTTTGGTCAACCCATATCGTTTCGGATACTGAGATTCCATCTTTGGTTCATGAAAAAATGAGCGTTTGCTTATTATCGCAATTTTTTTATTAATCTAAGGTTATGTCTTCCCGTACATCCCTTTAAGGCGGTATACATATGCCAGCACTTCTGCCACGGCCCGGTAGAGCTCGGCCGGAATATAATCACCGATTTCAACCATTTTAAACAGACCCCTTGCCAGAGATTTATCTTCAACGATGGGAATTTGATTCTCTTCGGCTATTTCCCTGATACGCTGCGCAATGTACCCGGCGCCCTTGGCCAGAACACGGGGAGCGATCATTTCTTGAGCATCAAATTTTAACGCTATCGCCAGATGTGTCGGGTTTGTAATCACCACATCAGCTTCGGGTAAAGCCTCCATCATGCGGCGTCTAGCCAATTCCATTTGTACGCCACGGATTCTGGCCTTGACTTTCGGATCACCATAGGTTTGCCGTTGTTCATCTTTAACCTCCTGCTTGGTCATCTTCAGATCTTTTTCGTATTGCCAGCGCTGATAAAGATAATCCAGCACAGCCAAAACCAGCATAGCCAAGCAGACAAAAAAGCAAATTTTCAGGGATGCTCGGGCTATAAAAACCAGTATTTGCCCCACATCTTGATGGATAAGGGCAGGAAATGCCATCAGATCGTTTTTTACAAGCAGATAGACAATGCTTCCAATAAATAAGATTTTTATGATGGACTTACCGAGTTCTACCAAAGATTTTATGGATACGAAACGTTTCATCCCTGAGATAGGATTTAGTTTGGAAAATTTTGGTGTCATTGCCTCTGTATTAATTTGAAAGCCCACCTGAAATATATTTGACACAAATCCTGCAATTGCGATCGGTATAAGAAAGGGAAGTAGCACCGTTAGTAATTTGTAGAGTGTTTCCACTGAAAAAGCAGTGGCATCAGCAACATCATTGAAGCGCAAGGCATCGATATTTAAATAGACGCCGCTGATAAATTCCGAAAGGTTCCAGAACATCCACGAACCTGCAAAATAGAAAAAGGCCGTGGATACCATCAGAATCATAACCGATGAAATCTCTTTGCTTTGGGCGACCTGCCCCTTCTTTCTGGCCTCCTGCTTTCTCTTAGGAGTCGCTTGCTCGGTTCTTTCCTGACCGGTATTTTCAGGCATTATTAAATCTTAGAATTACGACATAGTCTTTAGAATCAAAATAATATCTTGTCCCAGACCGTTGAATATGTTTTTGAGGAATGTTGAAAAATACGGCAAACCGAATCCGATAAAGAGAAGTCCAACACCGATTTTCAATGGCATGGCCACGATAAATACATTCATCTGAGGCACCGTTCGCGCAACCAGACCAAACGCAACACTGGTGATCAGCATGGCTGCAATTACCGGTGCTCCCACCTGAAGCGCGATAACGAACATATCTCCGGACAGCTGGATCAAATGCTCCATAAGTGAGCTGCCGAAATTGACATTTAAAGGCGGCACCAATCGAAAGCTTTCCGTGAGAGCTTTTATAAACCAGTGATGTGCATTGATGGACAGAAATACCAACAAGCTTATCAGATTATTAAATTGAGCCAGCAGAGGAACCTGCTCGCTGGTCGCCGGATCCATAACATTGGCAATCGCTAACCCCATTTGATAACCTGCCAGCTGCCCAGCCAGTTGAATTCCGGCAAAAATTAACTTCACGGAAAAACCGATGGCCAATCCAAGAAAGATTTCGCCCGCCACACTGATAGTCAACGTAAAAAAATCACTTGCAATAGGAACTGCATCAAGCTTCAGTAGCGGAAACAAGACGATGCCAGTCGCAAATGCCAGGGCTAATTTAAAGGAAAAGGGAATGCCCCTGCTGTCAAAAATGGGAATGCTCATCAAAATAGCACCCACCCTTAAGAAAACTAAAAAAAACAGTTGAAGCTGCGGTAATGAAACATTCAGGGAAACCATCGATATCAACGAACATAAAGCATTAAATTTTCAAACAGATCTTCGGTAAAAACAACCATGGTTTGCATCATCCACGGAAAGAAAAAAATCAGGGCAACAGCCACGGCTAACATTTTGGGTATAAACGTCAATGTCATCTCATTGATGGATGTGGCCGCCTGGAAGATGCTCACGAGTAATCCGACCGCCAGGCCGGCCAACAGCATTGGGGCTGCCAAAGCGATAGCCGTTTTGATGGCATCAAAAAAAAATCCCGTTATAAATTCTGGTGTCATATTACGAGTTACGTGTTACGAGTTACGTGTTGCGGGTTTCGAGCTATGAGTTGCGAATTTATAAAATGATTAATTTCCCTAAACCAACCCCGCAACACGAAACGCACAACAAACCACAATTCATCTCCAATGCCAGGTATTTAATATACCTTTGGCGGGTATCACACAAACCCCTTCACTAAGCTCCCCACCAACAGGTACCACCCGTCTGCCAATACGAACAACATCAGTTTGAAAGGCAATGAAACCATGACAGGTGGCAGCATCATCATACCCATTGAAAGCAGAACACTGGCGACCACCATATCTATGATTAAAAAGGGCACATACAGCAACAGACCTATCTGAAAGGCCGTTTTTACCTCACTGATTATAAAAGATGGAATCAGGACTGAGATCGGGATGTCAGCGACATTTTTAGGCTTCTCTAACTTACCGATATTGACAAACAATCCCAGATCTTTTTCCCTGGTTTGCTTGAACATAAAGTCTCTTAGAGGCGCAGCGGCGTATTGTAATGCTTGTTGATTACTGATCTTTTTATTGAGATAGGGCTGCAACGCACTTTGGTTGATTTTTTGCCAGACCGGCGCCATAATAAAAAATGTCAGAAACAAGGCCAGCCCGATCATGACCTGGTTTGGCGGCATTTGCATGGTACCCAATGCCCTGCGAAGCAATGACAGAACAATAACAATCCGGGTAAAAGATGTAACCATTATCAGGATGGCAGGCGCTAAAGATAGCACCGTCATTAACAGGAAAATCTGAAGCGTGACGGTCGGCGCCATTGTCGCTTCAGAATTGTTCAGCCCAACGGAAAAAAAAGGTGTTGCGATAGCGGGATCGGCAGCCCAGCTGCTGTTTGGCACAAACAGAATCAGCCAAACACCAAGCATCGCCCACAAAGCCCATTCCTTCAAACGCCCGCCTGAGGCACACGCCGACCTGCTGTTTTGGCAATGTTCTGTTTTATCAGTCAAAACCCGCCCGTTATTTTTCTTGAAATAAAGGTTGACCAAATTCCGTCACCAAAAGGTTCGCCGCTGAGCCGTCATACCCGTTTTTCTGAACTGTTTCTAGTCTGTTTGAATCTGCCCGTCAGACGCTGCAGGTGATCTGAAAAAGAGGGTGCTAAGCGGGAAGTTTCCTGGCGTAAGACATCTAAAGCAATTTTATCTTCAATTTTTGTCAGCAAGGAGATATTGTCATTCGAAACGCCTACCACCAGGATAGATCCGGGAATTTCTATCAGAGAGATGTTTTTTTTGATTCCGATATACTGACTGGCAATGACCCTGATAAGCTGCTCCTTCGAGCCGCCCACATCTCTCTTTAAAAATCGTTTAATGAAATAAACGCAAACAAGTAATCCTCCCAATACGAGACCCAGTGCCGTCAACATCCGGAATGCGGTCGAGACTATCTCTGGCGCCGTATTCATTTTAGCCTCTCAAGACGTTCCATAGGGCTGATTACTTCCGTCAGGCGGACACCATATTTATCGTTGACGACCACCACTTCTCCTCTGGCTATCGGCTTTTGGTTAGCCAGGATATCCAGGCTCTCGCCGGCAAGCTTGGATAACTCAATTACGGAACCCTGCCCAAGTTTGAGCATATCATTGATCAACATTTTGGCCCGTCCCAGTTCCACAGTTAGGTCAAGGGAAATATCCAGTAAAAATTCCATATTCACGGACAAATCAGCATTCGAAGCGTTGCCGCGGGTTGAAGTTTCGCTGGGTTTTTGGGCACCATGCACGGTGGAGGCCATATCGCTTTCCTTGAGATCGGCATTTCGAAACTTTTGCTGTCCAGCGTTGCTATCCGTTGTTGCCATAATTATCCTTCATCTCCATTTTTCGGTACCAGAGCTGCGATTTCAACAGCACGGTTGCCTTTGATAATACCTGGAAATCCGAGGAATTTAGGAACATTACCAGTGGACAGGGTAATCAGATCTTCCGGTCCCGTGTCAAGCTGCAGCACATCATCGATGTGAAGGTCCAACAAATCTCTGACACTGCGCGTGGTCAAACCCAACTCCGCGACGAGGGTTACGGGCATTTCCAGCAATAATTTTTGTAACTGCTCAGACCATGTATGGTCATGATTTTTACTGCCTAAGAATTTTGATGAAAGTTTTTCCTTGATGGGTTCCAGCATCAGGTATGGAATACAGATGTGAAGGTTTCCCGAAAATTTTTCTCCTTTAACGGCAAAGACGATAATCACCATTAAATCATTCGGTGTCGCAAGGTGAACAAACTCAGGTTTGGTCTCTGTTTTCTTTAAGGAGATATTTACAGGATCTATGATCATCCAAGCCTGTTGCAGACTATGCAAAACCTCCAGGGAAAATTTTCGCATCATACGCTGCTCGATGAGCGTAAATTCCCGAACCTGCTGGGCAGGTTTGCCGTCGCCGCCGAACATGCAATCAATCAGCGAATACACAAGTGTGGGTTCAATGACCAACATTGCCGAACCAATGAGGGGATCCATGGAATAAATCGTAAAATTTGTGGGACTTGAAAAGGTATCTATGAATTCGGAATATTTCATCATTTCGGTGGAAACAAACTCAGCCTCGATGGCTCGCTGCAGAGATGTTGAAAGTGACCGGTTCAATGAGGTGGCAAATTTGTCATAGACCTCTTCCAGAGCATAAAATTGATCTCGCAACATTATATTCTGGGATGTAAGATTATAGGCAACAACTTCCGATTCCGGTTTGATTTTTTCTTCTAAATCGACCTCACCGCTGTCCATCGCCGACATGAGGGCATCAATTTCTTCTTGCGACAGAATCTGATCAGACATAGCGGCCGCCTTTATTGGACCACAAATTCTTTAAAATAGATGTTGGTTACCTTGCCCCGGGCCATTAAACCGTTGATTCTTTCCAGCATTTGATCCCTCAATGCGGTTTTTCCCTTCGCAGAGCTGATATCGTCAAACCGCTTGGTAGGCAAAATTGTTAAGATACTGTCTCTCACTTGAGGTAGTCGTTTTTTAACTTCACTCTCTAGTTCCTCGCTGTCCAATTCCAAATCAATGGTCATCCTTAAGTATCGCTTGCCGCCCTTGTCAGCAAGATTTACAATGAAGGTGTCCAACGAAAAAATCGGGCCCAACAATTTTTCTACGGGAACCGAAGAATCCTGATCGCCTTGCTCAGCGTTCTCGGCTGCACTCTGGGTCCGGGTTTCCATTGCGGACAATTTATTCCACATCATAAAAAGGCCGCCACCCAGACCAAGCATTAAAACCATCACAACACCAATGAGTATAATGAGAATCTTATTTGACATTTTACTTAAAATCCTTCTTTGTCAGAACGATTTTCACCCCTCGGCTTTTCGCGCTGGAGCGTTAGCTGATTGGACACCGGTAGCCGAGACTCACCGAAATGGGGCGAAAAGTTACTCGGAAATAAATGGATCGATCTTGCCGATCTCCTTAAAAGCAAGTATTGTGCCACGGAACGGCGCACTCAGAGCTCGCATCATCCAATTGCCGTATCTCTAACATGGCAACCTGACAACATGGCCGCCACGTTCTAAACTCATCTAATGGGTTAATCGGGAAATGAGGCATGCACTATGATATCGGATATAATAACGGACCATTAGCTGTTTTTAGGCCAGGTTGTTAGACAAAAACGGGGATACCCGACAGGCAAGCGAAACGCAATACAATTGAATATATAGGTGGGATTTTAATCTAATATCGATGAAAAGATTGCACAGATCCCGGTGTAAACCAAACCTCGAACAAAACGTGCGAATCGGCGTCAACTTTGGTAATTGGCAGTCAAGTCTTTGACGATGGAAACCAGGGAGGGGAGGGTAAAAAGGGTCCTTCGATCCGGAACAAATCTGGGAAACTATTCACATCTGAATCCTCGTTTTTAGATCTTTGTAACTGGTGTTCGCAAGCGTTCACAGGTTCAAAGCTCTCCGTTCAGTTTCACCTTTTTTTGTTGATCTTTCTCATACCCAAATTGGGCAGTTAAGCATCCAACCTTGAACCTCTAAACCCGTGAACGGTTGCGATCTATTATTATCGTTTCAAACTAATCAATTCCTGTAAAACTTCATCGCTGGTGGTGATAACCCTGGAATTTGCCTGAAAGGCGCGCTGGGTAGTGATCATTTTAACAAACTCCTGGGCCAGATCGACATTCGACATCTCTATGGCGTTGGGGCTGATGCTGCCCAAACTGCCACTTAGTGGAACCCCCGGCATGGCTTGACCCGACGCACGGGATTCCGCATAAAGGTTGTTTCCCATTTTGCTTAAACCGAAATAGCTGGGAAAATCGGTCAGCACAATTCGATACAGCGGGGTGAGTTCTCCATTGGAGTAGGCCCCAGTCACATATCCATTATCATCTACCGATACCCCGCGAAGGCTACCGGCAGCAAATCCATCTTGAGTGTTGAAATTTGTGGTGGAGTCACCGGCATACTGGGTAAGATCACCGTTGGTGGCACCGGTGGAATCAAAAAGATCCCAGGTGATTGCGGAGCTGGCTGCGTCGCTAATGTCGACAGCTCCACTTGCCAATCCGGTGATCGTTATTTTAGGATCAGTGCCGTTGTTTAAGGTTCCATCGCTCCCAAAGTTAAACGTGTTATCACTGATGCTGATAGTCCCACCAGCGTTGAGTGTTCCAGCCGGAACAGTGGCAGTCGCTGTCCAAACATTGGCAGCGGTCTTCTCGAAGCTTAGGGTTAAAGGAATGGGATTGCCCAGGGAATCGTAGACTGTTTGAGTGCTGGCATAGGGCGGATCACCTATTGCCGTCCCGGCATCGAGGTTTATATCCAGTGTAGAAGTGGTTGTGGCTTGGGGTGGCGTCATACTTTCGCCGGGTACATTTACATTTTCGATTGCACCTAAGGTGATGGTGCCGTCGGGGGCTATCGATGAAACCGCATAGCCTTGAACATATAGCCCATCCGGATTTACGAGATACCCGTCCTTATCGAAGGAAAACTCTCCGGCCCGGGTGTAGAAGGACGAGCCGGAGTCATCCTGAACCATGAAGAAACCCTTGCCGTTGATCGCCATATCTGTTGAATTAGAGGTCGTCTCGATAGAGCCCTGGCTCCATGATGGTGAGGCGGCCCAAAATTCGACACCCCTTCCGATGCCGTCAGTTGCGGAACCTCCTCCTCCCAAAGATTGGCTCAAGATATTGGCAAATGATGATTTGTTGGATTTAAATGCCGTGGTGTTTACATTGGCAATATTGTCTCCAATGACCGTCATGGCGGTGGAATTCGCACGTAAGCCGGATATGCCGGCAAACAATGAACCTATCATTTTCTACTTCCTCCATTATTTAAGAGTTTAATTTATTCTTCCAATCGCGAGCTTTCTGCTAAATGATCCGGGGCCGCTACTTGAATTACGTCACCGAGGGCAATCTTTTGGTCCCCGGATATCAAGAAGGGGGTGTTATTCTCAAACGTCACTTTGTCTATGGTGCCGGTAAAAAAGGTCGTGACCTTAACCTTTTGATCGTTGGCATCAACGGCCTGGATTTTGAAGGTATAATTCCCAGCCTTCGCCGGATGACCATCTTTGTCAGTTCCGTCCCAATCTATCGTCTGCCGTCCTGCGGGTCGATTTTTCTCTGTGAATTCTTTAACAAACTTACCGGTGCTGTCATAGATGCTCACCACGACCTCAGCGGCATCCCGGGCTAAACTAAAATCACAGTCAATCGATTCGTCTTCGACCAATTGCAAAAAATTACCGTTGGTGGTGATTTCTTTTCCAAGTAGTGAAACCGCCTGGGAATTGTTGGTCGACGCCTGATAATTTTGCAGCTCCTTTAAATTATCGTTTACATTGTTTAATTGCTCCAGGGAGCTAAACTGAGCCAGCTGGGCGGTAAATTCCGTGTGATCGGTGGGATTGAGCGGATCCTGGTTTTGCAACTGGGTTACCAAAAGGTGTAAGAAGTCATCCTTACCCAATACCGGAGCTTTGGGGGTCGATCGTTCCGCGGAACCAGTAGAGACGGGATTTAATTCTGAAGGTAGCATTTATGTATCACCATTTTATGTGCTTTGTCAGATATATTTTAGTTCATTTATACCATCTCAGCGTCAGGCAAAATAATCCACGGCCGCTGTTTCGGGGTCCCTCAAACCGAAATTTCCGGTCTCTTCCCGGATTTCTTCTTCCCCATTGTTTGGGTCGATACGAGTCGCCCTGGGCTGCGTGTTTTTTGCTTGACCGGTTTTCTGCTGGCGGTGTTTATGTCCATCAGTGTCATCGGAGACGGCTACTTCCAGTTTGTCAACATTAAGTCCCTGCTGCTGTAAATCGGTTTTTAACTGCTGAATATTATTTTCAACCATATCTTTGACGAATCCGAATTCAGTCAATATTTTTATGGTCACTTGATGATTTTCAGTGGTCACCTGCATGCGAACGTGACCGAGAAATTCCGGTTTGAGATCAATTTTTGCTTCATGTTGACCGTTTCTCATATAGATCACGGCTTTTCGCACAATTTGATCCAAAGTCTGATTTCGGAGGCTTTCTTGCCCCGGATCGGTCGGCTTAGATAAAGAAGTTGCTTCAAAAGCCTTCTCTGCGTTTTGATTTTGCGAGCTCAGCAAACCATTGTCGTTGGTTCCGGCATCCACCTTAGGTACTCTCCCGCCAAGCTCATCGCTTAGGCTGACATCGATTTTTATTTGGTTTTCTTTTGCCAATATAGAATCATGTATCATTTTTGTAACCGGCGAGGATGCAGTATTCACCGCATTGTTCTGAACGGGAGCGCCGTCATAACGATGTTCAGCATTTGAAGCCTTTGCCGTTTGATCATCGTTTGTTACTTTTATTGCCGCTGCGGATTCATTCTTCGGTAAATTCTTTAGTGCCGCTTCACCGCCGTGTTCTTTCCCGGAGTTAAGCGTAGTCGAAATCCGTTTAATAAGACTGGTCTGGCTGGATGCCCCGGTTTTACTCGATGTATCCAAACCGTCCTTACGTCCGGAGTCATCCGCGCGAAATGTTTCTAATGCCCTTGATTCTCGGGTTTTTTCATTGTCTTCAGCTGAAACCGTTCGGGTCGCGACGGCTAATTTTAGCGATTCGGTCTTTTCCTGGACCTCCGATCGAAAAGCAAATTGTGAATCTCCAGCCGCTTGAAGAGACTTCGCTTGTCTTATATCGTTTTGTAATGTTGCAGCGAGAGGGTTGGTTGACTTTTCGCCGTGGCCGCTCTCCCCATTGCGCCTGCCGGGATGGCTTGACAGTTCATCTTGGCTTGAAGCGATTCTTTTCAACATTTGATCCAGATCCGGGGATACTGCCGAGCGACTATCATTAAGGTCAGCCTCAGGGTCTCCATTGTTGCGGGATAGACCATTGCCTGTTTGGGCGTTTGCTATAAATCGTAATATACGGTCTAATTCGACTTTCATCTCGGCAGACGGGACGAAATCGTTTTGCCCAAGACGGGTCATGAGCATTTTTAAAGTGGTCCGACTTGCTTCATCACTCAACATCCCATCCAAATTATTTGACGAACTTGCTCCTCCCGCTGAATTAAGAAATCCCAATTTTTCAAGGGTGTCGATAATTTCCAAAAAATTTAAACCATGGGGCATCTGAAGTTCTGTATTCTCCAGGTTATCTGCCGGCGCTGGCGTCTGTTCGAAAGTCCCGAGGTCAAGCGCGTCTGCCGAATGATTCCCTGAATCTAATATTTCAGCAGAATCGGACATATGAGTTTCTGTAGATTTCACTTGCCGGGCAACCCGCGCGGGTGGCCTCTGATTGAGGTCTTTGGTAATTTCGTTCATGGTATCCAAAAAACTTTCACCGTCGTTTCCAGAGTATGCATCAATGGTTTTTCTCGCTGTTTTGCTCTCTTGAGCAGAAGCTCTCATCTGGCCGCTATCGAGTCCGGGGGAATGGATTTGAGGAATGGTCTGGGAAAAGAACATGCTTGCAGTCATTTTGCATTTTCCTCGAAGGTTAAATTCATAAAAATGCCTATCTATTACTTTAGTTCGTCATATAAGCATGGAGTGTGCCAAAAAGTTGGTAGAGTATGAAGATTGGGAACCAAGAAATTCGAAATATCCCTAACTCATTATAATATTATTAAATAATCAATTAAGCATTTCCTAAAAACAAACATGATGGCTATTTTCCGACGATTGAACTCATCTATAATCTACCTTTAATTGAAGCCAGACCGGCAATTCTTACCTATCGACGGAAAGCATTGCCTGGGATAAGGGTCGAGGAAAAAGGTAGGAAGTCGGAGTGTGGAAGTTGGAAAGTAGAGATTTAAAAATGGGAAACAGAATCAACTTAAGGCGCAGGTTCCGCCAGGATGAAGCTGGAACCCCAATTCGAGATCAATCAGGTTACATCTTTCGGACATGACGAGTCGAAGCAACCTCATCCATTAATTTGCGTTCGTCTTGCGTCAATTTTTGCTGATAAGCCTGCAAATCCGCATTTTTGATTTTCTTGAGGGTTTTACGCTTTTTCATGATAGAGATCAACTCGTGGCGCTTTTGATCAACATACTTTGTGCTTTTTTGGACTCGCAAGGCTTGGTTTTCAATATCCTTGGACAATTCTGTTAGATAATTCATATGTAACATAATATCGGATACGGTCGGGTTTTCTTTTTTTTTGGCTTGCAGTTTCTCGAGGCTTTCTTGTTTTACTATTTTTTTCCGGTTAAGTTTTACCCGCTCATCAGAAAGTTCCCTCTGCGCCTGTGCCAGTTCCTTCTGACAGACCTCTTCCTGATAGCGGCGATGGTTAAGAAGTGCTTCCAATTTGAAGCGGTACATTAAATTAACTTATCCAAATTTATCGTGGAATTAAAACGGTATACAGATAAGAAGCCACGTAAGGAATCCTTATCATCACCCTAGTTCCGATGCAGTCAGATTTGACGTCCCACCATTTCGGAACAGGACATCTAGTTGGGCGATGCTGTCTTCAAAATTTACTGTTTCTTCTATGGTCTGTCTCAAATAGTTAGTAATCGAGTCAAACATTTTGATGGCATAATCGATTTTAGGATTGCTGCCAGCCACATAAGCACCAATATTTATTAAATCTTCCGCTTTGCGATAGGTAGCCAGTATTTGTTTAAGCCGACGGGCATTTTGTTTGTGTTGGTCATCGATAATATCATCCATAACTCGACTAATACTGCTTAATACATCTACTGCAGGATAGTGGTTTTCCATCGCGAGATCCCTAGTGAGATCGATGTGGCCGTCTAAAAGCGACCGCAGCGCATCTGCAATGGGCTCGTTGGAATCATCTCCCTCCACCAACACGGTATACAAACCGGTTATCGTACCAGTGCCCGAGGAAGTTCCAGCACGTTCGAGTAGTTTGGGCAATAAGTTAAAAACTGACGGTGTGTAACCTTTTGTTGTTGGCGGTTCCCCCAGGGCCAACCCGATTTCCCGTTGAGCCATTGCAAAGCGAGTCACCGAATCCATCATCAAATTGACGTTGTTACCCTGGTCTCTGAAATACTCGGCAATAGCCGTAGCAATAAAGGCGCCTCGCATTCGGATGAGCGGCAACTGGTCGGAAGTTGCAACGACAATTACGGATCTTTCCAACCCTTCTTTGCCAAGTTCCTTGGCAATAAATTCATTGACTTCTCGGCCGCGTTCACCGATGAGAGCTATCACATTTACGTCGGCTCTGGTTTTACGGGCAATCATCCCTAAAAGCACGCTTTTACCAACACCCGAACCTGCAAAAACTCCCACTCTCTGCCCACACCCAACGGTTAGCAGTCCGTTGATAACCCGAATACCTAAATCTAAAGGCTGATAAATTCTTTTTCGCTTTATCGGATTAATCGAAGCTGCATAAATCGGGTATTCACCTTCACACAGTATCGATCCCTTTTCGTCTATCGGATTTCCAAGGCCGTCAATGACTCGCCCCAACATACCCGGACCCACCGGTACAACGGCCTTCTGCTGTCGTGCGACAACCCGGCATCCCGGTCCAATGCCGAGAATTTCTTCGAGAGGCATTAATAATACGTTATTATTTTTAAAGCCGGCCACTTCAACGGTGATTTTACGGTTATTTTGTTTGGAGTATATATCACATACGGTTCCCAGGCAGGAAACGGGGCCATGAGCTTCGACAACCAAACCGACAACATCGGTTACGCGCCCAGTGGTGCGAATGGGACGTGTCGATTCCAGGCAAGTATGATATTTTTTTAAATCTACCTCGACAGCCATTGGTTTTATATCAAGTTTTCTCCACAACCGTTCTAAATGACTCTTCGACGGCCTGTAACTGCTTTTCAATCCGGGCATCAATCTCACCCAAATCCGTTTCGATGATACAACCGCCACTTTGAATGTTCTCTGCGGCTTCAAGAGTAACATGGTCGATATTTTCTATCATATTTGACAATTGGGCACGGGTCTCTTTGATAAATTGCAGGTCGGATGGGCTCATTTTGATTTTTATTTTTCCCGGATCTTCAACTTTTGCGAGGGCTTCTCTGGCTACACATATCACAATTTCTTTATCGATGGTAATCTCTTGACAGATAACCTGTCTAGCGATGGCTAAAGCCAGTTCCACCACTTCTTTTTCGATATCCTGGTAGGTCTCTTTGCGAAGGCTATTTAGCTGGGATAACATGTCTTGCAGACTGGTCAAGAGTGGCTTTATTTTTTTTTCTGCTTGTTCGTCAAAGGTGTTTTCACCTTCAATCATTCCCTTTTTCCAACCGTCGACAAAACCCCTTTGGTAAGCTTGTTCGTTCAATTGAGCAGTAGATATCGAATCTTTTCTAAAACGACAAATTTCGTCACCATCGGCTTGCGCCGTCGTATCGGGGTCGTTTGATCGGATATTTTCATACGTAAGCCGTCGAAATTTTTCCTCCGTCGGCAAACATTGTTGTGAATTTTTTGGCTCATCAACAGCAATATCCGGAAAACAGTGCAACCCGAACCCGGCAATCCCCCTCTGGAGGGGACGATGATCGGGTTTAGGCAATGATTTCTTCTCCTCGTCTTCCACTGATTATGATTTCTCCTTTGACTTCCATTTCCTGGATAATTGAAGTAATTGCCTGTTGTGCATTAGCAACTTCCGTCATCCGGACAGGGCCGAGATCTTCAATCTCTTCCTGTAACATGGCACCAGCGCGTTCCGACATATTCCTAAATACTTTATCTTTGACTTCGTCAGGCGCGGCTTTAAGAGCAGTTGCAAGTTCCACTGTCTCAATTTTTCGGAGTAATTTTTGGAATCCCCTGTCATCAACAAGCACCAGGTCTTCAAATACAAACATCTTCTGTTTGATCTGCTCGGCCATCTCTGCGTCTGTTTCTTCGATTTCATTTAAAATCAGTTCACTTGAAATCTCATCCGTCTGATTCAATATTTCGGCCAGTCTATCGACACCGCCGCAGATATTGGTAATCGAGCGCTTTTTATTTTTAAGAATTTCTTTGAATACCTCATTGACCTCTTCAACTATATCGGCATTCACTTTTTCCAAAGTGACCACCCTCATCGAGACATCCGTTTTTATATCATCAGGCAAATTAGCGATAACATCACTAGCAATCGTTGTTTTAAGATGAAGCAATATTATGGCAATGGTTTGAGGATGCTCATCTTTAATCAGATCAGAGATTTCATCGGCGCTCAAGGCTGCAATCGCTTCAAGTCCTTCTATTTCATCGGGTGGATTTCCAATATCTTCTTGGGCTTGGTATGTACTACCGGATCTTGCTGGCAAAGCTATCTGCCCTTTTTGCATGCGCCGAGCAGCTATTTCCGCAAACTCTTTAACCACATGTTCCGTAATCTCTGCCGATACCGTCCCCATCTGATCAAGCTGGCGATACACTACCGTTCGCTCATTATCACTCAGGCTGTTGAGCAGTCGATCTGCTGCCGCCTTACCCAAAGAGCGTACCAAAATAGCGGCTTTTACGGGGCCTTTTAATTGGCTATAGTCCATAATTGTTGTTGAGACAACTGGGTTTAAAACGGTTACTCATTTTTAATCCAGTCGCGCATCACTCCCAATGATGCGTCCTCATCACTGGCAATCAATTGAGTGGCCTGATCTCTGTACATTAGATTTTTAGCGGCAGGATCAAAATCGTTTTCAAGCTCCCCTACGGTTTTTGGAAGTTGCTTAAACATCTGCATGTCTCCAAACGAATATTCAGTCAGCCAGCGGACTAAAGGTTTGACAAAAAATAGGAAAGATAAAACTAAAAAAAGACTTAAAAAACCATACTTCATATAAGGCTGGTACTTTTTAAGAATACCGAGCCATTCAGGCTCAGCCACAGGTGTTTCTTCTTCGTCCAACTTTTTCGTCTCAAAGGGAATATTTACAATATCAACCTCATCTCCGCGGGCTGAATCGAAGTTCACGGCCCGCTTAACAATGTTTTCAAATTTTGCCATTTCTTCGGCTGTTCTGGGAACATATTCCCATTCAACTGTTCCTTTCTGTTTTTCGATGCGCTTATATGTGCCATCCACCAGAACCGCAATTGAAATCCGGGTCATTTCCCCTACCGGATCATTTGTGTGACTGATAACCTTACCGATTTCATAATTGACGGTGCGATCTTTTTTTTCAAATATTGAATTACTTTCCAATGACCTGTTCTCTTGAGAGACAGTGCCGTCAGCCGGCATATTGGAGCGTATGCCGGGTACCCCCTGGGGAGTTATTCCCGGCGCGCTGGTTATTTCATTCAGCACTTGTTCGCTGCGGACCACTTTGTTGTCCGGCAAATAGAGCTCCTCCGTTCTTTCC
>JARFPZ010000566.1 GCA_029288035.1 Desulfosarcina sp.
CCCATGATTATACCTGACCTTGATTTGATCAAGATCGGTCAGCGCCAGTTTGAGCTGGGTCTCGCTTTGATCCAGTTCCTCCCGGGCGATAATTTTGTTGGCATAAAGCCGCCGGCGTCTCTCACATAAATGGTTGGCCAGATTGTAGGCCGCTTTGGCGTGTTCCAGGGCCGCTTTGTGAGCAGAGACATCTATTTGGGCCAGCAGCTCATCCTTTTGCACGGTTTGACCTTCTCGGGGTCCGATCCACTCGACACGGCCGGCAGCATTGGCAGCCACCTTGACATCCTCATAGGCCTCGGTTTCGCCGGGTAAAAAAACGACATCCCGGATGGTTACCGGTGCCACAACGGATATCGTAACAGAAGTCGCGGCAAGCTCACGTGAGCTGTTGTCAGCGATGGCCATATTTTCCTTATCCTTACAGCCCATCATCACAAAAACGGCCAGCAACGCAGTCAATATGGCCGGACCTATCTTATGAATATTCCTGTCCGTGTTCATTGATCACTTCATTCCTTGGCCCAAGCCCTGAAAGGCAAGCCGCAGTAATCGTTCGGGGCGTTTCGGATCCGCCAGTTCCGGCAAAATCTTCGCCAGATTCAAACTAGAATCTATTAGGCTGAGCACCAAAAAGGCAACTTCATCCGTATCGGCTTTTTTGAGTTCTCCTGACGATAGGCCTTCAACACATATCCGTTTAACAGCCTCGAACATCTGACGGTGATATTTTGGAAAATCATATGCCGGGGCACCTTGAGGGGGGCCGTAAATGAGACCATGAATCATTGCATATAGACCCTGGTACTCCTGAATCTCTTCGTATATTCTTCGATAGAGAAAATTGATGCGACTCTGCACCGTCCCCGACACTTCAAACACGTCGTCTATGATTTTTTTCTGAACTTCCGCCCCCCACTCCAAAATGGCGTAATACAGACCCTCTTTACTTTGGAAATGATAATACAGCACCGGTTTGCTGACACCGGCCCGGGCAACAATTTCCCGCACAGAGGTGGAAGCATATCCCTTTGAGGCAAACAATTGCGAAGCGGTTTCCAATAGCCTTTCCCGCGTCCCAGCTTCTAATGGCTTGATTTCACTTTTCATTTTCATAAAAGAATTATACGTTTTAAAAAAATCTTTATTTGGTCAACAGACACCTTACCTACCGGTAGGTATACTATAACATGTTTTCAGAATTTTCCAAGGTTTACCAACAAGAATTTTAGGCAATTTAGGCATTCGTTTACTCTGATATATCCCTGCTTGGGCACGTCCGAATTGAAGATTGAAGATTGCAAATTGAATCAATAGGGTCTATGAAATGGAAATATCCTTTGAATATATACTGGAAGAGATGTCATGGCGCACGATACATACAGCTGTTTTGCTGAATTAGATAATCATGAAGAAAGAAATAAAGATTATAAAATTTCTGCCATTGAGGTTGGCTCCGGTATAACGATTATTGCGCCCCACGGTGGTAAAATCGAACCGGGAACATCCGATATTGCCAGGAGAATCGCGTCTCAAAGATTTAACTACTATTGTTTTGAGGGTATCAAAAAGGAAAACAATCGACGCCTGCATATAACCAGCCACAATTTCGATGAGCCCATGGCAGTTAGAATGGTATCGAAATCCCTTGTCGTGGTTGCGATTCATGCCTGCACCGGCCAAGAAAGATTCGTTTATCTGGGGGGTCTAGATAAAATGCTAAAATTGGCGATTGCCGATGAATTGGGATCCAGGGGAATCATCGTTCCAAACGGACATGGCAAATTTAAAGGATTAAACCCCAATAATATTTGTAATCGTGGGGCAAATGAACAAGGGGTGCAGCTTGAAATTACCAGGGGATTGCGAGACGATCTGAAAAAAAGACAACTAATTTCGACGGCCGTTCGGGCCGCCCTAACTAAATTTACTGAAAAAGTTCAGCCACTAAAACACGAAGACACAAAAAAAATATAATCTTTGTGGCTTAGTGCCTTCGTGGCTGGATATTTAAATTTTATGCATCTCTTTCGACAAGTTATCGCCCCCTCCGGTGTCCGGATTTCTATCTTGGTTTCCTCTTAAATTCTGCATAAACGCCAGGTTCTCTTTGCTTCTCTCGACCATTCGGGTCTGAATCTCTTCTTTTCCCAACCCCATCAAAATCTGGTAGGCATTGTATTTGGTTTTGCAGAAATAAATATCAAAGGGGTTTCTTTTCTCACTCATGCGAAAAATTCGGATACCTGGAATGTCATCTTTTTGAATATATTCATTTTCCGTGTTTATCAAAAGCGGCTCGACGTCGTATTTATTCAGCCACGGTATGCAGGCGCCTTCCATGCCCAAGTCCGGGTCCATGATCGAGCGAATTTTTTCAGTCACCCCGCCGACAGCCAGGATAATATCTCCGGTCAATGAGCCGGTTACCCCGTAACGCTGATTTACCGGTTGCTTGATGTAATCCGATACCAGCGCGATGTCCACAGCCACCGAGGCACTGTCACCTTCCACCCCTCCATGAGCCTGAATATATTCCACGTACATTTCATGACCCACATAAGGGGCACCGATATTTTCCAGCACTTTTTTTATGGAAGCCCGGACGTTTTGTGCAGCGGCCTTGGCGATATCGCCGATTTTGCCGGGCGCCACGACATTATCGGTATTACCCACATTAATTTGGCAGTGAATCGGCAGTGGTTGGCCGTACATCTGGCCGCTTGATTTTGCTTGAATGACGGCAAGACCGACCACGTAACCGATGGAATTGGTCATGGCGCTGATATATTTCTTTAGATACTTTTTGTGTTCGCCGATTTCTCTGGAAAGTCCCCCTTCCAGGCTTAAGTGCTCTTCCAGAGCATGCCGTACATGCTGCGGTTCAACCCGCGCTGCGTTATCCATAACAGCTTCAAACTCGGCCGATTTAATGATGCCATTGATAGGCCGCAATATGCTGCTTAATTTTCCGTCCGAGGCACGACAGCGCAGCTCCTTTGCGATTTCCAAGACAGCGGATTTTGAAAACTCGCGCACGGTCAGCTTAAAATCTGCTGGAAGCGGCCTGCCGTAAACGTGCTCGCTTCTTTTCCTGACGCTTTCGTAGCCCTCTTTTTCGATGATTTCCCCCCAGGCCTCTTTGAATTCTCCTGCCAGATTATCTATCTCCTGTTTAACATATTGCGCGATCTGTCTGACGTTTTCATCGGTCTCGGGCACGGCGCTTTGCATATGGATGATCTCGCCTTTATCTTCAATTCTGCTTAAAAATGCACCGTCCCCTTCTTCCTGCAAATATGCAAGGGTGTCGTGGTTGCAGCATGCCACGATGATGTTGTCGGCTTTTAGATGATTCTCGGATCGATCCGCTGCGCCACTGCCGGTGCTGCGGCCGCCTTCGAGAACATACTGCTTGTTTTGCATAATCTCCAACAGATCCGCCATGTAACCGACTTTGACCATGGTTTTTAACTCATCGATATAAATGATCGGAGATTTGGCATGGGCGCCCAGATAGGCCCGCTGGTGGGAAGGTGTCTGGAGGTTGCCTGACTGGTAGGGATCATGACGAAATCCGCCTTTCCTGTTTCTGGCACTCGGCTCGGAGACTCGGGCCATGAGATCTTTGTCTTGGCGCGGATCGTATAAAACTTGGGGAACCATATCCTGCAGATATTTGACGTCGTTTTTGGCTCCGGTCTGGGTTTCACGTTGAATTTTTTCCTGGACC
Organism: Desulfosarcina sp.; assembly: GCA_029288035.1. GTDB lineage: Bacteria > Desulfobacterota > Desulfobacteria > Desulfobacterales > JAFDCJ01 > JAFDCJ01. Next base: position 3,734 of record JARFPZ010000566.1, read on the forward strand.
CGATGGTTGGTCTCCTGCATATGCATGAAAATGGATCCCATACCGGTCAGACCGGCGGCAATAAATGCCGGCGGGAAAAAAAAACCACCGGCGGCACCCAAACATGTGGCCAAAATCAGACCGATCTTAACCTTTCTGGCTGATTGGATCTGATCGGAGAGACTGAATTCCTCCATGCTGCTGCGGGCGATTTCGATGGCTGAATTACAATTGGATAGTATTTTATCCAGCCTGGCAGGTTTTTCATAGGCGACCCGGATATGGTTACGATCTTTGCCCGGATAGGCCACGATAGTCTCCTGCGGCCTGAGATAGTCACCAATGGATTTTGACAGAACTTCTTCAAACATTTTTGCCAGCATGGACTTCCCGGTACCCGGCCGCCCCACCATGAGAATGTGTCCCTTGTTCTGGGCAATTTTTCTGATGGCCCTTTTGGCGCGATCCTGGAAGATGACGCAGTCGATGGGATCCTCAGGAAGCAGAATTTGCGATGTATCGGAAAATCCGCCCAGACGTTTTTCCAAGGTCGCGGGATAGTCCAGCAGTTCTTTAATCCACAGGTAATCATTTTCCTTGTAATCACTATTCATTGCTATACCCATTGATGGAATCCAGCAAATAATATCTGCCTGCCTCGGTGAAAAACGCTTGCTTCAACAGCGCAGAATACACTTGCGGTAGATTTTTTCGCAATGGTTCCAGTGCTCTAAAATCATGTAAAACAGAAATGTGCGTATACAGTCGATCTTCAGGATCCTCTTCCGGAAGGATATAGTTCAATGATACGCCGACCTGCAGATAGTTCAAAATCGGTTTAATCAGGTTCCTTTGATTCCTTCCCACATCAAACATTTTAAATACGTTCTGGTATACGGCGGGAAGTGCCGTTTTGGCATAGTCAATTTCCAATTTTTTATTGAAAAACAATTTGATCGGTGTTGCCTGCCCTTCGACACAACGGCTAAACGCTTCGCTGATGCTGGGATTTGCCCTCAGCGATTGTTCAAGTAAGTGCATGTTTTTGATAAGGTCAACATCGTTAAGTTGAAAATCAATTTTATTTTGATCTGTCAGAACGCATGCCGTTGGTTCGCCATCGTTACTGAAAGAAACAAGCCGATACGATCTTGCGGGTGTATAGGACGCGAAATCATAGCCTCTCAGCTCAAACAAACCATCGGCGACATAGGCTCTGTTTAGAATGACACTAACTTCTTTGGAGAAATAGGTTTCCAGGTATTTGATTTTTTCCTCGATACTGCCTTTCAATTTCAAATAGGAATAATTACCGCCGATATCCTCGCAGATACCAATAATTTCAGCTAATTTCTGTGGATCCAGAAGAGCCAGTTTTTTAGGAACTGAATCGTAGGACTTCAGCAGACCATAAAATTGATTTAAATGGGCCGCAAGATCGGGATCCTTCATGGGCGGTACCCGGGTTTTATAGCGCGACACAATCAACTCCGGTGATATTTGCGAACCATTATTCGGATGCTTCGAGGCTTTCGGCAGGAGTTTGCGAAACGGCTTTGCTATATTTTTCAAAACACCCTGTTTGCAATGGATCTCACCGCCGATCAGCTTTTTTTTAACTTCAATTGATTGTGGATTCAACAAATAGCGTCCGATCTCCGAAATCATGTATTGCTTGTAAGGTCCGGAGATACTGCCGTCAACCACTCCTTTGAGGTCTATCTCCAAACTCCGCCCGTCTGTGATGATCCATATTTTACGGTTATTCTGCGACAAATCGCTATCTTTGGCTAACAATACCGAATATCCTTTATAGCAGTCTTATATTTTAATTACCCCCACC
>JARFPZ010000575.1 GCA_029288035.1 Desulfosarcina sp.
CCGGCAGCAACCGCCGCCGTGCGGATCTCCCGCATTTCCTCATAGGTCCGGTTTTGGACTTTGGCCATGTCTCTGGTGTTGGCCTGGTGTCGTTCGGTGTCGAAGTCACCCGGTAAAATGTTGTTGATCGTGACGTTGTGCTTGGCCACTTCCCGGGATGTACCGGCGACAAAGCCGGTCAACCCGGCCCGGGCACTGTTCGACAAGCCCAGGATACTAATCGGGGCCTTTACCGCACTTGAGGTGATGTTGACGATACGGCCGAATTTCCTGGCAATCATCCCATCCACCGTTTCCCTGATCATGAAGACCGCACCCAGCATGTTGTTGTTGATGGCAGCCATCCAGGCGGCGCGATCCCATTCACGAAAATTTCCCGTCGGCGGCCCGCCTGAATTATTGACGATGATGTCCGGTTCCGGACAGGTCTTCAATACTGCGGCCCGCCCCTCGTCACTATTGTAATCAGCAGCCACGGGAATCACCCTGACCCCTGTGGTAGAACTGATTTCCTCTGCAGCTGCCTCGATATTGGCTGCGGTACGAGCGACGATCGTCAGCTCAACTCCCTCGCGGGCCAAAGCCAGCGCACACGCTCTTCCCAATCCGGCACTTGCCCCGCCGACGATTCCCTTTTTTCCTCTTATTCCTAAATCCATGTTTTCTCATCCTCCTCGGTGTTGCCCAACCGGCTATCTCCGGTTCAGCGGCCTGCCTGTATTGCCAAATTCAGAACTACTGACGTGTCGTAAAATCTGATGCAACACAATTGTCTGTGGTCACGCCAACAATAATGGTTTTCGGACGAATCGTTCTGAATTTTTATTTCTTATTTTTTATCGGTTTTACAACCAAAACAAAGGGTGTCGCTATAAGCCGGTGGATGTTTCGTTGCAAATCGTGAAACTGTCTGAGACTGTTTACTATATTGATCGAGATCACTAATATTCAACATCATCCATTGGGTGAAAGGGTGTTACAAGAACGATGAAGACAGAATCCCCTTGATAACAGTTGGTTGGGTGTTTTTCAACCCAGAACGTTGACCCCCCTGGCCCAGACCTGACTTTAGGTTGCCCAATTATTTAGATTCATATTTGAGAAACTAACACGGGCCATAATTTGATCTTATGGGTCGCACTCTCCGAGGCGTAGGATCTACGAGCCGGAGGCCAGGGCAGGCTGAACCGCTCAAAGTAGGATTCTATAGAAACTATTTTCATATTCGATAGGATATTTTATGTCAATACATATGAGCCAAATTTAAAATCGTCCCGGTTTAATAGGGGTGGCAACACCGCTGACCTGCCCGGGTTTGGAATTTTCCCCTTGCAATACACATTTATTCAAGAATGAACTTCCAGGGAGAAGCTTCACTGCCGCGTTTACAAACAACCTCAATCAGGGCCGGGGCATCCTCATCAATGGCTTTTGACAATGCCGTCCTGAGCTCGTCCGGTGCTCGCACTCGGTAAGGCCTTGCACCAAAACTATCAGCAAGCTTAACAAAATCCGGATTGACAAGATCCGCTCCGATGAGGCGACCTTTGAATTGGGTCAGCTGATCCCTTCTGACGTTTCCAAAGGCGTTGTTGTTAAAGACAATGGCAATGACACCAATATTGTGTTGCACCGCGGTAGCCAGTTCGGGCATACAATACATGAACCCGCCGTCTCCGTTTATTGAAACGACGACCTTTTTTGGCGCTGCAACTTTTACCCCCAATGCAGTTGGCAGTCCGAATCCAAGGGTTCCCTGGAATCCGCAGGTAACATAGGTGCGGGGTTCATAAACTGGAAAACCGAAATAGGATGTAAACCCCACCTGACAAATTTCTTCAACAAAGTACCCATCACGGGGCAACACGTCGCGAATCACATCAAGGTACGCCAACTGGGGCTGGATGTTGCGGATGTGGTTGCGGCTTTCAATTTTTGCTTTTGAAATTCGTTTCAGGTTATCCTTTGAGCGTGAAGCAACCGACGCGATTCGATCTGCCAGGGATAAGGCCCCCACCGCCGCATCAGCAATAATTCCCACATCGGGTTTAAAGCGATCCATCTCTTCGGGGTCGATATCGATGCGAATTAGCCTGGGACCTGATTGGGGGCGATCATGGTAAATATTCATGTCGCCCCATCGCATATACTGCATTTCAAGTCTGGACCCAATACCGATCAACACATCGGTCTCTTCCCACAACAGGCGGGCAGCCGCAATTGATAGCCCCAGTTCATGATCTTCCGACACGATGCCGCGACCGCTGCGAAATGCGGTCACCGGTGCATTCAGTAACTTGGCCAGATTCAATACCTCAGCACTGGCATGCTGGGCACCACCCCCGACCATGATCATGGTATTTTTTGCGCCTTTTAGGAGTTTCACCGCCTTATCAATCTGATTCATATCCGGTTCCGCGGGATCAAGCGTCTGATAGCCACACCCCACGTCAACCTCCCATTCCTTTGCCATGGTATCCCAGCACATTTCCAGGGCAACGGGTCCGGGACGGCCGCTAAGCATCTGCTCAAAGGCCTTGTTGGTAAGTGCTTGCGTATCTGCAGGATCATCGATCCGATCCGCCCATTTTAACAAAGTGGTCAGCGTGGCCCGTTGATCCGGAAGTTCGTGTAGATGCCCTCTTCCACTACCTAAAAAAGTGGATGGTACCTGACCTGTCATACAATAAACCGGCGTGTTGCACCCCCAGGCCGTGCATAGGGCCGCAGTCGTGTTCAAAACACCAGGACCGGGGACGACCGCAAAGGCACCCGGTTTGCCGGTTGCTTTGGCATATCCCATTGCCATATACCCTGCCCCCTGCTCGTGTCTGCTAATAACCGCTTTAATTCCGGACAGACGGTGTATGGCATCGAACAGCGGGTAGATCTGCGCCCCCGGAATTCCGAAAACGGTATCGATTCCGTTGGCCATTGCGGCCCGAATCATCGCTTCTCCGCCGCTCATTCGTTGGCTCTGGTCGCTCATGGGAGTTCTCCATTTTTATGGCATCAGGCTGCCTGCTTATTAATTCTGTGTAGGTTAACGTTCACAGGTTCCGGGTTCAAAGTACAGGATTAAAAACTCCTGAAACCTTTAGCATTTTAGAAACTATTTGAAAATGAAAATTCGGAACTATTCGCCCGAAAACCACTATTGTTGGTGCGGCCACAGACATTTGTGGTGCATCAGATTTGACGACACATCAGTAGTTCTGAATTTAGGTGTTGACATATTCGCTGAACTTACAGTTTAAAAGAGTAAAAAAAAGGATTGGAATTGAACAATGAAGGATAAAAAAATCAAGATTGGTCAGCTATTGCTGGAATCTCTTACAAAGGAACAGATCGCGTGCATGCTGGATGTGGTTGCATCAGCCGGCGGTTTGAAAAGCTTCATGGATGATTTTAGAAAGGCGGATCCGGATTTGGCCGCCACCGTTGACAATGTTCTAAAAGACGGTCGGTCGACAGCCGACGGGAAAACCAAAAACCGGTTGGCATCCCATCAACGGACCCTGGAATATTGGAATTCACTATGGCGTCATTGGCACGAAATAGTTGCCGAACTCGGGGATGAAGACGGGACATATGCGGTCCAGGATCACCACTGGGAGGAACCGTATTTTGCCGGCGCTTCTTTCGCATCTGATCTTGAACCGATTGCGCGGGATATGTTGGACTTGATCGATGACGTCTATGAATCGATTGAGGATCCGGAACTCTTTATAGAGGCGTTGGAGGAAATCGAGGAAAACATTGGTTCGTATCCGGAATGGATGGGGGCTGAATATGGTGATCCATTGGAGCTTGAAAAGTATTCAACCTTATGTGTGTTAAAATGGCTATGGTCGGGCTTGGAGCATGAGCCCCATCCGGGCATTACCTTGCTCGAAAAAGTTATTGATATTGAGGAAATATTTAAGCTGGTTTACCTGAATCGGAATGCATGGGTTGAATTTTTTGGTGATCTCCCCGCTCATGCCTGCCGTGAAGTTTATACAAATTTGCAGGATGATACCCAGGCAATTGATTTGAGTAATATTTATTCCCCCTGGCATCAAATCAACCATATTTATGAATCCCGCTTTGATGATACAAAGTACCTGGAAACCTGCCGACAGCATTTGGTCCAAAATTGGCGATATGGCCGTCCCTTGGTCGACGACGCTGTCAATCGAAAAGATTATCAAGAAGCTGAAAGTTGGCTGG
>JARFPZ010000589.1 GCA_029288035.1 Desulfosarcina sp.
CAGAAGACGGAATACGAGATTACTAACACAGTCTCGTGGGCTCGGAGATGTGTATAAGAGACAGATCCTGAGACCGTCGCGGAATCGATTAAACAGCTATTTAAATCTTATAATATTAAAGAAACCAATGTGGCAGTGTCAATTGGTGGTTACTATGTTATCGTTAAAAAAATAAGTGTTCAAACCATGGATGAAGAGAAGCTTCAGGAAACCATACACTTTGAAGCCGAGCAGTACATACCCTTTGACATCAGTGATGTCAATCTTGATTTCCAAATCCTCGGGGAAAGCGAATCGAATCCTGGTCAGATGAATGTGTTTCTAGTTGCGGCCAAAAAGGAAATGGTTAATGACTACATCAACCTTGTCAATCTGGCTGGTTTGAACCCTTGCATCGTAGATGTTGAAGCATTTGCTCTGCAGAACGCAATTGAAGCCAACTATGAACTGCAAAACGAAAACACTGCACTAATTGATATCGGCGCCAGCAAAACATCGTTGAACATTCTAAAAGGCAATTCGTCGCTGTTCATGCGAGATGTTTCTTTGGGATGCGGACAAATCAACCAAAAGATAATGTCATTAATAGAATGCTCGTTTGAAGAAGCCGAACAGTTAAAATACGGAGATAAACCAGACCGGCTCACCCAGGAGGATTTAAAGGGTATTATTTCGTCTGTCGTCACCGATTGGTGTACGGAAATTAGACGAGCCCTTGACTTTTTTTATTCCACATATCCTGAAGATCAAATTAAGCGTATCATTCTCAGCGGCGGAGGTGCCAACATTGATGAATTCCGTGAACTTTTGGCAACCGAAGCATCGGCAGAGGTTGAATCGATTAATCCGTTTAAAAACTTGAAAATTGACAAAAAACACTTCGATGACGCATTTATCAAACAAATTGCACCCCAGGCAGCCATCAGCATGGGTCTTGCGATGAGAAAAGTAGACGACAAATAATGATACGAATAAATTTACTCCCATTTAGGGCAGCCCGCAAAAAAGAAAATATACGTCGCCAAGTCTCTATCTTTATGCTCTCTCTGGTATTTTTGCTGATCATCTTTTTTTACTATAATTTTAGTCTGAGCAATAAAGTTGACAGCCTGAATACCAATATAAAAAACACCAAAACAGAGCTGGCAAAATACAACAAAATCAATGAAGAAATAGCCCAGATTAAGAAAAAGCTCGATAACCTAAAGAAAAAAATGGCAGTCATGAAGACGCTTGAAGCCAACCGCTTTGAGCCCACCCGACTACTGGATGTAATGACTCAGGTTGTTGTAGCCAAACGCATGTGGTTTACCAACCTGGAATCCAGAGGAGATAATGTAAATATTCAAGGTATCGCTCTGGATAATAAAACCGTAGCCGATTTTATGGTTCGGTTGGAAGAGTGCGGACTTTTTAAGCAGGTCGATTTAAAAACACTCAAAAGAACAGAGACGCAGTCCGCCAAATTAAAAAGCTTTGCAATCAGCTGTAAAAAGAATCCGTTAATTGACCCAGAATCGAAAAATAAACTTGAGAATGCTAAGGCAGAAAAATAATGGAAAAAAAAGGTCTTGCAAAATCGATTGAACCTTTTTTTGAGAAGGTTGAAAAGCTATCAAAAGTCCAAAGGGTACTGATATCGGTAGGATTTTTTACACTGCTGGCCGGAGTTTTCATCTACTTTCTTTTCTGGCCCAAACTAGAAAAAATCCAAACATTAACGGCGGATCTGAAAAAATTAGAAGATAAGCTTAAGACCGCCAAACGAAATGCCGCCGATTTGAAGAAATTTCAGACCAAAATGAAGGAGGCCGAGGCCCAATTTAATATGGCCATGAAAAAGCTGCCCGAAAAAGAGGAGATCCCTTCTTTGTTGGCTAGTATTTCAGGCTCTGGTCAGCATGTGGGAATGGATTTTTTACTCTTCGAGCCCAAACCTGAAAAGCCAAAAGAATTCTATGCCGAAATCCCTGTTGCTATGAGTGTTAAGGGGGATTATCATAACTTGACCGCATTCTTTGATCAGGTTGCAAGATTATCGCGAATCGTTAATATACGTGATATTCAGATAGGTCGATCTAAAACAAAAGAAGCAAAAGAACTCAGTACTAAATGCACGGCTGTTACCTATAAATTTATAGAGACACCTCCTAAAAAGAAATCGAAGTCTAAAAAGAAATAATTCCTTGAAAAGGCCAACCAGTAAAAGATGGGGAAACATCTCGTGATCATGCGATATTTGAATAGTACAATTTTCATCGTTTTACTCCTGTGGGGATGTGATCGAACTTTCGACGCGACTGCGCAGCCAAAAGTGGTTCACAAAAAAGTTGTTGCCCAGAACGAACAGATCGCCAACGACCTCACGAATGAGACGATTCGTACCGAAAAAACGGCTAGCGCAGTGCCAAAGCCAAAAGTGGTTCGCAAAAAAGTCATAGCCCGACACGAACAGACCGCCAAAACCCGCACGAATCAGACGATTCGTGTCGCAAAAACCAACCCGTCGCCTCGACCTGAGAAAAAGAAGTCAGCGGTAAAGATCGAAAAATCTCAGGCCAAAGCCAAAAACCAGGCAGGCCCCGGGACAAAATCAAACAGGCAGCCAATGGTCGCAAAAAAAGTCGAAGTTATGCCAACGGGCGATAAACTGACGAAACTGCCAGCGCTGAAAAAGCCAGCTGTAAGACCCAGATCTGACATCTCTGAGATAAAGCAACCGTCTACCGGCGAAAGCACTGTACCCAGCAATAAGTTAATTGCCGCCACATCAAATATGGCCCATAAAATGAGATCAACGACCATTCCCAAAGCCTATGATGCCAAGGACAAGATCGATCCGTTTGAGCCATTATTTAAAGAAAAACCGGTTATTGCTAAGAAAAAGATAAACAAAAAGCGAATTCCGCGGACGCCTTTGGAACGAATCGATTTGAGTCAGTTAAAATTGGTAGGAATTATTATGGCCTCCAGCGGCAACCGCGCCTTGGTTGAAGAATCCTCTGGAAAGGGATATGTCATTAAGAAAGGCACCTATATCGGAATCAACTCCGGCAAGGTGGTTAAGATTAAAAAAGAAAAAGTTGTTGTCGAAGAAGAATTTGAGGATGTGTTCGGTAAAACCAAACTCCGTCAAAGAGAGATCAAACTTCCCAAACCCCCTGGAGAGTTTTAAGATGATTGAACTTATCAAGAAATTATTTAAACCCATTCAATTGAGTATCGTTTTATTAAGCGTTACGGCATGTGTCTCGCAAAATGCAGCCAATGTCAAAGCAACCGCGGAGACAAAACTGATCACTGATATTATCACCAGTGAAGACGCCCAATCAAGCATCGTTTCAGTAACAGGGAACGATACATTGGCTTATACGGCGATCAAACAGGAGTATCCTTTAGGCCTCCTTCTTCTATTCCCTGGAACTGCTCTTGATAACATTAAAACCGTTTTCTATCCGCCGGAAAATGGCGACCTAAAATCTATTAGAGCAATGCAACTCGAAGACGATGAATTAACATCGCGGATATTTATTGCCCTCAAACGGGACCTGTCCTATAGTATTAAACCGGATGACGCCAGACTAGACATTTATTTTTCTAAAACCAATGGCGCTGCTGATGTAGACTCGGCACAGGATGTTGCAGAAGAAAAAGTCGATATTATGCCGGAACCCGAACCTGATATAGCGCCGGTGCTACCTGCAACTCTAATAACTTCAGTTACAGCAACAGCGCTGAAAAAAAATGTCGTCATTGGAATTAAAGCTGACGGGACGATCAATGACTACAGGTCCTTCACCATCGCCGGCGATCCATCCCGAATTGTTTATGACTTGTATGGTCTGAAAAGTCCTAACAAGACTGAGCAGAGCATTGCTGTGAAGTCTGATTGGGTTAGTGGAATTCGCTACTATGGTCATCCGGAAAAAGTCAGAATGGTACTGGAAACTAAAAAAGCCCATTTATCAAAATTCTCTGATTCGCCGACAAACGATGGTTTGTTGATTTATGTGGGTGATGTTCCGGCGCCTCTAACCAAAGATAAGGCGGAACCGGTTGTCGCTCAAGATCTACCATCAGCCAAACCTAAACAAAATGAAACTTCAAAAGATAAGGTTGCTCAGCCGACAGCATTAACCCAAAACGATAAACTTGCCTGGTTAAACCGGATCGATTTTGCCAGTGAAGAAGCCGGGAAATCCGCTTTGATTGTCGGTACCACTCAACCGGTTGATTATCAATTAATAAAGATTTCTGATAAAAGGCTACGGCTTGAGCTTTTGGATACTAATTTGCCTGAATATCGTAATCGCGCCCTAATTACTACCCGCTTTCAAAGTGCGGTGGATCGCATTACCCCAACACAACAACCTGAAACCAATGACACTGTCATCGTAATCGAACTGCGTGAAGCGGTGCCTTACCTGGTCAAACAAAACGATCGTATCATCAGGGTCGATTTTTCCGCGTCTTCCATACCGCCTAAGCCTTATGAGGATGGCCAAATCCCAGCCTGGAAAAGAGTTCTGACTGATCCTGATGTCGAACCTTCAACCGCCCCAACTGCAAGAAAGGCTACTAAAGCCGAGCAAACAGAAAGATTTGGGAATAAAGATCTCGGTAAAAAGCATAGCTCGACTCAGGGTAAAAAGGCGCTCATTGTAGAGGAAGCAACTGAGGCCAAAAAACTTGATCTAGCGCGTCAGAAAAAGAAAGATGTATATTCCGGGGACGAAAAGCAGCTCGATGTCAATGGTGACAGCCATGCCAAACTATACACAGGAGAACCAATCGCTCTTGATTTTTATGATACCGACATTAAAAACGTCTTTAGAATCATCAGAGAAATTAGCGGCAAAAATATCGCTATTGATAAGAACGTCACCGGAAAAGTCACCCTGACCCTGGATAAACCGGCACCCTGGGATCAGGTGCTCGACCTTGTATTGAAAATGAATGATCTCGGCATGAAAATGGAGGGAGACATCATTCGGATTACCACCTTGGCGAAACTTGCACAAGAGGAAATCTTAGAAGCAAAACAATTAGAAGAAGCGCAGAAGAAAAAGAAACAGGAAGATCTTATAACGGCTTTTATACCAATAAACTATGCATCCGCAGAAGAGGTGGCTAAACAACATATTCGCCCAATCTATTCGAGCGATCGAAAAGATGATGGGGCGTCTGTTACGGTGGATACCAGGCTGAGCCTGATAATTATTACCGATGTGCCATCGGTTATCAAACGCGCTAAAGAAATTATCGAGCGCATCGACCTGGTGACACCCCAGGTAATCATCGAGGCCAGAATCGTTGAAGCGAATTCCGCTTTTACCAGAGACCTCGGCTTTGACTGGGGGTCGATAACCGCGGGCCCGTTTAGCATCGGTGATGCAGACCTGACTTTAACCGGGCTGGCCAGTAATTTACCGACCACAAATCCATCCGCCGTGGTCGGCGGCAGCTTTCAGAAACTGACCGGGACTCCTTTTGAGATTATTGATGCCAAGCTGGTCGCCAGCGAGACCGAGGGCAAAACCAATATCATCTCGGCTCCCAAAGTCGTGACCTTGAATAATACGAAGGCCATGATAAAACAAGGATTGGAAATACCCTACCTGGAGTCGGATGCCTCGGGCCTGAACGCGACGGTACAGTTTAAAGACGTAGATTTACTGCTGGAAGTCACGCCCAGTGTTACACCGGACGACCGCATCGGTATGGAAATTTTTGTCACGAAAAATGAGGTGGTCGATCCGACGGCGGATCAACCGGCCTTGTCCATCAATGAACTCACGACAAAGCTTTTGGTGGAAAACGGTGATACCATTGTCGTCGGCGGGATTGTGAAATCATCAATTCAATATGGTGAAAAGGGAATACCAGGCATGAGACAAATCGGGGTGCTGGGATGGCTGTTTAAGGGCCAGAGCAAATCAGATTCCAAAAATGAACTGATGGTATTTCTTACCCCGAGGATTGTGAAGTTAGATCAAAAAAAGGTAGACATATAGCAAGGGACGAAGCATTAACCAGAGCGTACACTCATGAGCCGTGCCGATCAGCAAATTGAGTGAAAACAATACGCAGATAAAAGCGAATGGCAATTCAAGCACCAATCCAGTGCTGTGGTTGCCATTCGCTTTTTTTATCTCGATTGAAAATATCCGGTATCCAGATCTAGCACCTGCTAATTTTTATTTCCGGTTTTTTATCTTCCGAGCTTCAATCAAGGCTCTATCTGCCAGGGTGCTGCTCGGATTGATCTCTGCGACTTTATGATAGGCATTCAAGGCCTTTGTATATTGGCGGTCCAGAGCATATGCTCTAGCCAGCTCGAAGTGTAAAACAGCCGAATCGGGCGATATACCCACTGCTGTTTGCAGCTTTACAATGGCATCCGGTACCCGATCCATTTCCATATATGTTTTCGCCAGGCCATACAGGGCCTGTACAAATTCCGGATTGATATCCAGGGCTTTTAGATAATATTGCGCCGAAAGTTCATATTCTTTCAATTCGTAATAAACAACCCCAAGATTGGAAAGCGGAAATTGAGGTGTGCCATAAAGCAGATCCAACGTTACCATCTTATACTGTTCAATCGCTTTATCCCATTCTTTTTTCTCTGCATATGCATTGCCCAGGTTGTTTCGGGCCGGGGTATAATTGTCTTTTAACTCCAATGCCCTCTTGAAATGAAGGATGGCCTGATCCGGTTCTTTCAGGTATAAATAAGCAAGCCCGAGGTCATCTTGAAGAATGTGATCAGAAGGAAACATTTCTTCTGCTTTTTTCAGCTGCATTAACGCGATCCGATATTTGCCCTGTCGCAAATAGGCCTCACCGAGATTCCTGGTGGCTTCAGCCTGGGCTTTTTTCTCTGCTACATTTTGGGTTGTGCATGACAAAAGCAAGCCAGTCATTAAAATGCAGCCTGCCCCAACAACCAAGATTTTTTTCATATTTATCACCTCATTGGCCCATTTTATTGCTAACCATAACGATTCTTCGGTTCTATGACTCCAAAAAGGTTGTTGCTAAAAACCAATGGAAGTGCCGCTGTAACTCGTTCTTCGGCTATAGCCCCGAACCTTTTTTTAATTCCAACATGGTTGCGATTTCTTTAGCTACCTCTTCCACAAAGCGTTTAAAATGCTCACCCGTTAAAGGCTTGCCTGGCACCGGCACTTTATCAATATTCTGGGGGTGAATATAAACCGGAGCGTTGATCAAATCCTGGTTTGGAGAAATATTGTAGTCCGGTGGAAACTGCTGTGAAAAATACATTTCTTGAAAGCCGCTAAATTTAAGCGCATGGGCGGTGGAATCTAGTATCGCAATATCCTGTGGGTCTATGATTCCCCGTTCTTTGGCAGTTAGCAGTCCGGCAAGGGATTCTCCACCGTGGGTGCAGGCAATATGACCGTTACGGTTGGCTGTTATTTGACAATCCATAATATTTTGCTCGCTGACATCAACAAAAAAGACCTTGCGACGCCCGTCCGACTCGTTATAATGCTTGACGAGATGAATAACCCTGGGCATGGAAACCGGGTTGCCAATCATGGCCGCCTGGGCCACACTGGATTTGACGGTAACCGGCACGAATTTGCGTTTGTCGGCATCGGGCTCTAGATAATACCGGTATACAGGGTTGGCATGTTCGGACTGAACTCCAATAATCTTAGGCAGGGTCCCTATTATACCGGTTTCGAAGAACTTTAAAAAGCCACTCATGACTGCAGTTATATTACCGGCATTTCCGATGGGAAGTACCACCACGGTATTGGACAGATCATATTCCAAGTCCTGTGCAATTTCGTAGGAATATGATTCCTGACCTAAAATCCGCCAGGCATTTTTTGAGTTTAACAGCGCCACATTGTAACTTTCGGACAGGGCTTCCACGACCTTCATGCAATCATCAAAAACGCCGGGGATCTCAAATACCATCGCTCCACTTCCCAGGGATTGAGAAAGCTGTTGAGGCGTCACTTTCTTATGGGGGAGGAGTACAGCGGATTTGACCCGCGGTTGCAAGTATGAAGCGTAAAGGGCCGCAGCTGCCGACGTATCCCCCGTGGATGCGCAAATAGCCAACACATCTGAAAGATGGCCTTTTTGGACCATGAAGTTTATGTAGCTCAAGGCACTGGCCATCCCGCGATCCTTAAAAGAGGCGCTGGGATTCTGGCCGTCATTCTTAAAAAAAAAGCGTACACCGATCTTTTTCTGTAGGGCTAAATTGGCTTCCACCATCGGTGTATGACCTTCTCCCAGATAAATAACAGCCTCAAAGGGTATGATGGGTCCGATGAATTCATGATACCGGTAGATGCCTTTCAAAGCGGGAACGTTGAGCATCCTCCGATAGTCAAATATTCGCCGCCAAAGGGTCCCAGAAATGTCTTTTAAGCTAGAGAAGTTTTGATCGCAAATGAGCAAAACCTGTCCACACGACGGACATACATACACCAAACGATCAATACCGAATTCCCGTTTGCAACCCAGACAACGATAGATCAGCTTACCCGCGTGGGACGGCTGCAAGTAGGGACGGATATCTTCAGGGAACTCATGCGGTTTCATGGTGCTATTTTATCCATGCCTCCCATATAAGGTCTCAATAACTCGGGTATGATCACCGAGCCATCGATCTGTTGAAAATTTTCAAGTATGGCGGCCACCGTCCGTCCTACGGCCAGACCGGAGCCGTTCAGAGTGTGAACAAGCTGCGTGCCTTTTTGGCCTTTGCGCTTGAAACGGAGATTTGCGCGCCGCGCCTGGAAGTCCTCGAAATTGCTGCAGGATGATATCTCCCGGTAAGCGTTTTGAGCCGGCATCCAGACTTCTATATCGTACGTTTTGGCTGCTGAGAAGCCTAAATCTCCGGTGCACAATTCAACCACCTGATAGGGGATATCCAATTTTTTCAGAATTGATTCGGCATTAGCTAGTAAGCTTTCAAGCTCATCGTATGAGGTTTCCGGCTCGCTGAATTTAACCATCTCGACTTTATTAAACTGATGTTGGCGAATCAACCCCCGGGTGTCCTTTCCGTAAGAGCCGGCCTCCGATCGAAAGCACGGCGTGTAAGCCGTATAGTAAATCGGCAGAAGATCTTCATCCAGGATTTCTCCCTGGTGAATATTGGTGACCGGGACCTCAGCCGTAGGTATTAAAAAATAGTCCCAGCCAGACAACTTAAAGAGATCTTCTTCAAATTTCGGAAGCTGCCCAGTGTTCGTCATGGATTGCCGGTTAACGATGAAGGGTGGGAGTACTTCCTCATAACCATGCTCATTAACGTGGGTATCGAGCATGAAATTGATCAAGGCCCTCTCCAGTCTGGCACCAGCACCAAAATATAGCGGGAAGCGTGCACCCGTAATCTTTGAAGCCCTATCCAGATCAAGTATTTTAAGACGGCTGCCGATTTCCCAATGGGGTTTAGGACTATTCGAGAATTCTGGTAGTGTACCAACCTTTCTGACGACCGGGTTGTCCTTTTCATCAGCACCGAAGGGAACCGAAGAATGCGCAATATTCGGCAGTCCTAAAATAAAGGTATCAATAATTTGTTGATTATTGGATAATTTTTTATCCAATCCCTTGATTTCTGACGATACAGCGCGCATTTCAACCACTATGGCTTCAGTGTCATCACCGGTCTTTCTCATTTTAGCGATTCGTTCGGAAACCACATTGCGTTGATGTCGCAGCGATTCAATTTTCTGTAGAATTTTTCGGCGTTCGTCATCACCTTTTTCAAACGTATCAAACTCGGCATGATGGCCCCGTGCCGCCATTGCTGCCTTAACTGTCGATAAATTTTGTCTTACAAACTTGATTTCCAGCATATATATCCTTATATTTACAGTCCAAAATATATCATAGTTAATTGAGAACTTTAAAATAAGCCGCAAATAGCACGGGCGTGTCATTTAGTCAACGGTAATTGCAGGTTAGCACCGTTTGACCGGATATTCAAAATTCACCCTAACTGTGCAGGGGAGAAATCGTATGGAAGAAATTGATGTCGCAAAAATTCAGATTCGAGAAGAAGTAGCCACAATAATTTCTGCACTCTCTGAAAGTGACATAGCTATTAAAGTCAAATCAATCGAAGACCGGCTCTTTGAATTTGCGAACTTTCTGGAATCTAAAATTGCCCTATTGTACGTCAGCGATGATAATGAAGTTCAAACTAAAAATATAATTAAACGAGCATACAACTATAACAAAATAGTTGTTTTACCGGCGTTTGATCCCAAAACACTTGAAATGGAACTGATGAAAGTCGACAAATTCTCGCAAGAATTAAAACCCGGCCCAAGAGGGGTGCCTGAGCCGAAGGCCGACTGCTGTAAAATAGTACCCATAGACCGTATCGATATCGCCATAATTCCGGGGATTGCTTTTGATGAAAAAGGCGGACGCATTGGCACTGGAAGAGGGTATTACGATCGCCTCATTCCTAAGCTGGCCATTACGACCCGCAAGGTCGCCCTGACGTTAGAAGAGCAGATTATCCCCCAGGTGCCCATGGAATCCCACGACAAGCATGTGGATATCATCATAACCGATAAGCGAATCATCTACAAAATATAAATAAAGGCGTTCGGCTGCTCTTTTCTATGGATTCAATATCTTCGCAAGTTTCTGCAGATTTTCCACCTCCCCGACTGCAATGACGGTATCGCCCGGCATGATCGCTGCCTCGAAAGAGGGATTGAACAACATACCACCATCCAGTTTTTTGATAGCAATAATGATGAGATTAAAATCTTGCCTGATGCCTGAATCCTTCAGCTGGACGTTAACCAACTTTGATAAATCGCTGACGGGGATTTCCTCCATTAGGATGTCTTTGCGCGTATGGGCAAAGGCAAGGTCTAAAAAGTTGGTAACCGTCGGACGGATAATCCGTTGGGCCATACTGGCAGCCCCCATTTCATAGGGCGATTCCACGGAATCTGCTCCGGCTGCCTTCAATTTGTTTTTTGATGCTTCCAGACCGGCCCTTGCTATTATCTTTAGTTCCGGTGAAAGTTGCCTGGCTGTCAAGACTAAAAATACATTGTCCGTATCAGTGGCCAAAACGGCAACCAGCCCTTCTGCCCGTTGAATGCCGGCTTTGATCAGGCAGGCTTCATCTGCCGCATCACCAGAAATATACAAAATCCCATCCGCATCCATCACCGGAATCAGGTCGGCATTTTTTTCTATAACCACCACATCATACGGTTTTCTATAGAGATTGCGGCAGAGGACCCGTCCGATACGTCCATATCCACATACAATATAATGGTTTTTTAGCCGGTCAATTTTTTTGTCCAACCTTCGTCTCCCTAATATTATTCTCATTCGCCCTTCAACCATGAACTGTACTATGGCACCTGCAACATACAGCGAAAACCCCACCCCAGTAAAAACAACAATTATTGTAAAAATACGACCCAGGTCTCCGACCTGATTCACTTCCCGGTAGCCGACTGTAGAAATGGTTATAATTGTCATGTATAGGGCATCTAAAAATCTCCAGCCTTCAATGATCATGTAGCCGGCTGTACCGGAGAATATAATAATAAGCGATAGCGCGATGGATATGGCGAGATGTTTGGTACTGTTCATATCAGCGTCTGCAAAGAGTGGGGACCGACCTAAGACTTATCTTACTAGTTTATCCAAAAAAATCAAGGGTTTTTTAATTACTGCGGCGTGCTCTGACAATTCGTCTCGTGTTATAAATCATTAATTTTACAATGGCAGATATCTTGACCGAAGCTATCTGATTTGATAGAAAGCCAAGCGATGGAAAAAGAATCTATCAAATACGCGCGCCAGAGGGAAGAAATGGTGCGCAAACAGATTGAAGCACGGGGAATCAAGTCGCCAAGGGTTCTGGCCGCGTTTCGTCAAGTGCCCCGCCATCTTTTCGTTAGCGAGGCCCTAAGAGACCAAGCCTATGGTGATTATCCTCTTCCGATTGGAGAACAGCAAACTATTTCTCAACCATTCATTGTGGCGGAAATGACCCAGGCTTTGGATCTCGGTGAAGATGACCGGGTTTTAGAAATCGGCACAGGTTCGGGTTATCAAGCTGCCATCCTTGCACAAATTGTCTTTCGTGTATACACCATTGAGCGCAAACACTCCCTTTATTTACAGACGCGCAATCTTTTTGACAAGCTTCACTATCACAATATCGTCATGAAATATGCCGATGGAACCAAGGGTTGGCAAGACGAAAGCCCTTTCGATGGTATTATTGTGACCGCCGGTGCTCCGCAGATTCCGGACGTGTTGATTGATCAGTTGGGAGAAGGCGGCCGGCTGGTGGTTCCCGTCGGCAACCAGCATACCCAAGAACTCATAAAAATTTTTCGAGATGGTCAAAACATCCGGCAAACCAATCTAGGCGGATGCCGGTTTGTCAAACTCGTTGGGAAACATGGATGGAAGGACGCTTGAATTAATATTGAATACTTATGAAAGAAAAATTCACCGGTACATGGAAAGCTGCATTTTTTGAAAGTCCGGGTCCGGTAACTGTCAAAAAAGCAGTTTCTCTTGCTCTAAAAGGTATATGCATGGGATCAGCGGATGTGATTCCCGGAGTTTCCGGGGGTACCATTGCCTTGATTACAGGGATATATGAGGATTTGATAGCCGCCTTGAGGTCATTGGATATAAAAATGGTTCAAAAGGTATTTCGCCTTGATATCAAAGGAGCACTTGCAGACGTCCATATCCGCTTTTTATTGACCCTGTTTTCCGGAATCATCGTGGCGATCCTAAGCCTGGCACAGCTAATGAACTATTTGCTTCATCATCATCCGGTGCCGATATGGAGTCTTTTTTTCGGTCTCATCGTGGCGTCGATCCTGGTTGTCGGAAAACAAGTCACCAATTGGTTGGGAAAAGCCGGTATTTGCTTTCTTGCCGGGATATTGGCGGCTGCCGTTATTGTAAATCTGATACCGATAAAGACTCCCGAAACGCATTGGTTTATTTTCCTTTGCGGTGTCGTGGCCATCTGTGCCATGATATTGCCGGGAATCAGCGGTGCGTTCATTTTGCTGATTTTAGGAAAGTATGAATTTATTACCGCAACATTGAAAAACCCTTTTCTGGTGCAAAATATCATCGTAATTCTGGTTTTTTGTCTCGGGTGTGGCGTTGGATTGGCTGGATTTTCCAGAGTATTGAACTACTTGCTTGGAAAGTTTCATAATTTGACCCTCGCTTTTTTAGCCGGTCTGATTACTGGTTCTTTGATGAAAATCTGGCCATGGAAGGAGATTCTCGAAACCCAGGTAATCCGAGGAAAGGCCCATGTAATTTGGGGTCGACCCATCATGCCGGATTCCTTCGGCAGTGAATTTTATTTCGCGATAGCCCTCATGGCAGCAGGATTCTTAGGAATATTGGTTATTGAAAGATGGGCTAAAGTAGAGGTTTAGCAGTGTGTGGAAGGCTTTAAAGGTCACAATTCGACTATGCGATAATGCTCACCAAATTATTTTGTGTCTAAAAGCTTAACTTTATCGCATTTAATTAATTGGTTGTTTTATACGGGAATTTGTCGATACTTTTCTCTGATTTTCTTTTCCACCAGGGGCGGTACCATACCTTTGATGCTGCCGCCGAACTGGGCGGCCTGCTTAATAATTGATGAACTGGTGTATATCCATCTCAGACCGGTCATTAAGAATACCGTTTGAACTTCCCGATTGAGCCGACGATTCATCAGCGCCATCTGAAACTCATACTCAAAATCCGACAGTGCGCGCAGTCCACGAAGAATTCCTTGAGCGTTTTGCTGGCTGGCATAATCCACCGTAAGTCCATCAAAGGTATCAATTTCGACATTGGAAAAGCGTTTCATGCTCACCTCCAACATCTCTCGACGTTCCTCGAGGGGGAAAAGAAATTTTTTTCCGGGATTGGTCAGTATGGCGACGATGATTTTGTCGAAAAGTTTCAGTCCTCTTTCAAGAATGTCCAGATGGCCGTTGGTAACAGGATCAAAAGAGCCGGGATAAATGGCTATTTTTTGCATGTTTATAGTCCTTTTAAAAATTATGCCCGATATACCCAATCTGGAAGCTGTTCGTAATTCAGCTCGAAACCCGCCTCTCATACCACATAATTTAAAAATGAAACAAGGGTTTTCCCATATCCGCGCTGATCTGAAATTTCAAAAGGCAATTGACTCTTTGAAACCGTTTCCTGGAAAGAATGCTCAACAACAATCCGGGCACCATTCTGCATGGATTGACTGCAATGAAGATTAAATAAAGTGGTTTCAATCATATTTTTATTGTAAGGAGGATCCATGAATATGAGGTTAAAGGTGGATTGCAATGAACTCAGGCAGTTTAAGTTACGGGTGAGGTCCCATCGAAAAATTTTGGTCAGGTTTTCAAGGGAAAAGGTTTTAATATTCTCTCGCAATACGGAAATTGAATCACTATCGACATCTACAAAAATAACCGATTTGGCGCCTCGGCTCAGTGCCTCGATACCAAAAGCACCGGTTCCGGCAAACAAGTCCAAGACCGTGGCGTCCTGAATTTGAAAAGCAAGGATATTAAAAATCGCTTCCCGAATTCGATCGGCCGTAGGTCTGGTTTTGGTGCCTCGAACTGACCGAAGCTTTCTGCCTTTGAACTCTCCTGCAATAATTCGTAAAGCCATTTAAATCCCAAATTACTTAAATCCAGCCCGGATAAATCATGTAAAATAGCTTCATAAGTACAAACACAGCTATTTATTATAAATTAACTTCGTATAAAGGTGCTTTGGTGGCGAAAGTATTTGGTTAAGCATATACTGCGTAAATATAATGCGATTTTAATAGATAGGTGCTATATCGGGATAAAATCTTAAAGTCTGCTGCCTTTGAAACTTTTTATTCGCTTATGCAAAAAACTGCGACCGACGCCGATGGCTTCGGCTGTTTTAGTAACATTGTTCCTATGTTGAATCAATTTTCGGGTGATAAACGCTTGTTCAAAAGCCGATCTGGCTTTTTTGAAGGTATCAAAATTAAGAAATTGATATTCGGTCAAATCATTTTCCGAATTGGCTTCCGGGTTATATGCATCCGGTATATCCCGGCTGTCAATAGCGTCGGCATCCACCAAAATGGCAAGGCGCTCCACTAGATTTTTCAGCTCGCGGACATTTCCGGGCCAGCTGTATCTGCTCAGGATCCCAAGTGCATCAGAGGTTATCTTTTTTTTTCTGTCGCGATTCTGGATCGCAAAATCTTCCAGAAATGTTTCCACCAGCACGGGAATATCATCGATCCGCTTTCTTAAGGGCGGGACATCGATGGGCAAAACATTCAGGCGGTAAAAAAGATCCTCTCTGAACCGACCCTTTTCAATCTCCTCCTCAAGGTTTTTATTACTGGCCGCAATGACCCTGACATCCACGCTTATCGTCCGACTACCACCCACACGCTGAATTTTTTGTTCCTGAAGTACTCTCAAAATCTTAGCTTGGGTCTTAAGGCTCATATCTCCGATTTCATCGAGAAAAATAGTGCCGTTGCTGGCCAACTCGAATTTGCCGATCTTTCTTGAGGCTGCACCCGGAAAAGCCCCTTTTTCATGACCGAAAAGCTCACTTTCAATCAGATTTTCCGGAATCGCTGCACAACTGACATCAATCAACGGTTGATCGGCCCGGGGGCTCAGATGGTGTATCATTCGTGCCACAAGTTCTTTTCCCGTGCCGTTTTCGCCGATGATCAATATCCAGGTGTCAGTGGGGGCGGCTTTTGCGATATTATTCTTTAATTCGGTTGTCTTTGGGCTGTCCCCATTGATTGAATTTTTTTCCAGCGTTTTTTTTCGCAGATATTTGTTTTCTTCTTCGAGACGTCTAAAATTCAGTGCATTGTTAATGGCAACGATCACCTTATCAATAGAAAGCGGTTTTTCGATAAGATCAAACGCGCCAAGTTTGGTCGCTTTAACGGCGGTTTCGATGGTTCCATGCCCGGTGATAATAATTACCTGAATATGCGGGTTTTCTTTTTTGATTTCCTTCAGCGTTTCGATACCGTCGATTCCCGGCATCCAAATGTCGAGTAATACGAGATCGGGGGATTCCTCATCAATAGTTTTTAATGCTTCATAACCATTTACAGCTGTGGTCACCTCAAAACCCTCATCTGAAAGCAGACCACCCAAACTCTGTAGGATGGAGGGTTCGTCATCAACGATTAAAAGGGAGGGAAACATAAGATGGAGCTCCTTACAAAGTTAATATTACAATTACACTGCATTAAATTTAACATAGTTAGCATTTAACTATCAAGTATAGTGAATTTAGCAGAGGGTATGAAGTGGCGACTGTTGCGCTATGCGTTTTACCCTATGTCCTCTGCCGGATCACACCGGCAACTCAATAACAAATTTAGCACCCCGAGGAATATTATCCTGAACACTGATAACACCATTATGGTCGGCGATAATCGTACTGACAATGGTAAGTCCCAGTCCCATTCCGGATTTTTTTGTTGAAAAATTTGGTTCGAACAGGCGTGTTTTATCTGCGTCGGAAATCCCCGAACCATTATCGGCCGCTTCTAGCCGAATCCGTTTTAGAATTGGATCATGCGAGACGGCAAAGGAAATTAGACCCTCAGCTTGAATGGCTCCGATGGCATTGTCAATCAAGTTGATTAGGGCCTGTTTGATCTGCTGGCGATCGAGATTCAGTGGTGGGATGTCGCTTGAATTTGTAATTTCAAATTTAATGTTGGGATGTCCTTCACGGTATAGGGCAACCGTTTCTTCAATTATAGGAGGCAACTCACAAGGTTCGGGGTTGGCGCTCGGGAAGCGGGCAAAGGACGAAAATTCGTTGACCAAATTTCGTATCAAGTCCACATGATCAATGATGGTCTGGGTGCATTCATCAAACACCGGTTCATTAAGCTGCTTGGAATATTTGCGTTTCAATCGCTGGGCTGATAGGGTGATCGGCGTGAGGGGATTTTTCACCTCATGGGCAATCCGGCGGGCAACTTCCCGCCAGGCGGCCATACGCTGTCCTTTTTCCATTTCGGTTAAGTCGTCAAAAACCATCACAATACCCATATGCTGTCCGGCATCATCTTTTAAGACACTTAAGGTTGTTAGAAAGCTGCGTGGTCTTCCTTCGATGATAAGCTTTAACGGCACCTCGATGGTTGTATCCCGCACCAGGGAGAGATTACCCATTATTTCATCGGCTAGATCTTGATTCTGAACTTTTAGCAAGGAATTTAAGCTTTTTTGCAGAACTTTCTCTGATTTGACGCCTAGCATCTTCTCAGCGGATTTATTGATAGTGGAGACCATCCCGTCGGCATCCAGCGTAACCACCCCGGCGGAGACACTTTTTAGAACAAATTCTATATAGTGCCGTTTTTCTTCGATTTCGATATTTTGTTCTTTAAGCATCTGTGCCGACAGCTCAAGTTGCTCTCTGCCGGTTCTAAGATCTCTGGTCATTTTATTGAAGGACTTAACCAGGCTTCCAATCTCATCGTCTGCAACAGAGGCAATAGTGAAGCCAAGTTCACCCTCAGCAACCCTGCGGGTGCCTTCGGCCAGTTCCTTGATAGGTATGCTGATGGTTTTAGCAAGGTAGAAACCAAACCAGATTGCGCAGAATAATACCAGCAGCGCCACAATTGAAAGAGAGATATAATAGGTGATCTGTATTGGTTTTTTGTACAGTTTGCTTTGCTGGTATTCTTCAAATCCCCGTGAAATAGATTCCAAATTGCGGTGTAATTCCGGCGAAATTAAACTCGTCACTACCACAAATCCTTCGGCATCTGCGGCCTTCACGCCGAATGGAACCGTACCGATGGTTTTGATGGATTCACCGGATGGAATTTTCTGAGTGATGGTGCGGACACCGCTGAGAAGAGCGTTTTTCTGGAGATTTTCTGCGGTAACGACACCAAAATATTCGTTTTCCAATTCAGAAGACAATGAAAACGTAATCCGCTGAGTATTGGCGGCGTAAACCTCTACACCGTCAAGATTAAATTCCCGCTGGACCACCTGGATGTATTGGGTAAGGCCTTTTTTTTTTGCCGGTTTTAACAAATTTTTGGTATTTATTTGATATGAAATTCTTTTAAGAAAAAACTGATTGTTCTGCTCGACCCGGTCGTATAATCTGCTGCCAACCCGCAGTGAATTCTCAAGGGCTTGTTCAACAGGAACGTTGAACCAAAACTCAATGCTGGTTGTAATAAAGTTGATGGAAAAGAAAAACAGCACAACGGTTGGAACCAGGGTAAGGACGATAAACGCCACTACCAAACGTGTCCGAAGTTTGGCACCCATGACCTTGCGACGGCGATCATAAAGCAGTTTTACCAGATTTCGAAAAACCAGAAATATCAATAATATTAGAAGCAACAGGTTGATATTGATCAGGATAAACATCAAGATCGTGTTTGAAACGGGGATATCGGCACCGAACCGAATGGTCCTGGTTTCAATGAAGGTCAACAGCGCCACTACAAAAAGGATGACGATGATAAGAATACCTTCGCGCCGTCTACGTCTGCTATCGACGTCTCGAACAGGACTTTTTTTTCTTTTGAAGATATTGCTGATCATCATATTGGCGGGGAAATTGTAGCTATGTTTTTAATAAATGAAATCGATGCTATACCAATCAGTATCAATGTCCCACAACGAAATGAAAAACAGAACATAGTGCAGATAAAAAGGAAGGGTTTGCTTGCTTACCTCGGCCTTGATTCTAAGTTGATATTGCTGTCCCTTTTCCAGCTGACCCAGCGGTACGATCTTTAAACTGTTAACCTCGCTCATCCATTTTTGAGCTTCGCCAAAAGATTTTGTCACCTCGGGCTCATTATTTCTCCATGACCGCTTGACAATGAATTCTTTCTTCAAATTATCATATTTAATGGTGTGAAGGACCTTAATATCGGCAATAACCGGATTGATCCACATGTTCCGGACCCGGTTCAGTTTAGTTACAAAAGAAAAAGTTGCAGGCACACCACTTAAGATTGCCTTTTTTAATTTTTCACTGAAGGCGCCCTCCAGATTCAAGTATAAAAGCAAATCGTCGCGGGTATTGGAAACTGTAATGTTGGTCAGGGTGGCCTCCTGCGCAAATGCAACAACCTGGCATAGGGCCAGCATCCCCAACACGAGCGTAGATGCTATCGGTTTCCTTAAAGATAACGCCATATACTTACATGAATGTCATAACCCGGATAACCCGGAATTTAAACTTGAAACAAGATTCTACAGTTCGGTTTTGGAGTTCAATCTTGGCAAGGTATAGATCGGTCTATCGCCATTTATTAATATCGAAAACCGAATTAAATGGCAAGTGATTTTGCCGTCTTGTGGGCAGGGTCTGGGGAAGTAGGCAGTGTCTGGGTTTGCCAGCACGCTTTATTATTAAAGAACTTTTCAAGGAACGCATGATTAAATGCATGGCCTGTTTTTATGGTTACAATATGGCCTAAAATCGGCATGCCGAGAAGAGAAAAATCACCGATGCAATCGAGCAGTTTGTGGCGCACAAACTCATCCCGAAATCGTAACCCACCCTTGTTTAAGATATTACTTTTATCGATGACCACAGCGTTGTCCAAGGAACCGCCGCGAGCAAGGCCATAGCGCTTCATTTTCTCGACGTCATGTAAAAAACCGAATGTCCGTGCGTCTGAAATTTCACGTTCAAAGAGGTAATCCACCACTTCTATCGAACAGGATTGGTTGCGGATGAGGTGATGCTCAAATTTTATATTACAGGTAATTTTGAAGGACGTGTCCGGATAGACGCCAACAAATTTACCATCCTGCTCCAACTCAATGGGCTTTTTTAATACAAAGAAATGCCGCTCGGCCTCTTGCTCCCGGATGCCGGCTTCCAGTATCATTCGGGTGAAGGGGCCGGCACTGCCGTCCATTACCGGTACTTCATAGGAGTCAAGCTCGACGATGACATTGTCAATCGACAAACCGGCTAAACATGCCATCAGGTGCTCGATGGTTGACACAATGGCGCCGTCCATTCCAATAACCGTGGCAAGGCTGGTATCCACGACACAATTAAACCGGGCTGGAATAGTGGGATTGTCCGGTAAATCTTTTCTAACAAATTTAATTCCGTGATTAATCGGAGCCGGTTTGAGCTTTAGACGAACGTCTTTGCCGGAATGAAGCCCGATTCCCGAGCAGCTCACCTCCTGCATCAGGGTTCTTTGGTGGGTGGGTGTGGCCATATTTGTTTTATCGTCAATGACGGTCTTTGATAATCCCTCAGTTTGTAACATTGGGTTAGCACCAGCGGTCGAAAAAAACTTGAAGGTTTGCTTATCGAAACTATATAAATTCTGAGAACATTAACCATATGAGCCTTAATGTCAACAAAAAGATTGTTTAGACGACCTTGATTTGTTATAGCTTCCACCGGTTTGGATTAAGAGGTTCAGGTTTTTAATTTTTGGAGAAAAGATTATAATTTTCTGTTTTAAGAGGAAAAATTGCTGGCCAAAGTTCTTAGCAGTGCGGTTCTTGGAATAGACGCCTATCGGGTGGAAGTGGAAGTCGATATTACTTCGGGGCTACCGACATTTACCACCGTTGGGTTGCCGGAGACCTCGGTGAAGGAAAGCAAAGAGCGGGTAAAGTCAGCCATCAGCAATTCGGGCTATCGATTTCCGGATGACCGCATTACCGTAAATTTAGCACCGGCAGACATTAAAAAAGAAGGCACTGGCTTTGATTTGCCGATCGCATTAGGCATACTGGCGGCAACCGGAATCATCCCGCAAAAAATTATTTCACAATATCTCATTCTGGGTGAGCTCTCATTGGATGGCCGAGTAAAACCGGTAAGAGGGTCCCTGCCAATGGCGCTGGCGGCTAAAGAAGCAGGCTATAAGGCCATTATCGTTCCCTACGACAATAGGAGCGAAGCATCGGTGGTCCATGACATTGATGTTTTGCCGGTGACAACCCTATCCCAGGTGGTTGCCTTACTAACGGGTTTTGCCAGCCTTGAGCCGGAAAAGACCGATGTGTCCGACATATTTGAAAAAGAAGGTCAATTTGAGCTGGACTATGCCGAAGTCATGGGGCAGGAGAATGTCAAACGGGCGCTGGAAATCGCCGCTGCCGGGGGTCATAATCTGATCATGATCGGCCCGCCCGGCTCGGGGAAAACCATGCTGGCCAAACGTTTGCCGACGATTCTGCCACCCATGACATTTAAAGAGGCCATCGAAACCACCAAAATATTCAGCGTTATCGGCCTGCTGGGAAAAGACGAGGCTTTGGTTACCAAACGGCCGTTTCGTTCACCTCATCACACCATCTCCGATGCCGGACTTATCGGCGGTGGACATATTCCGCGGCCTGGCGAGGTCAGCCTGGCTCACCACGGTGTGCTTTTTTTGGATGAGCTTCCCGAATTTAAAAAACATGTGCTGGAAGTGCTGCGCCAACCACTGGAAGATTTTAAGGTAACGATATCTCGGGCAACAACCACACTGACCTACCCTTCCAGCTTTATGCTGGTGGCTGCCATGAATCCATGTCCATGTGGGTATTTTGCAGATCCCAAACATGCCTGTCGCTGCTCTTACCAGCAGATTCACCGGTATCGTTCAAAAATTTCCGGACCGCTGTTAGATCGCATCGACATTCATGTGGACGTACCGGCGGTACCTTTCAAAGACCTGATGCAGGAATCCAACGCCGAGTCTTCGGCACAAATCCGCAAACGCGTGGTTGCTTCCCTCGTTACCCAATCCAAACGATTTGCACGCACAAAAATCTATAGCAACGCCCAGATGAGCAGCCGCCATATCAAAAAACACTGTCAAATCGATGCAGCTTCCCGAGACCTGCTGGAGTCCGCCATCGATAAACTGGGACTTTCAGCCCGGGTCTTCAATCGTATCCTAAAAATTGCCCGCACCATCGCCGATCTGCAAGCAGCGCCGAACCTTCAGGTCGATCACATCTCGGAAGCCATTCAATACCGAAATCTGGATCGTAAGAAACAGTTCTAAATTACAGGAAAGATGAAAAAAAAATGGGGTCACAAATCTTTGAATTTGACAAATTATTGACTTGTCCCCAGATTTGATCAAATTGTTTCTTTATTTTTCTACTTGATTTTATATTAGTTTGCAAATGCGTTGGACTCTGGCTGACGCTGCTGTAACATATACTAAAGATTGCTCCGAATTACTTCTGTTTGCAGCTACTGTACCGATAACTTGATTCCATCAACACATTAGTTATCCGTTTAACGCTGTAAATTTCACAGCTATCGGTCAATCCATCCAAAAAAACTTGATGGTCTTTAACCTGTGAGAATCACGTCCTACCGACTGTTTTCTCAGTTCATTACGAAATAATACGCATCAGGATATTCCAAAAAATAATGTTTATTTCGCATTGCTATTGTGAAGTTAGGACGATATGTACAGATAATGAACATTAATTTTTTTTTAATATTGCGAGAGCCGCCGGGAAGTCAATAAAACCGGAGGGCGGATTAAGTCTCCGAAATCAAAGGTGTCTTATGCGTTGGAGAAGCGGTCGCAGAAGCAGAAATGTTGAGGATCGTCGAGGATTTAGAGTCTCACGGCGTGTGGCCGGAGGCGGGATTGGTACGATTGTAATTGCACTCATCGCGCTTTATTTTGGCGTCGATCCCTCTTTGATCATCAACCAGAGTGTCCAGCAGGGTGGTGAGGTGGTTTCCACAACACAACAGCATTCCGGTTCTGCTACGGAAAATCAGTTAGCGGCTTTTATATCCGTCGTCCTTGCTGAGACTGAAGACACCTGGCATGAGCTTTTTCGCCGGATGAATAAAACCTATCGAGAACCAACATTGGTTCTTTTTAGCGGTGCCGTCGAATCGGCTTGCGGATTCGCCCAATCAGCGACGGGACCTTTTTACTGTCCGGCCGACCAGAGGGTCTATATTGATTTGAGTTTTTACCAGGATCTGAAGCAACGGTATCATGCTCCGGGTGACTTTGCCCAGGCGTATGTCATCGCCCATGAAATAGGACATCATGTTCAGACCCTTTTGGGAATTTCTACCAAAGTTCACCAATTGCGCAGCCGTCTCAGCAAAGAAAAATCCAATCAGCTGTCGGTAATGATGGAATTGCAGGCCGATTGCTTTGCCGGGATTTGGACCTATCACGCCGATCGTTCACGGAAAATCCTTGAAGAAGGAGATATTGAAGAAGGATTGAATGCGGCCAGTGCCATCGGTGACGATCGTATGCAAAGAACAAGCAGAGGCTATATAACGCCGGACTCATTCACTCATGGCAGCTCCGCTCAGCGGGTTGGATGGTTTCGGAAAGGACTTGAGACAGGCGACATCAACCAGTGCAACACCTTTTCTGCCGATCGACTTTAGCATAATCCGAAACGCTCCATCTTTTTTAGCTCTATCCTTTTTTTCAGACAAACTTAGACTGCCGCTTCAAAGAATTAAATCCCGGACAGTCCCTTTATGGCTTTAGGCATTATACCATTTTTAGAATTAAACACATGTTTGAATCGCATGTAGGTCTTTAAAACAGATTAATTATTTACCAAAGGGGGATTTGTAAAATGATCATTTCATTTATTTTCGCCGTTGGTACATTTGCCGTAGGATTTTATCTGTTTAAGTCTATGTTCCCCACTGGAAAATCATTTGAAATTGCAAGCATGGGCGACCTCTTGGTCTTGGCAACAGTGTTTGTAATGGGGGCTATTTTTTTAACTGGCGCCTTCATTTCTGCGGAAATCGATTCGCTTCGGAGGTTAATAAAAAAACACTTGCCTGGAAAGGAGGTTGATGAGCCATGAAATTTGCCGGTTAAATCTGTGTATCCACACTGTCCCAGCTATAAAATGACGAATGCCTGTAAGAAAATTATGTGATTATCATTCAAGCTTGGCCTTTTCTTGCTTTTTTGTAAATTTAAATTCCTTCAGCAATCTAAAGAACGTTTTCAATCCTTATTTAAGAAATTTCGAAACCTTTGAAGATTACACACTAGGGCTACCACCTTGATTTCTTCCCTGAGATCGGTTATGGCAAATGTATATCAACATTACCCCTGAGGTCAGTCATGCCTGGATCTACAAGAAAAAAGAAAAAGCAGGGTGTGCGCTCCGGCAAACTGCGAATTGCAGATCACTGGAACGCCATTAGCATCATCGCCAATTCTCAAGCCAATCCCTTAAAGGCCGTCGCCGAGTTTGTGGAAAACAGCATCGATGCCCGCGCCAAACAAATTGTTATTGTCAGGGGCAAAAAAAAGGGGGCGTTCTATCTCAAGATTAGCGATGATGGTGAGGGTATTCCAAGAGATGAACAGGGGTTGCCGGATTTTCGTCGCGTGGCGACCCATATCTGTGATTCAATCAAGAAACAGTTCAAGTCGGAAGGGGTCAAAGGGATTCAGGGAGAATTCGGTATTGGTCTTCTGAGTTTCTGGACGGTGGGCCGGAACCTCAGCATGACCAGCTGCGGTGCCGACGGGCAGCCATACCAGATGACCATGGCCAAGGATTCGCCGGATTTTGCGGTCTCGAAGAAGCGCATATTGCTTCCCTTTAACGGGACCGACCTGATGATTTATCCCCTGCTGCCGGGCTTGCGGTCATTGACGGGCGAAAAAATTCAACGCTATCTTGCGTCCGAACTCAGGGATCGGATCAAAAATACAGATGTAACCGTCAAAGTTATCGATCGAACCGGTCGCAAAGAGTTTGTTGTGATCCCACGGCAATTTACGGGGCGACTGCTCCATGATCTCAAGCCGGCTGAAACCGAACTGGGCGATATTTATCTTGAAATTTATCTTAACGATCCGGGTTCCGTAAACAGCGTTGGGTTATATCGCCGTGGCACGCGAGTCCTGCCTTCAATTACTGAACTCGACCACTTTGAAAAAGAGCCTTGGACGGCCGGCTATCTCCAGGGCATTGTGGATGCGCCGTTTTTATCTCTCACCCCGGGCACCCGCCATGGCATTATTCGTGATGATCATTTTGAGGCCTTCTGCCGGGCCATGGTTCCGGTTGAAAAACACCTTCAAGAAATTATCGAAGAACAACGCAAGGCTGAGGAAGAGCGGTCCAGCCGCCAGGTTTTGCGCAGGGTCCAGCGTGCCCTCAAAGAAGCATTTTTACGGCTGCCACAAGAGGAATATGACTGGTTCGATATTTATGGCGAAAAACCCAAAAATAAACCGGGGAATCTGTTTTCCAGCGGGCCTGTGGGTGGAGATTCCCGTGAACAAAACCACCGTGAAGGTGAGAATTCTGAAGATACGCTGGAACTGCTTGACGATGACAGTAGCCAAAAACAGTTTTTTGAATATGCCGGCCCTTTATTCAGCTCTCTAATTTCTCCCAAATCGAGTGTCGTTTCGGTTGACCGGCGCAAAAAATATCGTGCTATCTGCCGTGACCGCTCCCGCAGGGTCGTTTTAGAAAACCTGGACTACCAATGGAGTATTATTGATGGAGACGGCCATCTCACTGAGAGTGACCGTGAATCCATCACGTTCATTGCACCTCCGGAGCCGTGCCTGACCACATTGGAGGTGATTGTTCGCCAAGGGGGTGTGACCTGCAGGGATGAGGCCTTGATCACCGTCACCGACTCTCTCATGGATCAATCATCAAATACCGGTAAAGCGAACAAAGGACTTCCCGGGTATACTTATCGTCGGGCACCGGGTGAAATATGGCGCTCACGATTCGATGAGGAGAAAAACGTGATTGTCATCAACAAAGGTCACAGGGATTTTGTATATGCCGGCAAACAGAAACGCCGCAAGTTACGCTATATTTGCCGTCTGTTTTGTAAGGAACTCGTTCGCCACAATTTTCCAGGGCTGCAGACGGACGAACTTCTTGAACGAATGATCGAGTTGTCGCTGTATACCGAAGAGCATTTGAAATAATAAAAATCTTATGTTCTCACTGTCATCCGAAGTAAGATCTTTCACACCGAATCGACCTCGATCTGCAGGGTATCGTTGATCCGGTTGACCAAATTGGCCAGGGCGATCACCATCGTCAACTCAACAATCTCATCCTCGGAATTGTATTTGCCCACATATTCCAGAACCGCCGGGTCAACAGCGGTAGCCCCGCGCGTAACAATATCGGCAAAGCGTATGATGATTTTTTCTTTCTCGTCAAAGGCCTCGCTGTGTCGGTAAAACCTCAGCTCTTGGATCTGTTTGTCGGTAACGCCGGCCTGCTTCGCCGAAGCAGTGTGGGCGATGGTTCAGTATTCGCATTCATTTATGATAGATGTTTTCAGATAGGCCAGCTCCTTGTATTTGGTTTCTATTTTACCTTGGTTCATGACCGCGTCATAAAATTGGATGAGCGTTTTTAGCGCTGCCGGAAATCTGGCTACCACCCCGAATATATTTGGTATACTGCCAATATCTTTTTGCATTTGATCGTAGACTTTATGCAGTTCAGCAGGTGCCTGTTCTTTGGTAAGCGGCGTTGGTATTCCCATTGAATGTCTCCTTTCTTTGTTCGAGGATGACTTTAGCCTTTTGATTCTTTTTCTAATTCTTCCCAGCACGACCACTGGCAGTCTTCGGGTTTGAGATCCATCAGTTTGGTATTTTTACAGCTAGCACTTTTAAGGACTTTTTTACCGTTTTCTTCTTGCCATTCGAGCAAAAGCTCGGTGTCAATTTTTTCCTCGGGGCATTTTATCTGGCATTTTTCCCACCTGGATTTTTGTTTCACGATATAACCTCCTTTATATAAACAGAATCAAATATTTTCGACACGTTTTCATTGAATAAAAATAGATAGAATACAGCTGCTATCCAGCATCCAGGATCCAGTATCGAGCATCTTGTCACACTTCGGACAAAAGGCTTGTGTCAAAAAATTGCTTTTTTTTATGAGTAGATAACAAAGTCTGAAATTATGTTAATTGCACAGCGATAAAAGGTCAAGACGGGCTCAAATCAGGTGTTGTGCTTACGTTTCCTAACATATTGAACCAAGTCCTTTTCGAGTTGCGGATCGATCTCCGGCTTTACATAGTCCACCAAGCGCTTTTCCAAGAGCTTTCCGGCCCGTTGCGTAATGTCTCTCGGCTTCATTTCAAACCAGTCGGTGTGCATCTTTTGGCTACTCAGGTCGGGACGGAAAAATTCGTCCCGGCAGCGATTGACGGTATGCATTTGCAGCAGATAATCGCCGGAAGTACCCAACTCTTTAATTAGGTCCATGGCATAGGCGTCATCCGTGAATTCCAGCGGCTTAATCAATTTTTTCAAGGCCCCGCAGAGATCTTCGTCGGCAATAAACTTTTCATAGCTCATGGCTATCATGGATCCGTACGTACCGCAGGCGTGGAGGCTCAAATGAACGCCGCTCAGGGCTGCCGTGGTCAGCATCATGGCCGACTCCATACCGGCCTGATAGTCGAGACCAAACGACTCGGTCAAGGCTCCCTGGCTGCGACAGGGAATGTTGTAATAGCGTCCCATGGCCGTGACAATGGCGGTGTGTTTGGCATCTTCAGGTGAGCCATTCACGTAACTTCCGGTTTTCATTTCCGTGGGACTGCCGCCCAGACCGTAAACGATGGGGGTACCGGGCTTAATAAGCTGGGCCAGGCAGATGCCTGCCAACGTGGTTGCATTTGAGATTACCAATGAGCCTGCAATTGTGATCGGGCCGGTAGTGCCCAGGGAACAGGCGGAGTGGATGATTAATGGCTGCCCGGCTGCGGCAAATATCAGGATGGCATCGACCATTTCAGCGGCATACTGCAAAGGAGACAGGGAGTCGACCAGGGAGATCATCACGGGCTCGTTTGTATGGCCCCAGATCATTTCCGCCAGCTTCAGGGAATCCACGGCAGCCGCTTCAGAAACCGAACTTCCCATGATGGGTTTGTCGGTCAAAAGAATGGTTGACAGCAATATGTCCAGATGGGCCGTATCTTGGGGCACATCGCCCGGCTGTACCACCATGGAGCTGTTGAAGTCCAAATACTTGGAGGTTTGAACCATTTTGCAGAAATTTTGCACGTCCCTGAGGGTGGCCTCCCGTTTTTCTCCCGAAGGCTCGATAATGAAAGGAGGGCCGTAGCCAGGGGCCAAGACAAAATTGTTGTCACCGACCCGGATGCTCTTGGCCGGATTTCTGGCCGATATGGTAAACGACGATGGAACTGCCGCAATGGCTTGGCGAATATCTTTTTCCTCAAAAAAAACCATCTCGCCGTCTGTGCGAAAGCCATGTTTTTTGAATATTCCCAATGCTTTATCAGAGGGGAATTTGATTCCGGTAGAGCGCAGCAGCTCCAGTGAGTTATTGTGAATGGTATCCAGAGTTTTTTGCTCGATGTTGATAATTGCTCTGTTCATTAGGTTTCCTTTTGCAAATACACCGCAGATTAGATAGAAATTTCAGCGAATGTCAGGATGTGATGGAATCATCTTTTTTGAGTTGATAGGTAAATGTTGTCGTAGTGCTATTGTTGGGGCCTCCGATATAGGTGAGTTCAATGTCACAATTTTTCAAGAATTTACGGGACCTGAGCGCCGAGCAGACTACCGGGATACGCCTTGAAAAACCAAGCTCCTTGTGAATATCACCGGCCCGAATGGACAAGGTCTCTCTACCATCTTTCTTGGCAGGCTTGATGTATTTTCTTTTTACATATTGCCGAACCCGGTCTGAAGGAGGCAACATCTGGTCTTCGGTAATTGCCAGATACTTTTCATTAAGTTTGTATTTACCCTTACCAAGATAGGTAAAATAATCTTTTTGATTCGGATAATGCCGGGGGGAAGGGTGAGCAGGTGCAGCTGCAATTACCTGCGCTGCGAATGTGTTTCTTTTTAACCTGGGATGGTCCAAAAGGGATAGATTGAAAAGCTTCGCGCCGGTAAACTCGTTTTGGCCGGTATCTATCACGTACTTTTGGGCCGTTTGCAGGATGATGTCGTGGACTGTTTTTTTCTTAGTCTCAGACGAATCTGCCCTGTCGCTGGATTTTAAGCGGTATGGCAAAGAAACCACAGCCGGTATTAGATCGACATCTTTAATATTGATGTGCGCTTCATCTTTCTTGAGAGTGAGTGACAAGTTAATGGTAATTGAAAAATTTAGTTTTTTCATGGATATCACCTTTTTTATTAATTTAACGTAGAGCGTATTACAGGGAATATTACTTGTCAATTTTTTTTGGGAAATACGCTTTTATCCAGAACCGGTGATGCCTGTCTTTTTGCTTGACTTGAAAATAATTTCTCAATAATAGCCTATAAAATTATGCTGAAAGGATATACGGAATGCAACGTTTTGGAATTCTGACCAAAACTCAGGTTGAGAAAGTTCATGAAGCATCTTTAAACATTCTATGGAAAATCGGGGTGGATTTTGGTTATCCACCGGCCGTAGAGGTGTTAAAAAAAGGCGGGGCGAAGGTTGATGGTGAGCGCGTCTTTTTTCCTCGCAAGCTCGTAGAGGAACAAATTAAAAAAGCCCCCAGCCAGTTTACGCTTTATGCCCGTAATCCGGATAATAATATCATTATCGGCGGCCACAACATGGTATTTACGCCCGGTTATGGCGCTCCTTTTGTCACCGATATAGTCAATGGCCGACGAAGGGCAAACTTGAATGACTTTGAAAACTTCGTCAAATTGACCGGTGCAAGTGTCAATCAGAATATTTTAAGCGGCAATGTCGTTGAACCCAATGATATCCCCCACGAGATTCGCCACGCCCAAATGTATTACACTTCTGTAAAATATTCCGATAAATGTTTCATGGGCAGTGCCATGGGAGAACAGGGTGCGAAAGACAGTGTCCGGATGGCGACCATCCTGTTCGGCAGCGAAGCGCAATTAGCGGAAAAACCCCGTTTCATCAGTATCCTGGGCTCCTTGACTCCTTTGAAGTATGATCTCAGAATGCTGGGGGCCCTCATGGAATATGCAAGAGCCGGTCAACCGCAGCTAATATCTTCTCTATCCATTGCCGGGGCAACCGGGCCGGTCACGTTAGCCGGTAACCTGGCACTTCAGAATGCGGAAATATTGGCTGGAATAGCTTTGGCCCAGCTGGTCCGGGAAGGTACACCGGTGATTTTTGCGGGAGCCTCTTCAAATGCGGAGATGCGCAGTGGCGCCCTGAGCATCGGGTCTCCTGAAATGGCCATGAATACGGCTGCAACCGCCCAGATGGCCCGTTATTATAAGCTTCCCTCGCGGAGCGGAGGGGCGGTCTGTGATGCGAAGGTACCTGATGCCCAGGCAGCTTATGAATCCATGATGAACCTATTAATGGCCCAGGCCAGCGGAATCAATTTCGTTTTACACACGGCCGGTATCCTTGATACCTATAATTGCATGTCCTATGAAAAATTTATCGTCGATGATGAAATGTGCGGAATGGTGAAAAGGATTAAGAAAGGGTTCAAAGTCAACGACATTACCCTGGGATTGGATGTAATCAAAGAAGTAGGGCCGGGCGGCCATTTCCTAGACAAGGATCACACCCTCGAGCATTTCCGTGGAGAATTGTATCAGCCGACCATCTCCAATCGGGATGATTTCGACGGTTGGAACGCCAAGGGGTCTCTACATTGTATGGATGCAGCCAATAAAAAGTACAAGGAGATACTTGAGAGCTATGTAGTGCCAGAGCTTCCGGCGGATGTGGACAAGGATTTGCTGAGATTTATAGAGAGCTTGAAATAGATTTACATCAATATCGATAAAAAGATATTGGTTTCAAAAACCGTGGGGAAAGGAGGCAGTTTATGAAGCTTTTTACAATTTGTGGACTCTTACTTATCATTGTTTTCACTTCGATCGCTTTTGCCGGGGAGATTAAAGTGATCAATTCCAAGTCCGGCTTTCCGGAAGGACCGCTTTGGCACATGGATAAACTCTTCTACGTTGAGTACGGCTCCCAAACGGTAATGACCTGGGATGGCAAGCAAAATCAGGAGTTCTGGAGAATGGACGGCTGCGGTCCCTCCGCCATCGTGGCCCTTCCTGCGGGTGATTTTCTGGTGACCTGCTATGATTCCGGCAGTATCGCTCGCATCTCCGCAGAGGGTAAAACCACCGTTGAATACAAGCAGGACAAAGAAGGTCAGGGCTTTCAAGGACCCAATGATTTCGTTGTCGACAAAAAGGGTGGCGTGTACTTCACGGCTTCCGGTCCCTGGGAGAGTGATCCCATCGTGGGCAAAATTTTCTATATGGACCCTAAGGGCGAAATTCGGCAAGTTGCCGACGATTTGCACTATGCCAATGGTATCGCTTTGTCTAAGGACGACAAGACCTTATTTCTGGCGGAATCAGAGGCGAGCCGCGTGGTTCAATTCAAGGTTCAGCAAGACGGCAGTCTTGCCGGCCGCCGGCTTTTTGTGAGGCTTGGCCAGGTAGATTCAGACTCCGGCAGTTATGCCTATCCCGACGGGCTCAAGATAGACAGTAAGGGAAATCTCTACATCGGACAATATAGCAAGGGTAGGATCGTCGTCGTTTCCCCGGACAAAAAACTTGTCAAGACGATCGACGTACCTTCACCGGCCTCGCCCAACCTTTGTTTCGGTCCCGATGAGAAGGTCGTTTATATCATGGCCGTGGACGATCAGAGCAATGCCCCTTACTGGGGTAAGGTTTACGAGGTGCCCAACAAGTAACTCCGAGTTTTTATTCACCGCCAGGCGCTGAGTACGCAGAGAATTTTTTTTTCATTTGCCGATCTCTCAATGGCAAATGAAAAACATCATTTTCTCTGCAATCTTTGCGCCTTGAGCGAAGCGGGCGGTGAGTT
>JARFPZ010000599.1 GCA_029288035.1 Desulfosarcina sp.
GCATTGCGCTAATTTCACCACCTATATTTTCAATGATGAATTGACCCTTGCGTATTAAATCATTTGAGAAGTCAAGTTGAAAATGTCAAAACTAAATTTGGCAGGATAAAATTAAGAACGCTGCGCAAGTTTCAAATATTCCCGCTTATATAATCTCAAGCTTGCACTCATCTTGTAGTTCGAATCAAAAAATGACAATCTCAGCTTTATCTTCGGCGGGACAATGGATAAAACACTTATTAGATATCTTTCGGGAAACCTGGGCAGAGACATTGAAATCTACACCCTTTAATTCATTTATGTTATGGGGCTGGGCAATAGTATCCCATAACATCGATGACAACATGGGTAGTGCCACCGAATGATTGAACATTAACGTCTTTCGTACAACCGTAGCACGCTTGGACCGATACTGCGTTGGCAATGTTTGAACCTGTTTTATAGTTGAGGGCAGACGCATGTGGTGTCGGCGTGTCGAATGGAAACAGCCTTAAGTGGCCCGCCCCCACCACCGGAACCGCTGTCACACTCAGGTGCACCCCGCGCGGTTCACCGCCCGGTGAAGGACATCCGGCAGGATTGCCCCCTTGAGAGACCACGGCTCCCCTAACATCGTAACTCCGGAGGCCACCCGGCGTAATCGCTCCCCCCACAATGCGGGTGTCTGCGATGCGGCAGGGTATTACTGGGGTGTATGTTAGGTTCTTGTCATCGTCAAGAAGGCCAGATAGCCAATGCATGACATTAAGAACAAACTGGAAATTCTGCTCTGCTCCAGGTGCGTTCATTCCCATTAGGCGACCATCATCTTTGATTTGTGCTGAGAACATGGCCGCTTCCCCGAAAACAGCTATACGCCCACTGCCAAGGCTCAGAACTGCGCCCTGTAACCATCCTTCAACTGGGATCTGAGGGGTTGTATCATGGAACTCCCAAGCACATTCTGGCATAAACGAGACAACGTCTGCGCCAATGGTGAGTAACGGTCTTACGTCCACATCCGACTGAAAGGCCTGACCGGTAAAGCTCATTATTAAATCAATTTCCTCACCAATCGATCTGCCATGCGTGATGGCATGATTAGCAAGGGACTCATCTGAGCGGCTGAATGTTAGCCATCCTTCCTCAATTATCTCTCTTTGCTCAGTCTTGAAGGCAAAACCGTTATTGAAGCGGAGACCGAAAGCTGCTCCCAGCTTTTCAGCACATCCGGGGAAAGGCTTGTGATCTGCTATTAAGAGCAGTGATCCGCCGTTTATCACCCAGTCGCGTACGGCAGCTATCTCTTCGTCCGAGAATGCAGAAGGAGTAGGGAGACACCAGTCATTCTCGTTGCGTTCGGACAATGAATTGGAAATGACCAGTATATCGCAGGCGCTTAATGAGTCTTCCCTGAACTCTGATGACAGTGGTTCTACAGTATATCCATCAAGTCTTAATAGTTTTGCAAAAGGTATGTAGCGATACCCGATAGTGTGGAAATTGAAATGGCCTTCATCCACCATCACAATCGGTCCTTCGCCTGAGATATAAGCAGGATTTTCAATTTCTGGCTCCCATGACATGTCTGGAACCTGTTCAGCAACACTCATCGAAGCCACCGCCAGAACTCCGATCAGTATCAGAACCGTCAGAAACAATCTGTAAACTAGTTTCACTTCACAAGCTATCACTCGCGGTCTCATGTTAAGATTCCTCCCGTTCAGTATAACTTTTTGTCAGTCGATAGAGACTGATATGTTCTGAATCTAATGAGGCACTGGACAACCAAGAGATTTATAGCCATTCTTGTGCTCCTTGAATAGATTTGACGACAGGGAAACCGGTCTTGCTTAAGTGTCTTCGTATAACTTGGCTCTGATGGATTTTTCGCTTAGCTAGCTATGTATGGATTTTTATATATGATTGAAAACTATTAATATCCTACATGATAATTTACGAAATCGACTCATTTGTTACTTCTTGGTTTAAGTTGTGGTGCAACTCAAAGCTTTAGTTGTAGCAAATGAGTCGTTCAAAAGGCAGAGCCCAATGAACTCTGACCTGGCCCACAGGGCCAGGGTTTCTATCTTGCACTGAAAATAGCGTCCAAAGGTTATAAACCACCCTCAGAGGCTATCACATCGGCATCTTCTGGTGACCCTTTGTCATGGCTTTCTCCACGAAGGTTAAGGGTGAAAAGTAACTGATTTTAGGTGATAATTGAACTCGGATGCCGCTTCGGTTCAGGAAGAGCAGGAACTCAACATTAGGTTCCGGATGAGACGAAAAAAGAGAGTGAGATGAGGTTCAACGCTGCACTTCTGGTCAACGCGTGATGCTTGATCAAAAATTTTTCTATATATCTACTTGAATTTCTCATCAATGTCAAGAATTTAATGGAAAATACTTCACTGTAGTAGTAAAAAACGTGGCCTCATGGGGATGTGGGTGTGTAGCTTTCTGGTACTCTTGCCATGATCATTAATTCGACCATTATCGAAATAGATGAAGATAGGTTATTGATATCACGCGCTTTTTAGGGCTATCAAATACTTGATAGATAGTAGTAAAACGTAATCAGACTTTTCATGCAGCGATCTTTAATATCTAAATTTTTTTGGTGCCTGATAATTCCAACATTGTTGGACCTATCTGCATTTCACTCATTAAGATTACGTGCTATCTTGGAACTTGGTTTCCAAACCATTTCCAATTTTCGTTTTCCTTAATTAATTTACTTCCTGTCATAAAGGGAGCCTCAAAATATTTATCCTTTAGCCAAACATCAATTTTAGCCTCATTGCCTTTTTGTTCAAATTTAGTGATGATAATTTTAGCCTCAGACATATAAGGCAAATTTCTTGATAAAAATTCTACAGCCATTTGTTTGGTAACGCCATTATAAAGGAATTGATCCGAAATTCGATCAGCCATTTTCACCACATCTTTATTAAATCTGGCTTGATCATAGTCATTTATAAATGCTTTTACATCAGTGGGCAACTCCACAGTTGTAGGTGGATTTTTCGGTGGCCTATTCCTTTTAACAGAGGCAGCAACCAAATCAAATAGAGGGCTGTAGTGAATGGAAGTTGGCGGGTAAGGCAGCCCCGGGTTTGATGTTACGGCTATAACGAGGTCAAGTTCCGGAACGACCACTATATATTGCCCCCGCCGTCCCCAGGCCCTGAAACTGCTGCAACCGTCGACTTGTTTCACCCACCATTGATAGCCGTACCCAAAGGTGCCGTAGAAGGGATGGCTGAAAGCCTGTATTTGCTGTTCGGTTGATTGTTTCACCCATTGTTCCGGAACAATGGATTGTCCGTCCCAATATCCATTATTCAAATAAAGGAAGCCGAATTTTGCCAAATCCCGTGCCGAAAAGCCTAAACCAAAACCGCCAATATGGTATCCCTGTGGGTCTTGCCGCCAAAATCCCGATTGTATGCCCAATGGTTCGAAAAGGTTTTGTTTGGCAAAATCCAACGTGCTGGTTTTTGTCGATTTGGTTAATATGATGGATAGAAGATGGGATATTGATGAGTTGTAGTTGAACTTATCCCCCGGATTAGTGCCTAGTGGAAGTTGAATCGTAAATTTAGCCCAATCTTCAGAAGTATACCAATCCCGCATTACCGGTCCCCGGTCGTTCCAACTGAATCCTGCACGCATCGTCAAAATGTGTTTAAGACTGATTTCCTTTATTCTTGGGTCAAGGTCGTCTGTGACATATTCAGGGAAGAAATCAATTAGTTTTTGATCCACACTGTCAAGATAACCTCTGTCCAGTGCAACGCCGATCAAGGCGGAAGTTACACTTTTGGTAACGGAATGAACGACCGCTATTTTTTCAGGGCTTCCCCATGAATAGTATTTCTCAAAAACCAAATAACCGTTCTTAACAACCAACAAACTGAAAGCATCGGGTAGTCGATTTTGGATAAATTCATCTGCTATCAATAGTTTAGCGGAATCCATACCCTGCTGCTCCGGGGCAGATGCCTTCCAATCGCCGGTGGGCCAGTATTCCCTTGTTTTTATTTGTTTGCAAACTGCATTTTCATTGAAGAATGCTAAAAAGAAAAAAATAAGAATACAAGATATTTTATTTTTACATTTCAAATTGAATATTCTCAAATTTTTCTCCTTCCCCTTTTCAGTTGAGTCTGACACTATTCGTCCGCTTTGAATCCGTTATGCGTCCTCCACGCGAATTATCAGTTTACCCGTGTTTGCTCCCGTAAAGAGTTTCTTCACCGTTTGAAGTGCATTTTCAAGACCGTCAACGATCTCGTTGCGTACCTTGATTTTGCCTGCGGTCATCCACTGACCAAGCGCGGCAACTGCTTCTGGGTAACGCT
This sequence comes from Desulfosarcina sp., assembly GCA_029288035.1. Lineage (GTDB taxonomy): Bacteria > Desulfobacterota > Desulfobacteria > Desulfobacterales > JAFDCJ01 > JAFDCJ01. The sequence continues at coordinate 4,347 of JARFPZ010000599.1, forward strand.
CTGCGAAATCCAGCACGATAAACCCTTCTACACGCAGACGCTGCATCAAGATCATGCCATAGTTGTACGGACCAGGTACGGAGTCGGTGGCGTTGTACTGAGAGATTAAGCCGCAAGTCGGAATGCGGCCTTTGAAGTTCATCAGCTTAAGACAAGCATCGAGA
>JARFPZ010000045.1 GCA_029288035.1 Desulfosarcina sp.
CAAGATGATGGCAAGATGACCAAAATGTTATCTTGAGACAGAGAGTAGTCCCCAACGTTGCAAACGTCGGAGGGCTTTAGATTCAAGGCGTCAAGGGTGACGTCGTAGCACTTTACTTCAAACCCTTGACAACAAAGAATCTGAAGTCCTCCGGCGTTCCCGAAGGGTAAATAACAGGGCAATATAGACTTTAACCTTTGAATTCAACCAGGAGTGGTTTCCAAGAAATCTTACTATTTCTAAGATATTTTCAACAATAACAAAATATTATGTATTCTTTGCCCTGTTATTTGTGCAACTAAGGGATAGTTTTGGAGCTGAAATAGACTGCACCGGGCGGGTGATACCCGCCCTGCATGAGGGAGTTTTTCGGGAATAGGCGGGAAAGAAAGAAGTTGAGAAGATAGGAAGATGAGAAGGTGGGGTAAGAGGAGACCGGGGGATGGGGAGGTGATGAAGGCGGAATTGGGACCCGCCGTCGTCCCAAACGGACGGGACTATGGCGCGGCAAGCATGCGGAAGGTGGAATGAATAAGGCAGAGAGAGCATAGCGCATGGGGCATGGCGCATAGCGTGACGGATGACTGGAAGGATGAATAGGGAAGGCGGGAAAAAAGGAAGTTGGGAAGATGAGTGAGAACTCTATGGCATCTTAATATTTGAGGCAGGTTTAAACGTCCAACCGAACGTCATCCTGCCTCGATGAACGAGTTCAGGCCTGCTTTAGGAATTTGTGCAGCTCATCCTCCTTGTCCTTGGTGAGCGAGGTCTTAAGGACCTTGCCCTATCGTTTAACAATAACTAAGCGCTAAGAGAAGCTGCAACCATTTTATCAGGACTTAACATCGTGCTGATGAAATTACACCAATTGATTATTCATTCAATGACAGAATATCTTAAATGAATCTCATGGTTTCAATTTGACATAAATTGGAGTTTAACATACATTAATTTTATATCTTGCGGCTTTTTTATTTAATATTGTACAGCGTAAAAGGGGTATCCTATGAAAAAACACAGAGACGAATATGATTCGCCTTTAGACGCCCTCATAACTTTAGCAAAGAGACTGAGTTTAAATGAAAATCGATATCATATGTCATCGGAGGACTTTTTTGACAGATACTCAAAAGGACAGCTTGAGGACTCTATTGATTTCATTGAGTGGTCCAATGATTATCAACATTACCTGACGGTTAAATTTGATATAGAAAGACATTTGCAGAATGTTGCATGATATCTTGTCTCAATATCTCGGAGATATTGAGGATTCACTTCGGAGACTTAAAAGTGCTACTGTTGAACGTTATGAAGAGGAGGTCCTGACTTCTTCACGTGCTAACCTGAGAATTCGGGTTCGTTTCCTCAGCGGTCATCTGTTTGAAGTGAATGAAGCCATTGTTATAGAAGCAAATCAATTAAAACACCTTGATTATAGGTATCATTTTCAGGATCAGCAAAATAACTTGATCTTCCGCTATGATAACACTCCCCATTTTCCAGATCTAAAAAGCTTCCCTCATCACAAGCATCTTAAAAATAAGGTTGAAGACTCTGATGAGCCTTTAATTCTCGATGTTATCAATGAGGCCAAACTTTTGGCACAATAAACTATAAAATCCGGAAAACTAACAATTTATCCATATTTTTCAGCAATGCTTTAATCCTCCACTAGACGTACCTTTAGCTTTAGACCTTCCAGTTCGACAACTTCAATGGCCATACCTGTTTCAATATGACCACCGATTGCCTCGGCTTTCCAGCGCTCACCTCTAACGCTGACGAGACCTACCGGCGTCAGCGACTGCAAAACCTCGCCCCGCAGCCCCAGCATACCTTCATGGCCAGAAATTCGGTTTCGGTGAAAGACGGGTATCACCTTGATATGTATTATAAAGAGAAAGGCAACGATAACTACCGCCAGTGCAACCATCGCCGCCAGGGGGATTTTCACATCCAGATAGTTCATTAAAAAGATTACTAGGGCGAGCACCACCGCTTCGTTAAGCAGGAGTAACATCACTTTTATCCAATCACGTAGATTTCTTTTTGCTTTCATCGGTCTGTCAACCTATTTTACCTATTATCGTTTTGGGCCGGTTAAATTCACCGCCGATTTGGGCGGCCAGTCTACTCAAAAAAAGAAACTTAACGAAATGCGATTCTATTTTTCTGACAGGATTAAAAGAATGGACAGGATATAGTTATACGTGTGCAAATAAATCCTGATAATCCTGTAAATCCTCTCTAAATTAATGAAGAGCACCAAGAAAAAGTCAAGCATTATTTTCAACTTTTTTTAGGCAACACTCCACGGGTCCGATCTGAGCCGGTTTTTTGAAAATTTAACAAGTCAGTCTCAACCATTGCAATCTTAGATTTTAGAAATTCAGCGTAACCGGTAGTAAACCCTGCCCATTTGCCCGAGTTTGTCAAACTGGTATTACTAGATCTCTTGGACTTAATGCCAGGATCAAAGCATCTTAGAGCCATAATTAATGTGTTCGGACGGACAGAGTCGGCATTTTTCATTGAGCCGTCAATCTTCATTCGTCATTCCATGTAGTTTCATAAGAGCAATCTGCCGAACACCTTGTTCCACTCCTCCGGCGATAGCGTTTCGATGAGTATCTGCCGCACCTCGATGAGTTCCCGATACATCTTCGTGCGCGCCTGGTCCAAAGGCGTGAAATCCTCTACCAGCTCTTGGACCCCCGCCCCGCAGTGTCCTCCGGGTGCTCTTGCTCGCTTCTTCCCTGGAAACAACGGCCTCACCTCAGGCGTCACAGGTTCGGCACACCAAACTACCCCTATAATGCAACTTCAACAAGGAATTCTTTTTCGGGGCTGCGAGTTTGACAAGCTCACCGCCCTGAGCACAGCCGAAGGGCAGTCATTCCATTATGTTCAGGCTCCCATCCGCCTCAGGCGGACTAGACCCCCAGGTTGCACCCCCCTCTGTGGTACATGGCTCACAGGGCAGCCGGGCCGTTTACACCACGCATAACCCGGTTGGTCAGCTGCCCCGGGATGTGGCATCACTACGTGTCCGACACGAGCAACTGACGCGGTGGGACTTCCGCTCGCTGGATTGCAGCCTTGTCGGCTGCTCCGACGCCCATAAAATCATAACTTAAAGTCCCTAAAAATTCGTTCCTTCGCCGTCAACTCATCCCCTTGACATTGCACGATAAAATTTGTAATAGTAAAACCAAACTTAACGATCGGTTTGGTTATCAATGGAACATCGCCATATCAACACTAAAAATAACCAGTGGACTGTCGCTATCGTACATTCGATCTGGGAGCGAGGCCTGGAAAAAGATTTATGTGCGCTTATCCGTGAAGTGAAGATAAATGCCAAAGCTGCGGACGCAGTAGAAAGGGCAATACCGCATTCGAAAGTATATGGGTGGCCGAAATTCTTTAGGCTGTATCTTGAGAAAATTCATGAAGACAAGTGACGATATCTATTGGCAGCGGTGGCAGAAGCTTCTTGAGGCTGCGGCAAATTTTCAGGAACTTCTTACCGGCAGTGTGATGATCGGCGGCAGCGCTGCGGCTGTCCATCTCAAACATCGGTATTCGTTTGATGCAGATCATATTTTGTCTGATCTAAAAGAGAATTATGAAGAAGTTCTCGATTTTCTTGAAGGCAGAGACGATTGGGAGACCGCCCGCATTCATCCACCGAAATTGATATTGGGGAACTTTCAAGGTGTTGAAACCGGCGTTCGTCAATTAAGACGAAACCGGCCCTTGGAAACGGAACAGATTCACATCACAGGTAAATCGCTTACCACACCGACCCTACCGGAAATGATCCGAACCAAGGGGTGGATGATCGTGTCCCGCAATGCGACACGTGACTACATTGATTTTGCAGCCCTTGCCAAACATATAGGCCTTGAAAACACCGTGGAAGTCTTGAACGGCTTTGACGACTTTTATTCGGATTTAATAAGGGGCAGCCAAGCGTCGCCGATTGTTCAGCTTATTCGACAATTGGCTGAGCCTAAACCAGGAGATCTCGAACAAGTCGATCTTTCTGAGTATAAAGGCATCCAACCGCCATTTGATTCCTGGGACTATATCGTAACCATCTGTGAAGAAATTTCTGTGCAATTGGGTGACAGGCTATAGGAATGATTGGACGCAATTATTTCCTGAATGAATTTTTGCGGCTGCTATTGTCGATGTGATATTGAATTCGATGATTTTTCCTGGCTCAATAATGATCTGTGGTCTGTTTATTTGGACCTCGGAGGCGGCCTGCAGCAGCAATCCACTGACTTTGCCGGCAACCGGCGCTTTAACCTCCGGGTGATGGGCGGTGGTGGCGCTACGCTTCGAGTTACCGATCAGGTACGCATGATAGGCGGCATACGGTATTTGCATATTTCCGACGCCGGCATCGAGGGCGGCGGCGGTTTCGACGGCTTCATGTGTTACACCGGTGCTATGTTCCCGTTTTAAAACTTATGAATTCCCTATGACCCATGGAGCCGACCGAAAACTACCTGGATACGCCGGGCGGGAGGATACATTATCTTGATTGGGGAGGGTCCGGACCTCAGGCCCACCTTCTGCATGCCAACGGATTTTGCGCCGGGACCTATTCGCCCTTTGTCAAATACCTACTCGATGACCTGCATATCATCGCCAGCGATGTTCGCGGCCATGGCGGCTCCGACCTGCCGGATATTCATCGCGTACATCACTGGAATATTTTTGCAGACGATCTTAAAACCCTCATCGACCAAACCATGTCGCCGCCAATTGTCGGCATAGGGCATTCCCTGGGGGCGGTAACCACCTATATGGCGGCCGCGACATATCCCCGTCTGTTCTCCGCTATTATATTGATAGATCCCCCCATTTTTCCCCGGCGGATGCTCTGGTTGATCGCTGTAATGAAATGGCTGGGACTTGCCGGAAATATCCCGCTTGCCAGGGGCGCTCGACGCCGCAAGAAAACCTTTCAAGGGAAGAAAGAGGCCTTGAAACGCTTTGCATCCGGACGCGGCATTTTTAAAACCTGGTCCCAGGAATTTGTCGAGGCCTACCTGGAGTGCGGGCTTCTTGAAAAGGATTCTGAAACGGCCATCCTCAAATGCGACCCGGAGCTGGAAGCACAGATTTTCGAATCCATACCACTGGATGTGTGGAGCTATGCAGACAAAGTGTCATGCCCGGTGCTGGCGATTCGTGGTGAGCATTCCGATACGTTCAGGGTGGATGCGGCTGAACGCCTCAAACGCAAAATTGCCGACTGTCAACTGGTAACCATCGCCAATGCGGGCCATTTTGTTCCCATGGGAAAACCAGAAGAATGTGCCCGGGCAATTACGGATTTCATTAAGCGGAAGTGAAAATGCAAAAGTATGGGACCCGGATGGTGAAACTCAGACTGGCCGTTTTTTTTGGATGGCTTCGCCGCTCTTATGAAACATTTCAAAAAGTTGGAGCTGGTTCTATCTTGTGTCCCTTTGCATTTCGTAGAAGGTTGGGTTGAGCCTTCTCCAGGCTTTGTTGGATTTCGTTGCACTCAATCCAACCTACATATTACCGGTATTATTGCCAAATGCGAAACCCAATAGCGACCGATTTCGGAAGGAAAAACAAAGGGTCTTCATTCTTGACTTTTTGGTTGTTTGTTCGTACATTGTGCATACTGTATTGTGACAAATCAGGAGAAAAATCATGGACAATTTGGTGAAAAACAGTTCAAAAACCTCGCGTACAGCGCGCCTTGGATTTAGAGTTACATCACACCAGGAAGCCCTTATTCGAAAGGCGGCTGAAGTAACCGGTAAAAATTTGACACAGTTTGTGTTAAACAGCGCATGTGAAGCTGCTGAGAATGCCTTGATTGATCAACGAATATTTTTTACGGATGATAAAGAATATCGTGCATTTTTAAACGCGCTTGAAAAACCTGCTGAGATAAAACCCAAACTGCAGAAACTCATGAGGAGTGCTGCACCTTGGGAAAAATAAATTCCTTAAAAAATATCACTCTATCACCACCCTGTCTTCTCAACGATAACCACAATCTTGATAATTTCGATTGTGGAAATAATTCACTGAATAATTGGCTTAAACGTTATGCAATGCAAAACCAACGAGCCAACTCTGCGAGAACTTTTGTCGTTTGCAATGAAGATATTGTAGTCGGCTATTATAGTTTGGCTGTTGGTTCGATTGAGCATGAACTTGCCAGCAAGCGAACAAAAAAGGGACTGGCACGGCACCCCATTCCAGTCATGATCCTGGCCCGGCTAGCTGTCGACTCGGGATATCAAGGAAACAAAATAGGAAGTGGCCTTTTGAAAGATGCAGTGCTTCGAACTTTGCAAGCCTCAGAGTATGCCGGGATCAGAGCGATATTTGTTCATGCCAAAGATGATAAAGCGCGAAATTTCTATGAGCATTTCGGTTTTGAACCGTCTCCTATCGATCCGTCAAAACTAATGCTACTGATTAAGGATGCGCGTAAGACAATGGAGTCGTTGAAATGATACGCTTAATTCTTATCAAGGTTGAGCGGTTCAGCCCGCCCTGGTGCGACTCATAAGATCATATTACGGCCCGTGTCAGGTTCCCAAATATGAATCTAAATAATTGAGCAACGTAAAGTCAGGTCTGGGCCAGGGGGGTTCAACGTTCCAGGTTGAAAAACACCCAACCCGCTCCTACCAAAGGGGTTCAGCAATTATGTGTTATTAACGCTTTTTCGCCCAATGGGTAAAATCGGGTGTCTCAGATCTTGATCAATATTATAATCAGTTTCAAACCGTTGTAACCTTTGAAGCGTGAACCCGAAAACTGGAACCGATCAGTTTAGGTCTTATATTGGCCTCATAGTTAAGATAGGTCA
>JARFPZ010000072.1 GCA_029288035.1 Desulfosarcina sp.
GTTCCAGTCCAAATTTCTGCCGGAAAAATCAAACCTATCGGTTTCTCCACCCAACGCGGGAGAATATGCTATCACACCGACAATTATGGATAGCGTTAAAACGATGATTATCCTTTGCATATTCTTTACCTCCTTAGGCAATATAGGTTCTTGTAGTAAGATTCAATCGCCAAACTATTGCTTTAATTGCATTTAGCAATCCACCCGTGCCTATCAACTCGTTGCCTTTGATCCACCTCATCCCGGCTGGCTGCATTGTGAAATGATTTAGATGCATCGCTCGCAACGACATGTGCTCCGGCACCGGCAACGCCCATACTGGGCGTTCCGAACTCATTGAGATATAGTCCGCCGGCTTGGCTGATGCAGGGTAGCATCAGCAGCATGGTTACAAATGAACCGATAATCGCAAACTGGCGTAAATTGTTTAACATGTTTAGACTCCCACTGGCTTGGTTTTTATTATCTCCAAATCGTACTGCGCTGTCGAAGGGTGCCATAACCTTTGAATTATCACCCGCTTTTGAACAATCCCTGTTATTGCTGCAAAAGTCATGTTGGATGATTGCGAACGGAAAAATGTTGATGTCAATCCTTCCCTGCCGTTCTGGCTTTCTTGGGAAATAACAGCTTGACCTGAAACTGCAGGCTCCAGTCATTCGCGTATTTGGGCTTTTCAACGTTGTTGATGTACTGCAGCTTGAGATCCACCGGCAGTTTTCCGAATCTCACCAGGCGGCCGACGCCCCCACCGAAAGGCACTGTCCAACGATCGTCACTGTCCGCCTCCCAGTCTGCCGTGATGGTCGGTGTTGATGAGATGTACCATCCGCTTTTAAAATTGTAGTTGATAAAATACTGGAATGAAAAGAAGTTTACATCCGATTCATCACTGTCGCCGGCGTAGGACCACACGTTTTGGACCAATGCACCGAACAGCCAGTGCCCGGGTTTGGCCAATGCCACCACCGCCGGACCCGCCGACCACTTATCCACGCCCAGCCGGTCATCGGTGTTGGTGGGAAAAATGAACGCCGGTCCCGTCCCCCAGATGATCTTACCAAGTTTAGCCGGCGAGAAGAAGGCCTGGTAGGTGAAATCCCCCAGACCAAATTCGCTGCCTTCGCCCTCAAACCGCTCCTCCTGATAAATCACCGGTAGAATAAACCGGTTGATCAGATTCACCTTTCTGAAATTGAGCGGATAGACCGGCTTGAGATTCAATTTATAGACAAATGCATCCTCAGGTCCGACCCCAAAATCAAAATTGTTTTCAAAGGGCAGGCTGATAATATTGCCGATCGGGTTTTGGGATTCTTTAGCCAGGTCCTCCTGTTCGTCTGCCACTGCGAGAGTTGAAGTAGTTAAAATCAGGCAGGTTAAGATGTTCAAAACTTTTACTTTAATTGTATTCCGTGGTCTCATTGGAGCACCTTTGATTCTCGAACCCATGCCAACCTCCTTTTCAAATAGCAATGCCTGCTTGAAAAGGGAGAAAAAAGCCCACCCGCCATACAACGGGCAGGCTCCTTTATTGCAGCTTACCCTAACGTTGCAAAAGCCGGAGGGCTTCAGAGGCAAGGCGTAAAGGGTGAAGTTGTAGTCACTTTACCTCGATCCCTTTACAACGCAGGATCTGAAGTCCTCAGGATTTCCCTAAGGGTAAATAACATGGCAAATTCAATCTCATTCTTCGATTTCACTTTTTGAGATTTCCAGAAAAGGGTGCAAAAAATATATTTTTAGTTGTAATTTCAATTTTCTATATTATGTTTGCCATGTTACTTATGCAACTAAGGGGTTTATTGTCCTACATCCGGATCCATATTCGGCTCGAAGGGCAACTGATCGAGGTGCTCGACATATTCCAGTGGATCGAAGGGCAGCTTATTTAAGTCCAACTTCGGTTTGGCCAGAGCTTGGACCTCGGGGGTGGCGTTTTCAATGCCGGTCCAGGGTATGCCGTGAACCTCCTTGGCGTCGGGGTACTTCTTTTTCCACAGTTCATGCCGCAGCATCATCCGGTTGAATGGGCTTTTCAGGTGGATCAGGTTTACCAGCATTGGTGTCTTCTCGCGCGGATCCGCCGGTAGGAAGTAGAAGGCAGCCGGTATACCGCTGGCCTCGCCGACCGGGTCCGGGGATATCCAGTGACGTTTGTAATTGCCCTTGACCGTTGCGCCCAATCTGGGTCCCGCGTAGATGAAGACATGGTCCCGGCGGCTGTGAGTGTCACCGTTTATCAGCAGAGCCGTCTGGTCGATCCCGTCGATGACACGATCGGTGGGAATATGCTGAGTCGCGCCGCCCAGCCGAGCAAACGTTGTGAAAAGGTCGGTCTCGTGAATGATGTCGCCGACCACCTGTCCGGGTTTTATCACCCCGGGCCACCAGGCGAAAGCGGGTACACGCACGCCACCCTCGAGGAAGTCGCCCTTGCCGCCCCGATAGATGGTCTCGGCCATCCCGAGCCCGGGCGGCGGATTGTGGGCCATTGGCCCGTTGTCGGCCATGGCAATGACCAGGGTGTTCTCGGCAATACCGAGTTCCTTGAGCTTGTCTATCACTTTGCCGATAAATGGGTCGATGTTGCACTGCAGGCCGTCCTGCAATAGGCTCCGCGCCTGGGAACACTTCTTGACAACAGGCATGAATGATGTCAAGTTAGGCCAATTGGCAACGTAAAAGGGTTTGCCGGCTTTGGCACTCCGTTCGATGAACTCCAGGGTACGCTTCTGGGCCTCGGGATCAATCTTGACATAGGTATCGTGAGTATTGTCTTTCCACTGGCGCGCCTTCTCACCTTTCTTGCCTTCGGCAATCATCACCCAACCTTTGGTCACGAAAGTATCGTCGAGCCTGTAGGGATCCGGCGGCAGCATATCCTCGAACAGACCGATGGAAGCGTTTGCCTGTTCGGCCATCTTGTTATTGAGTGACAGTATCTGATTGTAGCCGGTGAAGAAGGCTTCGTCGAAGCCCTGATTGTGGGGATAGCTCTCTTCGATGTCCCCCAGGTGCCACTTACCGTGGAAAGCAGTGGCGTAGCCTCCTTTGGAGAGCACCTCGGCAATGGTAACCTCTTCATCGCGCATCCCGTGCATCTCAAGTAGCATACCGATGTTGTACATACCGCTGCGGACCGCTAAACGACCGGTGGCCGACGCGGCGCGACTGGGTGTACACCCAACCTCGGTATACATTCTTGTGAATAGGATACCCTCTTCGGCCATCGTGTTCAAACGAGGTGTATTGAGGCCTCGGATCTTCTGGATGGCGGGAATGCCGACGTCACCATAGGCCGTATCGTCCCACATAATATGGATGATATTGGGCGGTCTACCATGCTTTTTTTTCAACTCCGCCAGCTTTTGGTCAAGTTCACTATCCTCTTTGGCCCACTTTTCCCCATGCTGGGCCTCCAGGACATAATATTCTGCGTCATGAATGATTCCAGCTGGTTCCTTAGCCATGGTATTGGCAGCAAGTGCAGAAGCCAATAAAGGAATCACAATTAATGAAAATAGAAATTTGTTTTTACTCATTTTAGTCCTCCTTTTGTTTTTTGTTAAATAGCACCAAATGATTAGCGAATTGATCAAATCGTCATGACCTTCTTTAATGGCCAGATCTCTATTTTTCCCGGGAAAATACCACCTCAAAGGATAGATTTTGGATTGTAATAAGTGGCATCCATCTGTCCATTAGCAACGATTCTGTTTTCGACTGTCATTAATTTTCCATAAATTCCAGCGACGAGGGATGAAACAGTTCTTCGATTGTCAGTCTTCTAGTTGCCAAACCCTGTTCATGAGAGTACTGGAACAATGCTTCAAGCGCCTTGCGATTCGGTGCAATGCCGTAAGGCCAGAAATTATCACCCATCAAAGCGCGCGTTTCTTCAATCTCCTGTGCTACCCAGGGTAGTGAAATCGTGGCCCAGCCCACCTTTCTTAAATGGCCATACATCATAATCTTTGCCTTTGAATAGGCATCGAAAACAGCCTTTGCCAACCAGGGGTGTTGGTCAACGAGGGTATTGCGGATAACCACTGCGTGCATAATGGGAAAAATACCGGTTTTCTTATAATACGAACGCTCGGTTTTGCGAAAATCGGGAAAGAGCCGTGCGACCTTGGGATGTCCCTCAACGTAGGCCCTGGGCTCAGCAGCGTGGAACAATGCGTCGACGTCACCTGACTCGAGCAGGTCTGACTCATCTTTTCCCTCCGGGCCTTTGCTGACGGACAGGCCTTTGGGCACCATGCTTTCTTGTTTGGACACCTTACCGGCTGCCTTTGCCGACGAATCCTTAGACGATTGGACCCACTGGATCTCTTCGGGCTTGACACCGTATTCGTGCTGTACAATGCCGCGCAGCCAGGTCAGCGAGGTCGAGGAAAAGCCGGGGGTTGCCACCTTCTTTCCCCGCAGGTCTTCAGGCCCTTTAATGCCGCGATCGGTGCGGATGAAAATACTTTTGTGTCGAAACACGCGCAACGGAAAAATCGGCAGCAGCGAATATTCTCTAAAGCCGTCATTGGCATAGGCTAGCATAAAAGGATGTAGGCCGATTTCCGTCACGTCCAGGGTTTGCGGACCGCTGAACACATTCGTGTTGATGTCGCCGATCCCCAAAGGTTCGAATTTTATATCGCAGCCTTCCACCTGAACCCGGCCGTCGATGAGCGCTTCCACCCTGTCTAATTTGTACCCGGACACGATCAGGGAAAGTTTGTTCGGGGTAGTCGCCGCTTTTACCGATGCCGAACCAGCGGCCGATAAGACGCTGGAAGCACCAGCCGCCAACATTGAATTTTTAATGAATTCGCGGCGGGAAAATAGTGGGGATGTGATTTGATCCTGTCTGTTTTTTTTCATGTTTTACCTTTTGGGGTTTGAAAAACACTGCCTGGACAGTGGACTAATTTTCCTAGTCCTTGCCACCATGGTTGTGATCAAAGGATGGAGCTTTATCTATATAGCCTGGGGATATATGAATCCCCAGGCTTCAATTACACGGTGGTTACCATTACCGCTGCATACGATCTACATTGGTATAAGGTTCACCTGTGGCCACCGGCGTATGCGGGTACTCCTTTATTTGTGATTCATGACGTGCTTTCATATGATCGAACGCAGGCCAGGCCCACAGAAACTGAGCCATTAGCGGGTTCTCTTCCCGCGGGTCTTTTTCGAGATCATAGAACCCATAGCCAGCCAATCCTGGCGCCGCACCAACAAAGTGTCGCTTGTACTGTTGCTTCACGATGGCGGACAGCTGCGGACCTTGATAAATGAAAACATGATCCCGGCGCCCGTGCCCATCGCCTTTCAACAACAAGGCGGTCTGATCGATCCCGTCGATGACGCGATCACTGGGGATTGCATTCATTTTTCCACCGAGACGGGCAAAGGTCGTAAATAAATCCGAAACGTGCACCATGTCGTGCACGACTGAACCTTTTTCAATTACACTTGGCCAGTAGGCAAAAGCCGGAACCCGCACACCACCTTCCAAAAAGTCGTTTTTGCCACCGCGAAAGATGCCGGGATTCTGAAAGGTATCAGGCCAGATTGGTTCCATGGGTCCATTGTCACCCATCAATACAATTAGGGTGTTATCCGCAATGCCCAACTCCTCAAGCAAAGCAACGACCTCTCCAACTTTTTTGTCAAATCGGTAAAAACTCTCTGAACTATGTGATCCATGTGGTGTATTCCTTGGCCTATTTTCGGGATGGCCAAATTCAATCAAATTGGGCCACCAGTCCAAAAGAAAGGGTTTATCACTTTTTGCGTGCTTTTTTATAAAGGCTTTCACGCGCTCATAAGCCATAGCATTAAAATCATAGTATTCCTTTCGTGTTTTTGGAGTAGCGACCTCTTTACCCTTTTGTCCTTCAAAACCTTCCACCGCCCACATCCATTCTTCAGGACGAAACTTCTGATCGAGTGCGTACCGATCCCACTCATCACGTCCCCATCCGATCGTATAGAATTCCTCCTCCGCCTCAGGAGTGAACATTTGACCAGCGAACTGATTGTAAAGGGTGAAGATAGCCTCATCCCAACCTTGGTTGTGTAAATAAGATTCTTCCTGATCTCCAAAATGGGATTTTTCAAAGAAACCCGTGTTGTAATCATCATCCAACACTTCAGCAATCGTTACCTCGGAACCTGGTAGCCCCATTCGATGAATTGGAAAAATTGGAAAGATCATGCCGCTGCGCACCGGCTGGCGTCCCGTTGCGGCTGCAACGCGAGTTGGTGTACACGAAGGTTCTGTATACATGCGGGTGAAGGTCATTCCTTCTGCCGCAAGCTTGTTGATGTTGGGCGACTTGTAACCTGTCACATTATTAAGCATCGCGTGACCGATCGCGCCGTACTTCATGTCATCCCACATAATATGAATGATGTTAGGGCGCTTGCCGTGTTTTTCGCGAAGTGACTCTAATTTATTCTCGATTTCCTTGTCTTCTGCGGCCCATTTATCACCATACTGTTTCTGCAGAAGTTGAAATTCAGCGTCATGAATGATTCCTGTTGTTTCTTTGGCCAGGGTATTGCCTGGAAACACAAAGGCCAGCAACGGAATCGCGATCAAAGAAAACAAAAATTTAGTTTTGCTCATTTGGTTCCTCCTTTTTGATATGATTAAATGCTATCAGATGATTAAGATGAATAGCGGATTCTCTATTCGTCATGGCCCTCTTTCGGATTTAATAATTTTCATCCCTTCTTCATGGGTGCCCCCATTTATTCGAATGTTATAGGATTGTCCGAGCCATGTCATCGCACCAAGCAGCGCGGTGAAATAATCAGACCGGAAAAAATTGATCAATGAAGGCTTATCTTCCCATTTTTGCTCAAGATTAATGAGACCCTCATCAGCTTTGTTTTGAGAAAGAAGGCTGCTTTCACAACCGCTTTCTTGCAGGTTCTGATCAGCTATGAGTTGGCACGTACGTAATAATTCGTCTTCTTTGTCATCACGAGCCCTGATTGTAATATGTAGAGTTTCCATCAATTGACACACTTCTGACGTACTTGTTTGAGGACGTTAAGCTGGAGAAAATATTAGTAAAGCATTCTATCTCCGAGGATCAGACTTTGAGGCCACATTAGAAGGGTGATGTCTGCTCTCGTGTGCTCACGGCAATGTTGGAATGGTGGAAAAATGGAATAACGGGGACGAGAATCGGATATTGCTCTAATTTTATTTTCGGGTCAATGCCACTTTTTTTAAAATTTAGATCTCAATCCACCAAACTCAGCATTCCTGCACTTCAGTATTCCATCATTCCATGGCCTTGAGTTACTGCATAGCCAATTCTTTCTGACATAGCCCAAAGGACCACATATTCTAAGTTAGACAGATTTATTTATGGCAAGATCCGTACCGTAGTTGGTATCAAATCGATTAATTTGATAACAATTTGATTAAATTGGTAAAATTATAATATCTGGCTGTGTGAAATGTAATTAGAAGGGGAGAAATCCGTCAAATATGACCGGTTCGGTCAAATATGGCGGTCAAATATGACGCCTATCTGGTTTTAAGGATTCAATTAGCCACAGACGCACTCAGACTCACACAGACAACATTTTGGGGCCTAATACCCTGCAGCTTGCTGTGGTGTAAAAGAAAAAATCATTCATACGCTACCCCGTGGGTTGCCGCGGAGAGGTTCATTTTTCGGACGGCGAATGTCATGCTTGCGCATCCGTCCGCGAAGGGTGCTGGAATTGAGCCCGAGCAGCTCAGCTGCTCCACCGCTGCCGGAAATGTTCCAATTGGTTTTACTTAAGGCCTGCAGAATATATTCTTTCTCCATTTCCGAAAGGATTTTGATTGGTGCATCAGGTGGGTTGCCTGATGTTGAAGTAGGTGATTCCAGCGGCGCAGCCAATTGCAGCATGTTTCCGGGTGTTACGATGACCGCCCGTTCAATCACGTTTTCCAGTTCCCGGACATTTCCGGGCCACGGATAGGCCTTGAGATCGTCCATCACACTTGAGGGAACCGTTTTGATATGTTTGCCCAGCCGCCGCTGAAGTCTTTTAATTGTCCAATTGACAAGCAGAGGAATGTCTTCGGCACGTTCTCTCAGCGGTGGGATTGATAACGGGAACACATTCAGGCGATACCAAAGGTCGTCTCTAAAGCGGCCCTTGCTGACATCATTTTTGAGGTTTCTATTTGTTGCAGCGATGACGCGCACATCTGTGTGTTTCACCTGAGAGCTGCCCAATCGCTCAAACTCACCGTCCTGAAGAACTCTGAGCAGCTTTTGCTGTAGCACTAAAGGCAAGTCTCCGATCTCGTCTAAGAATATGGTGGCGCCGTC
>JARFPZ010000163.1 GCA_029288035.1 Desulfosarcina sp.
AATTGTAACATTCTGAAATTATGATTATAATTTACCTAATCAACCATTCAACCAGTAAACTATTCAACCAGGCCTGAAATGACAATGAGATCACTTTTCAAAAGTAACCATACGAAAAAAAGCTTGATTTTCGACAACCCAATAGGAGCTTAGATGCTCAGGATTGATGACATTCGCGTCTACCGCGAACAGACCTATGTTTTGCAAGGGGTCAGCCTGGATGTGGGTCGTGGCGAAATCGTAGCACTGATCGGTGCCAACGGGGCTGGCAAAACATCGATGCTGCGCTCCATTTCCGGGTTACTGCGGCCGAAAAGCGGTCGCATTCTCTACAAACCTGACGGCGACGGTGACACCATCGACATTAGCCGGATATCCGCCGAGCGGATTGTTGCCCTTGGGATTTCCCATTGTCCGGAGGGTCGGGGGATTTTTTCTCAACTTTCCGTCAAAGAGAATTTAGTGATCGGCGCCTACCTGAGAAAAAACAAGCAGGCGATTGAGCGGGATTACAGACGAATATGCGGTATTTTCCCGATTCTTGGTGAACGGGCCGGACAAACCGCCGGCAGTCTTTCCGGCGGCGAGCAGGAAATGCTGGCAGTGGGTCGTGCTCTGATGAGCCGACCGCGATTGCTGATTCTTGATGAACCCTCGCTGGGACTAGGTCCTATTATCATAGAAAATTTGTTTAAAGTTCTTCATGACATCAATGCCGAGGGCGTGACGATTTTGCTGGTAGAGCAAAACGCGGTCATGGCGCTTGATTATTCTCACAGGGCCTATGTGCTTGAAAACGGTCGGGTGACGCTCTCCGGACCCAGTAAGGAGCTGGCTTGCAATGAGGACGTCCGAAATGCCTATCTGGGTGGCGCCTGAACGTTATTTAACTACAGCCGGTGGAAAAGAATGGCTTAAAGTTCCTTTTGAAGAGCCCCAATCCGAACGAGCCGGAATTGAAGACTGAAGATTGACGAATGAATATTTGTGGATGTCGCTTCGCTCCGTCAATTTAATCTCTTTTAGGGTCGAAGTTCCCCGCTACTTGCTGTTGTAGAATTTTTTTTGGAATAATGATACACGCGAATTGCCGAGAGGGGTTCTCCGATGGTTTTTAATAATTGAACCGCCGGAGGCGAACCTTAAATATTCAATCTTCAATCGACAACCTTCAATTTTTCCTTAGTCAGCCTTATGAACCTAGAATACATCGCGCAGCAAATCGTTAACGGACTCATCCTGGGCAGCATGTACGCCATGGTAGCCATTGGTTTTTCTATGATTTACGGAATCATTCGACTGATTAATTTTGCCCATGGCGACGTTGTGATGATCGGCGCTTTTTTGACCCTGGGACTCATGCAGGTGGTAGGGGCGCCGTTTCCCCTGGTTGCTCTGGCGGTTTTGGCGGCCGGCGCCGCCATGGGAATTCTGATCGAAAAAGCAGCATTTCGGCCCATGCGAGGTGCCCCTCAAGTGACCGGATTTATCGCGTCTTTGGCAGTCTCAATTATGCTTCAGAATTTGGGGATTTTATTTCTGACCGCCCAGCCCCGAAATTTTGCTTTTCCGGATTACCTGCAAAAGGTCATCCATATCGGTGGGGTCAGCTTTCGTACGGTGGACCTCATCATCATGCTGAGCGCCCTCAGCTTGATGGGCACGCTGATGTTACTCGTGAAAAAAACCAAAATGGGTGTGGCCATGCGTGCCACCGCGGAAAATATCGATGTAGCCCGGCTGATGGGCATCAACATCAATCGTACCATTATGGCAACCTTTGCCGTCGGCAGCGCCCTGGCCGGCATCGCCGGATTGATGTGGGGCGGCAAGTTCGGCCAAATTGATCCGTTGCTCGGTTTTATACCCGGACTCAAATCGTTTGTGGCCGCGGTCATCGGTGGGGTGGGGTCCATTCCCGGGGCCATTATCGGCGGTTATGTGTTGGGCCTTTCGGAAGTGCTGTTTGTGGGTCTGCTGCCGCCCATTTATTCGGCATACCGTGACGCTTTTGTTTTTGCTACGCTGATTTTAATTCTGCTGATTTTGCCCAACGGTATCCTCGGGAAAAAGATGGAGGATCGGGCCTGATGAACGGGATACGAAACCATCTGATCTTTCCGGTCCTGATTATTTGTGGAATTGGGTTTGTTGCCATTGCGCGGAGCACCCTTGATGAATATATTCTTTCCATTATCAACTTTGTCGGCATATATGTCATTTTGGCCGTCAGCTTGAATATTACCAATGGGTTTGCCGGGCTTTTTTCTCTTGGGCACCCGGGCTTCATGGCAATTGGTGGCTATGTTACGGCAATTCTCACTTTTCCCGTTGCGCGAAAGTCCATGTTTTTGGAACTGTCCCAGTGGCTGGCGAATTTGCAACTGCCCTTCATCCCGGCGCTGCTCATTGGCGGTGTTTGTGCCGGGCTGACGGCACTGCTGGTCGGCGTACCGGTCTTACGCCTGCGAGGCCACTATCTGGCGGTCGCCACCATGGGCTTTTTGATTATTGTTCAGGTCCTGATCATCAACTGGGAAACCGTGACCCGGGGTCCTTTGGGCCTAAACGGGCTGTCGGCTTTGACCAATTTGTGGTGGGTGTATCTGTGGATGGTGGTAACCGTCTATGTCAGCTGGAAAATAAAGTACTCTTCTTATGGCCGGCGTATGCTGGCCGTTCGTGAGGATGAGACAGCCGCCCAGTGTCTGGGGGTTAACCTTTTCAGGACCCGGGTCGCAGCACTGGTGATCGGCGCCTTTTTTGCCGGCATTGCCGGGGGGCTTTGGGCGCATCTGGTGACCGCCATTACTCCGATGTCGTTCTCGCTGATCTTGGCTTTTAATATCGTGGTCATGGTTGTGGTGGGTGGTACCGGCAGTATTACCGGTTCATTTATCGCCGCCATCATTTTTTCAGTCCTCACCGAAATTTTCCGACCCCTGGAGGAGGCCCTTAGTGTTTACGGGATCGGCGAAATTCTAATGGCCCTGATACTGATTCTGATTTTAATTTACAGACCACAGGGTCTGTTCGGCAGTCGGGAGCCGGCTGTTTTTCACGCACGGCACATCCGATGAGAGTTGTATTTAAACGTTACCAAATGCAGAAAGGAGGAAGAGAGTATGCGAAAAAAATTGACTTTAACGGTGGCAGGTGTGGTGTTGTCCCTCATGCTGGTGTTTCCGGCGTTGGGAGCGGAAACGATTAAAATCGGTGCCCTGTATAATCTGACCGGTGGGATGTCCTCGATTGACGCACCGGCTTTAAACGGGGCCAAACTACAGGCCAAGCTGATCAACGAAAAGGGCGGGCTTCTGGGAAAACAACTGGAAGTTATCGGCATCGACACCAAAACCGATCAAAAAGCTGCGGCCACCGGTGCTAAAAAGGCGCTGGCCGATGACGTCGTGGCCGGCATCGGCTATGGTGACACCACCTTTGTGATGGCGGCCGCCCCCTTATTTCAGCAAAAAGGCGTTCCCTTTGTCACCTCGGGTGCCACCCACCCCATGCTGCCCCAATGGGTTGGTGATCATATGTTCATGACGCCTTTCGGTGATGATGATCAGTCATTTGCCATTGCCGACTATTCGGTCAACAAACTGGGTGTTAAAAACGTGGTGGTGTGGACCGACAATTCCATGGATTTCACCAAAGCATTATCCAAATTTTACAAGCAGCGGATCAACGAGCTTGGCGCCAACCTTGTTTTGGAAGACTTCTTTATGATGGGAGATAAGGATTTCTCGGCCCAGATCGCCCGCTTAAAGAACGCCAGCCCTAAAGCGGATGCCGTGTTTATTTCCGCGATTCCCAACGAAGCCGGGTTGACGGTCAAGCAAATTCGGGAAGCCGGGTTAGACCTGCCCATCGTCAGCGGCGACGGATTCGATACCGAGCTGGTCACCAGCGTACCCGGTGACAAGCTGGCCAACGACGTCTATTTTTCCACCCACACCTATCGCGAGGACGATCGTCCCGAGGTGGTGGCGTTCATTGCCGCTTATGAAAAAGAATACGGCCGTCCGCCTGAAAATGCGTTTGCCGCTCTGGGCTATGATGCAGTGGGCCTGATCGCGGATGCCATCAACAGAGCCGGATCTACCGACGGCAAAGCCTTGCGCGACGCCCTGGCCGACACCAAGGGGTTTAAGGCCGTCACCGGCGAGATCACCTACTCACGACCCAGCGGTGTGCCCATGAAAGGGGTTTCCATCATTAGTGTGCATGATGGCAAATACAAGGTCGAAGAAGTCTGGTTTCCGAAGCAATAATAAACAAATAACCGTTCAAAGGTTCAGGGTTCAAGGTTCAGGGTCAAGGTTAAAGTAGGCATTAAAGACCCGAAACCACATTTAAAAATGATCTTTTTCCCAAATATTTGCTAATTTGGCTCCAACTTTTTAATTGGATCTGACGAAGCTGACGCTTTTCTCGTATATACGCTTATCAAATGCAGTCCCGGGAATAAAATGGAACCTTGGACCCTTGAACTTCTAAACCCGTGAACGCTTTCAAAACAGAAATTGCAATTAATCACCGGCTATTTGCCCAACTGTTCCAGCATCAAGCCATAGGCCTGCTGTCCACGTTCAAAACTGGCGAGCCGGAAAAATTCATCCGGGGCGTGAATGTTCTCATCTTTTAAACCAAAGGCAAAATTCACCATATGCGCGTTTAAGGATTTTAAAAACAATCCGCTGACCGGTATGGTGCCGCCCATCCGCGCGAGGTAGGGTTCCTTGCCGTAAATCTGTTTTAGAACGATCCGGGCGGCCTGATTGCCCGGATGATCATAGGGAATCAGATACGGATCGGCGCTGCCGGGTAGTTTTTGAATCGAGGCTGTAGCGCCGGACGGAGCATGTCGTTCAACATGGGCGGTAATCAATTCTACTATTTTATCGGGCACCTGATCCGGTACCAAGCGACAGGTAATCTTGGCATGGGCGCTGCTCGGTATGACAGTCTTGACACCTTCTCCCTGAAACCCGCCCCAAATACCGTTGATCTCCAACGTGGGACGTACCCAGGCCCGTTCATAGGTTGAGTATCCAGGCTCGCCAAACAATTGCCCAACGCCGAGGCCAGCCTTGTAATGATTTTCATCAAAAGGAATCTCCGCGATCTGGGCTCGTTCCCTGTCAGATAGCGCCATCACGGCGTCATAAAAACCGTCAATTAAAATTTTGCCATCGGGGTTGTGCATCGAAGCCAGCAGCTGCGTCAAGGCGTGAATGGGGTTTAGAAATGTGCCGCCGTAGGTGCCGGAATGAACATCACCGTCGGCACTTCGGAAATTTATTTGCAAACCGCAAAGCCCTCTGCGCCCC
>JARFPZ010000067.1 GCA_029288035.1 Desulfosarcina sp.
GGCCAGACGGCTTGCCATGCGTGTTCGTTATGACCTTGGGGAATATTACGAAGTTGATCGCTTTGTAGAAATTGTCGCATACCATGATGATAGCACCGTTTTTCTGGGAGAAGCCCAGGTCGAATTCGCAGAGCATTTGGACAACAGGTCGCTTGTGCTGAATCCAATGTGATCACCTTTGTTAACTCCATCTTGGGCGCACGCACCAATCGATATGCCGGCCCGCTTGAACTGCTGGCGGGAATTGCCGGAAGGGTCCCCTATTTCGGATTGCACGTTACCGAAAACCGCAAAGCCCAGGGTCTGATCGTTCCCGGCGACGATATTGCGCCTGAAATGTTTGCGCATGATAGTTTTTATACCTATTATGCCTATGCCTTTGGTGAGATCGTGGGTGACAGGGTATGGGCCATGGATGGGTTCCCCCCCCATATCAGTGTGGATAACCTCAAAAATATGAGTGCAACATTGGCATCTTCCGGTGGCATCGCCCTTTTCCACCTGGTAGGGATTACACCTGAAGCACAGACATTGGAAATGGCTTTTCAGGGAGAAAAACCCCGGGAGGTTGTGACACTTGGGTGTAAAGATATCCGAAAAGCGGAAGCCCAGCTTAACCACTTGGGCGCCAATGAAAAAATCGATCTCATCGCCCTCGGCTGCCCGCATTTCTCCTGTGCTGAATTTCTGAAGCTGGAAGATGCCCTCAAGGGGAGAAAAGTACACGGGAACTGCATGCTATGGGTGTTCACCAATCGTTCAACCTACAGCATGATACAAGATAGCGGACAGCTGCACCGGCTATCTTCACAAGGCGTTGAAATTTTTGTGGATGGTTGCCCTCTGCAACATCCTGTTGAAAAATGGAAAACCAATACGTTTATGTCTAATTCCGGTAAATTTTGTACCTACTGTTTTGGATTGACCGGGAAGCATCCCGGTTTGGGAACCATTGCTGAATGTGCAGAGAGTGCTGTCGCCGGTAAAGTATGGCAAGAGAGAAAACCATGGTGGAAATAGCCTGCGAATATGTCATCGCTCCCCGGAAAACCCTACGCCTCGAATTGCTTTTTTCCAATGATCCAATCAGTTTCTTCGGCGGCGTGAATGCCGCCGACGGGAAGGTGGCAGATTATCGTCACGGTAGCTACCAGCAATCCATGAGCGATAAAGCCTTTGCCTTCCCTTTTGGCAAAGGGAGCAGCGGGGCAGGGCTTGTGCTGATGGAAATGATGCGGTTGAAAACAGCCCCGGCTGCTATTATCAATATTAGGACCGACCCGGTTATATTGACGGGGCCATTGATCAGTCGGCACTATTACGAGCAAATTTTACCTGTCATCAATATGAATGAACAAAACTATGCCAGGCTTGCAAATATGAAGGAAATCGAGCTTTTCGCGACGGGGACAGTGTTAAATGCATTCACCAACAATCCATAAAATGTGACACCTGCCATGGAAAAAATATTTGAAAAAGAGAAACGATCCACCTTACCGGGACAGGTTGCCAATCAGATTAGAGAAGCAATCAAATCCGGTAAGTTGAAGCCGGGCGATCGCTTGATCGAGACTGTTTTGGCCAGGGAGATGAATATCGGCAGGAATGCCGTCCGGGAGGCGATTCGGTATATTGAAAAAGAGGGTTTAATTGTCACCATACCCTTTAAGGGTGCCCAGGTTGTGGAGATGAGCAAAAATGATTTAAAAGACATTTACGATGTGAGAAATGCCTTAGAGACGCTTGCCTTGAATACCCTGGCCATGAAGATAGACAATGAAAAAACCAGGGTTCTCGATGCTGTCGTAAAAGAGATGAAAGCGGTTTCCAAAAAAGGCAATCTAAAGGCGATCATCGATGTCGATTTGAAATTTCATCGCACCCTCTGTGAACTATCGGAAAACAAAGTGTTACTCGAAGCATGGTCCGCCATTTCAAACCGGTTACGGGCATTTATTGCCAACGGCGATGGCTTGTATGGTGAAGACACACCTGAAGTAACGCTGGGCACCCATTATCCGGTTGTTGACGCGATTAAAAATAGTGATTTTAAGCTTGCGGTCCGAATACTCAAAGAGATTCTTGAACGGGGCTATAAAATGGCGTCGCGTTCATATATCGCCTCGAGGCCGGCCTGATCGACCTGGCAAAGCAGATGAGATGGTGGCGGAGGACCCGGACATTGGCGCCCTGCTCCTGGAATGCACCCTTTTCCCAACCCATGCATGGGCCATCCAGGAGGCGGTTCAACTTCCCGTTTACGATTTTACAACCTTGATCGATTGGGCATACAGCGCTGCGGTCCGCCACCGTTTTGGGGGACATCCTATATGCGTCCTGTCAAGTATAAATTTAAAATATTTTTTATTTTATTTAATCAGATAGTTAAAGACACCGGCGTTTTGCAGACATACCTCTCCTATCTCTTTAACAGTTTTGTATTCGGCGGTTCTCTCGCTTAAAATGAGCTCGATACTTAATCGTTACGTTTATTCGGCATACTGCATATTATCTTAGCACCGATCATCCCTTATCCAAGTTATGGAGCTTGAGCGAGAGGCCCTTGATTGTCCCTCCCGAGGTCCTTAAAAGGCCCCTACGTCCATGCACGGGCTCTCTCGCCGAAATGATATAATTCATTATTTAGCTTTCAAATAACTTGGATCAAACGCTTGCTTTTTCTTCATCAGTGTCCAGGCGATCACCAATAGTTTGGCGGCCAGTTTGACACGCATCTTGGTACGGATACCTTTTTCGCGCTCGCGACCTTGTAACAGGTGATGATAGTAACCTCTAAACTGGGCGTTTGAGCTGGAGGCGATCAGTGCTGCTTGATAGAGCGCATAACGAAGAGCAGCTTTGCCTTTTTTGGAAATCACCGGCACCGCGCTTTGACTTTTTTTGCCACTGCGGTTCGCATTTAAATCAAATCCGGCAAACTTTATCACCTGATGAGTATTTTCAAAGCGCTGGGCGGTTCCGATCGCAGCCAATACCACGGCGGAAATATAGGGTCCAAAGCCGGGAATCGACAGCAGATATTCGTACTCTTGGAAGCTTGCGCATATATCTTTAATGGTTTCATCAACGGTAGCAATATGGGCCTCAATGGTTTTGATGTTATCTACGAGTATCTGAGCTTCTAATTGCATTGCATCACCCGCTTGGCAACCAATGGAGTACGGTGCAATTTCCCAAATTTTGCTCAAACGGTTATACTGTCTCAGGCCTCTGTTACGAGTAGTGACCATTTGGAAAAAATCCTCAAATGACAGGTGGTTGATTATCTGGGGAGACAGACACCAGCGCACGATTGCCAAATTTTCTTCCTGGGCTTGATTCCAGCACTTATCTAATTCGGGAAAGTACTGGGCTACCAAGTTATTGCGGATACGAACCCGGCAGCTGTGAAGTTGTTTCCTTAATCGCTGGCGAAATGCAAGTAGCGCGCGAAGATCTCGTAGTTGGATATCAGGTAGATCATAGAACTGGCATTTGCCCTGGGCGATCAGATCTGCCGCATTGGCTGAATCCTTCGTATCGTTTTTGTCCCAACGGCCATCGAGTAGGGAACGGTTTTTTTTAATCGCTTCGTTGGTGACATAAACGACCAAATGGTCATGGGTAATTAAAAATTCAGCCAAAGGCTTATGATATACACTCGTAGGTTCCAGACCAAAAACGATGTCTTTAAAACCATCGCGGTCCATGTAAAACTGTACCATGGTCAACAGATGTTCAAAGCCGCTGGCGCTGTTTTGAACCCGCATGCCTCGCTTGACTGTTTTGCCATTAGCGGTTCCTAAAAAGGCGTAGTGTATGCTTTTACCAATATCCAACCCTGCGATCAAGAATCGGTCGGATCCCCTAATCTCATTCTTAAATTGACGAAACTTTTTGATTCTGTTAATGTCCATACTTTCCATAGTAACCTCCTTTTAGCATTTTAAGGTTTAATATTATGTAACTCTATGCTATCAGGAGGTTATTTTTTTACCATGAGATAAATCAATTTTTCTCTACTACTTTTATAATAACTAGCAGAAGTATTGTCTTTTCTTATTCTAATATATAACGTCCATAAATTTATAAATAATTACCAAAAACAACCAGACAAAATTTCTATTATGTCTTACCGTTCAAAATATACACTTTCAAGCTATCAAATTAGTGGCATTCAATTTTACATAGAAAGTTATTTATTTTTTATGGATGTCCCTTTTATCTCAAAGGATAAACATTCACAGAAGTTAATGTTCCGAATGCGGAATTAGATAACGGGAATATTTTATTCGATCGGGTTTATCCAACGCAAAGATTGAAAGCGACTAAAATCATTATCTGTTGAATAAAGACGGGCACCATGCTCAATGGCCAGTGCAGCAAGATGAGCATCGGACGTTAAATTGGCAGC
>JARFPZ010000193.1 GCA_029288035.1 Desulfosarcina sp.
TTGCCTCAAGTTCAGGCTGCTGAACAACGCCATCATGAAGCCCATGTGCACGGCGTTGCCCACATGAATGTGGCCTTTGAAGGAAATAACCTATATATTGAACTGAGCAGCCCGGCGGCAAATATTGTGGGCTTTGAGCACCATCCGCGTACTGAAGAACAGAAGGGTGCTGTCAAGACGGCAATAAAATCGCTTGAAGCCGGGGAAAAACTTTTTGCTTTGCCCACTGATACCGGTGGCAGGCTTGTCAAAGCCAACGTACAAACCGATGTTGAAAACGAGTATGATAACGAGCCTGGTCAATCCCACGCACATGACCATGCTGAATCCGGCAAGGAAGCTGAGGCGGAAAAACACCGGCACGGAGAGAATCATGAAGCGGATGATCACGAACGACACAGCGAGTTTAAGGCCGAATATCATTTCGTCTGCAAAACGCCGCAAAAACTAACACTAGTCGACGTCAAGCTGTTTCGCATCTTCCCGGGAATTGAACACATCGAGGTTCAGCTATTGACTGACACCAAGCAAACAGCGCTTGAGTTGACTGCCACAAAAAACAAAATCATTTTCTAATCCATATGTCTAAAAAACAATCCTCCGAGCTCGCAATCGAGATATCAGAACTTTGCTTCTCATGGGACGGCCATGCCCCGACCTTAGACATTGAGCGTTTACAGATCAATCGTGGCGAGCGGATATATATTGAGGGACCCAGCGGCAGCGGGAAAAGCACGCTGCTCGGTCTGATCGCCGGCGTCATTACGCCACAGAAAGGCACGGTAAGGGTTGACGGCAGATGTGTGAGTGAATTAACGGGCGCTGACAGGGACCGCTTTCGTGCCGATCACATCGGCTATATTTATCAAATGTTTAACCTAATTCCCTATCTATCCGTAGTTGAAAATGTTACTTTGCCATGCCAGTTTTCTTTAAGCAGGCGAAAAAAGGCTGCAGCCCGTTCTTCAAGGTTTGAAGCAGAAGCTATGCGTTTGCTGAAGAAGCTAGGTATGGATGGAACAGCCGACATAACCAAGCCGGCAACCGATTTGAGTGTGGGACAGCAGCAACGCGTCGCCGCTGCTCGGGCGCTCATTGGAGCACCTGAGATCATCATTGCCGATGAGCCCACCTCATCGCTCGATACGGGTCACCGTGAAGCTTTTATTCAACTTCTATTTAAAGAATGCGATCGGGAAGAGACCACACTAATTTTTGTCAGTCACGATACAAGTCTCGAAAAGCTGTTCGACCGAACGATTCGGCTTAACGAGATCAATGCGGTTGAAGGATCGAAACAGTAAATGTTCGAAAGTTCAAAAATTCCAACTAGGAAAATTGGTGTCTGACGTCAGATAAGCGGCAGAATAATTTTTCCATTACTACACGACATTAGACTTTAGCTGAGTCTCTTTTTGGAACGCTGCCTCGTTAGCAGCGTTATAAAGATTGGAACACCCTTATGTTTGCACTCGCTCTTAAAAGCTTTCGCAACCGTAAATTCACAACAATTTTGACCATTGTTTCCATTTCGCTGAGCGTGACCTTGCTCCTGGGTGTTGAGCGAATCAGAAAAGAGACGAGGACAAGCTTTGCCAACACCATATCGGGAACCGATCTGATTGTTGGTGCCCGCAGTGGTCCGTTGCCGCTTCTGCTCTATTCCGTATTTCGTATTGGTAACGCAACCAACAACATTTCATGGGAAAGTTATCAGGAGATTCGCCGCAATCCAAATATAAACTGGACCATTCCTATTTCGCTCGGAGATTCACACAGAGGCTATCGGGTCATGGGAACAAATACGGACTACTTTGAATTTTTTCGGTTTGCAGGCGGACGTCGACTGGAAATAGCTGATGGGCGAATATTTAAAGGTGCTTTTGATGCAGTTCTGGGTGCTGAAGTTGCACAGTCTTTGGATTACCACATCGATGATCCAATCATTATTGCCCACGGGGCGGGCGAAGTGAGCTTTGTCAATCACGACGACAAGCCATTTAAGGTGGTTGGTATTCTAGAAAAAACCGGCACGCCGGTAGACCGTACGGTTCACGTCCTGCTCGAAGGCATTGAAGCGATTCATATCGACTGGAAAGATGGCGCACCCCTTCCCGGAAGTTCGATTTCCCAGGACAAGGTGCTTAAAATGGACCTCACCCCCAGGGCAATAACCGCTTTTTTTCTGGGTCTTAAATCACGGATTGCCGCCTTTGGTGTCCAGCGTTTCGTGAATGAATATCCGAAGGAGCCGCTGCTGGCCATTTTACCGGGCGTCGCACTGCAGGAATTATGGGATCTTATCAGTATGGCCGAAAAGGCGCTGCTTGCCGTATCCGGTTTTGTTGTTGTCGTCGGTCTGTCTGGAATGCTGATTGCGCTGATGACCAGTCTCAACGAGCGTCGTCGGGAAATGGCTATCTTAAGATCGGTAGGCGCGCGCCCTGTTCATGTATTTTCGCTGATTGTAGGAGAATCCGCCATGTTGACCTTCCTGGGTGTCATTGCCGGTGTTGGTTTGTTATACGGACTTTTGTTAGTAAGCCAGCCATTGATCATAACCAGATTCGGGTTATTCATTGCCATTGGTGGATTATCAACGTACGAATTGATACTGATGGGGGTCGTATGTCTGGCCGGTTGTTTAATTGGGATGATACCGGGGTATCAAATCTATCGCTATTCGCTTGCAGATGGTATGACGATAAGAATTTGAAATTAAACATATTATGAAAAAATATTCAAAAATTTTAATCATCATTTGTACCCTATTGTATCTTCCTGCTGTTGCCGAACAGGTTCGTAAACTGGCGTGGCAAGATCTGGTTCCGGCGCATCTGTCAACCGATGGTCCATTTGCGGACTTAACTCAAGAGCAACTCGAACTTGTAGTCTGGGTGTTTAATTTCATAGATTCGCTGCCGCCGCATGGGAAGGGGAAGGATACAGAAGAATTTTACCGAGAAATCGGTGAGACCATACCGCAGCTGAAAGAAGCGGGAATCGACATTAATGAGCTGATGGCCAAACGAAAGATAATCCAAACTTCAATTGTTGAAGAGCTCAATGGTCAGCGGGTTCGTATTCCAGGCTATCTTCTCCCGCTGGAAGTCTCCGCCACCAAAGTAACCGAATTTCTTCTGGTGCCCTACGTTGGGGCCTGTATTCATGTTCCGCCACCGCCTCCCAATCAGATCATTTACGTAAAAATAGGCCAAAGTAAAAGTTACAAAAGTAAAAACCTTTACGAACCAGTATGGGTAACGGGGATTATTGCAGCGAAATCAATGGTGAAGGATCTTTATTTGGTTGACGGCTCTGCCGGAGTGGACATTGGATATTCGATGCAAGCCACCCATATTGAGCCTTATAAGAAGTAAGCGCCAGGTGAATTGCCAAATGTTTTCTTAAATACCATTGTGTCATACACGAGCTTTGAGTGCTTGGGCAGAGCCGGCATACCGACGATCGTGCCTACATACGAAACGAGCTAGAAAATTACGCCCAATATAAACTTACACGGAACCTATCAGCATGGGTTACAGCATTCATTGGATGCCAACCGGATTTTGTTGTTGAAGAAATCGAGAAACTTTATTTCAGCACCAAAGATAGAACTCAGGATGAGCTCGAAGAGGTATTAAAAGGTTTTTCCGTGCTGGGATCGGATGGCGGTATTGCCTTTAAGCCAGAAATCGTCGATCGACGTCGTCGCATCGTAAAGAGCTATGCAACCTTGCTCGACAACTATCCGATTATGGCAGGTTTGGTGGCAATAGATTTGGCAACCTGGAAAACCCGAGCGTTGGTACCCCAGTTGTCGAATATTAAGAATGGTGAGCCGATTCTTGATCCAAAATCGTTGTTCGCCGTGAATTACTATTTGTCAATGGCATCGAATTTCCCTGCTATCAATTAATAGGGTAAAAATATGAAAAAGCTCATAGCGGTATTGATTTTCACCGTGTGCTCCTTTTTTTATCTTCCCACCCTGGCCGAACAAGTTCGTCAATTGTCGTGGGATGATTTGATCCCGGCGCATCTTTTATCTGTAGATCTTTTAGCGAACATGACCGAGGATCAACAGGATCTGGTGATTTGGATTCTCAATACCTATGAAATCTTGCCGAAGCGTGGACCGGATACGGAAGAATTATACAAAGAGGTCGATGAAGCAATACCGGGTCTAAAAAAAGCGGGTATTGATATTGAGAAGCTGATGGCCAAATATAAGGAGATTCGAACCTCTGTCGTAGAAGCACTAAACGGTCAACAGGTTCGCATCCCAGGCTATTTTTTACCATTGGAACTATCCGATACCAAGGTTACCGAATTTCTGCTTGTGCCGTATACAGGCGCCTGTATTCATGTGCCGCCACCGCCTCCCAATCATATCGTTTTCAGTGCCGCGGTTTTGCTCGATGCGTATGCTTAATGATGCGTCCTGGGAGGTCTGAGGAATACCGAGAAAGTTTTTCGGGGGGAAAGGGCGATTGGGGGTCGGCAGCCGCCATTTGGACATGTCCGCTCCCTGTTCTTTTTCCAACATTTCGAGGGCGATGGATAGGGCATTGGTGACGACGGTCTCGGGCTTTTGGCCGTTGAAAAAATCGTATTTTTGTCGATCGGGTTTAAGAAGGGATTCGATAATGGCTTTGACACCGATCTGAAGGTTGCTGCCGGACCCGGCATGTTTTTTTGGCGTAGGGTAACCCGCGGCGGCGAAAAAATTGAAGGCATCACCTAAATCGTCCGCCAGGGTCAATTTGATCATTTCCGGTAAGAATGTTCGGAAAATGGCGGTGGCAGGCTGGTCATACTTGCCGTCTTCGTCTTTGTCTCTGGATGATTGATTCCATTCCATATGACCGGCGCCGGACTGCGGGAGCCGATTGTCGTGCTTTTCGCTCCGACGAGGATATTTACCGGTGAACGCATAGCCGATATTGCCGTCTTTATCGGCGAAGTACCAATTGATGTTCAGGGCCATTCGCTCGGCTTGGGATAGCCATTCATCAAAATTTTTGGCCCGTGTGGAGTGGATCCAGCCCAACAAGGACTCCAGTTCCACGCCATCCCAGGTACGCTTCTTGGTATAGGCAACACTGTTTTTTTTGTCCAGCTTGACGATCGGGCCGTGTATGGTCCGATAAGCAGTGAACTCCACAGATTGCCCATCTTTGACCTTAATTCTTTCGGCATTAAACGGTCGGCGTTTTTCTTAACTTCCTCGATCCAGGCGTTCACTCCAGCGGCATAGCCATTGAAAATATCGGCGTCGCTTTCGGAAAGACGGTCTAATTGACGTTGAATCGAAATGGGATTGTAGTTGCCTCGAATTCGTTTATCGAATTCAACATATTCTTCTCCCAGAACCTCGGCCACTTTGCCTTGGGTGCTTCGCTTGGCCATTTCCATCTGAAACAGCCGGTCTTGCGCCACGGCGTAACCATATCCATAGAACAATCCATAAACCGTGTCGGCATAGACATGTCCTACACCATAATTATCTCTTTTGATGGTAACCTGGCCTTGATCACCGTATGATACACCAATCAGGGCAATCGCCAGCACAACTAGTACGGAAACAGCACTTCCCAACAGCTTCATGATCTCCTCCTTTCCTCTTGCGAATACGACATCCAATCAGATTACTATCTCTCTGAGATGTACACCATTGTCAAGACAAATAATCGGCATTTTTATTTTTGTCTGGGGCCGGTTTACTAAAAGGTAGGCTTCAATCGGGTCTCAGGAAATAGTCGTCAGCCCCATAGCTTTAAAATCATCGTCAAATGAAAGGGCGGGCATTTTTTTAGCTCCCCCAAAATGAGGACCCGCGTGAGGGCATCGACAAAAGAAATTTGTAATTTTCGGCTACCGGCAGCAACTCC
>JARFPZ010000217.1 GCA_029288035.1 Desulfosarcina sp.
GCCTACCCAAATAAACATATGCATTTCCCAATCATCGCTAAGGAGGTGGCAATGTTCAGCAAAAAAATGTTCGGAGAGATGAGAAGAGCAGGAATGAATGTAGGATTATCCAAAGCCAAAATATCCCAGGCCATGCTGGAAATTCTCATACAACTGCCGATGGGGACCCCAAACCTCAAGGAAACCATAGTCGCCAACATGGGCCTATTAGGCCAAATGTCTGCCACTCGTGACCTCAATGAAGCATGGAATCAGACAAAGAAGAAAGCTGCAAAGGAGTATCCCGAAAAGTTTTTGTTAGATGGTCGAAAGGTGCTTCTCTGGAACGACGGGTCGGTAAAAATTCTCGATAAGAAGATATCGACAGCGAACTTCAAAAAACTCAATGAATTGGCAGAAACAGAGAACTGCGCAGTCAACCAGATAGTTTCGAAGCTCATCCGACATTATCAGAAGGGCCAGGCATAATAAGTCGGTTGCACTCGGACGGCTGGAAAAGGCGCCTCCTCGAAACATGGAAGCCAGAATAAACCTCAATGGCATTTGATGCATACCAGCTCTCACCCGCCGCCAGTGAACCGGCAGCGTTAGCTTTCAGAGGAATAGACATTATGCAATCTAAAAATATAAATCCAGTAGTTTACATTCAATCGTCCGTTATCAGCTATTTAGTGTCACGCCCAAGTCGAGATGTTGTGATTGCCGGTAGACAACCGATTTCTCACGATTGGTGGGAAAATCACCGGCAACGATTTGAGCTTAGAGTTTCGGCATTGGTTGAAGAGGAGATAGGCCGTGGGGATTCTTTGGCTGCCCAACGCCGTTTAGCGTTGATTGAAAACATTCCAAGTCTGGCCGTCTCAGATGAAGCAACTAAGTTAGCGGAATTACTTTTAACGCAAGGCGCGGTTTCAGAGGGCAGTGAGGAAGATGCGCTCCATATAGGTATAGCGGCTGCTCAGGGTGCTGACTATCTTCTTACATGGAACTTCAAGCACATAAACAATGCTGAGATGAAATCAGCGATAACCAAAGTAGTGGAGTCTTGTGGGCTTGAGTGTCCACAAATTTGTTCACCTGAAGAACTCGGAGGATCATCAAATGATTGAAGACCCAATCGTGGCTGAAGTACGTCGACATCGTAAAGAACATGCCGCAGAACATGGGAATGACCTCAAACGTATCGTTGAGGCACTCCGTAAACGGGAACGTGAATCAAAACGCAACCTATTGAATCCAGGGCCAAAATTGCGTCTGGATAAGACCGGAAGCTAACAATGCGTTTGCACTCTGACCGGCTTTAACATGCGGTTTTATAAAGTCTGGGTTGTACGATTTTTCACCAGTTTTCACCATTGTGGCGCTGCTCATAGCCGGCAGGTGAAACGTACCGTTCTGCTAAAATTATGCTTGAACTTGTGTATATATTCATGATATACACAAGGCATGGTTAAACCAAAAAAAATATTGGAAAATTGTACTGGTTTTGAATGGGATCAGGGCAATCTTACCAAGAATTGGGATCAACATGATGTTTCAAATGGGGAATGTGAACAAATATTTTTTAATAGACCTTTAATCATAAAACGGGACAAAGAGCATTCCAAAGTTGAAAATCGATACTATGTGCTTGGTCGTACGAATATGAATCGAATGCTTTTCGCTGTTTTTACTGTTCGTAACGACAAAATCAGAATCATTTCCGCACGCGATATGTCAGATGCGGAAATTGAAAGGTATCTAAAATGAAAAAGAAAATACCAAAGTTTAAAAGTGAGTCAGAAGAACGTCTTTTCTGGCAAAAACACGATTCTTCCGAATATGTCGACTGGTCTGATGCAGAAAATGTTGTTATGCCCAAACTTAAGCCTTCGACTCGATCAATATCCATCCGCCTTCCTGAGTCCATGATTGAAGAGCTTAAAGTCCTTGCAAACAAACGCGACGTGCCCTATCAGTCGCTGCTTAAGATTTTTATATCCGAACGAATTGACGCTGAATTGCATCATTAATTTTAGCTGCGCAGAACCTATCGTTTCACATTGACCGGGAACCCGGAGCGACCTTTTCCCATTTGCCATTCAGCATTAAACCTTATTTTCACCAAGGATGGTGTTGAGGAGATCCTCAACCTGCAACCCAAAGATGGGAAGGGAAAACCGTACCAGATCAAACAAGTCAGGGATGTGATCTTGAAATATCACCTTCGTATTGGAGAATGACAATGGATAAGAAATATGAAATCATCATTTTTTGGAGTTCTGAGGACAATGCCTACGTGGCCGAGGTGCCGGAGCTCGCCGGATGCATGGCCGACGGCAGAAGCCTACCAGGAGGCTCTCGCCAACGCGGAGCAAATTATCGAGGAGTGGATCGAAACGGCAACCAAACTCGGTAGACCCATCCCTAAACCGAGGGGCCGTCTTGCGTATGCCTGATCAGCGATGCTGGCTGCACAACAAGACGCTTGACCAGACGCCGAGAAATTCGCGGTTTTTCGTAAAAGTCTGGTGGTTGACTCAATAATACGGCGGCGCTGGTCAGCTCTCCGATAGGGCGGACCGCGAGCTGAAGCTCGCTTGGCCTGCGGCTCATCTCGCAGCCCGTTGGCCTAATCAATCGATTTGACATGATCTGCAATGTGGATTATCATAGCTATAATAGTCCCTATTACGGAGGTATGATATGAGAACAATTCAGATGACTCTTGATGATGATCTTGTCAAAGAGGTTGATCGCGTTTCGAAGCAACTCCATACGAATCGATCTGCTTTCACAAGAAAGGCTCTTCGCGAGGCGCTTGAGCGATACAGCCTCAAGCAACTAGAGCGCAAGCACCGGCAAGGGTACGAACGGCAACCAGTTGCTGCCGATGAGTTTTCAGTTTGGGAAACTGAGCAAGTTTGGGGTGACGAATGAAGCACGGTGACATATGTTGGTACAAATTCGTCCGGCCAGATAAAAAAAGGCCCGTTCTTATACTAACACGCGATTCTGTGTTGGAATATCTAAATGAAGTAACTATTGCACCCATTACAAGTACTGTCCGCAATATACCATCAGAGGTGTTCCTCACCAAAGCCGACGGCATGCTCAGAGACTGCGCTGTTAACTGTGACCATTTGCAGACTGTGCCGAAGGGAAAAATCGGTCCATTGATCACATCTTTGCTTCCGGCAAAGATGGTTGGTGTTGGACAGGCCATTCGTTTTGCTCTCGATATTTGAGACAAGACCGGATTGAACGATGTATTTTGACAGGCAAAATTATTGAACGCCAGAAAGATAAAGTGACGACTGAATGGAAATACGTAATTGAAGGCCAATCAATTTTCGGCGATAAGGTTGGTACAGTTGCAAAGTTGAGTCTAACCGGAAAGCTATTCATCATCGCCGTGTATCGTATAAGTGGAGGGAAATATAATGATTTGCGATAATTGCGGAAAAAAGAGAGCAAAAATCCGTAAACTTACACGCAGCTATGGGAAAGGCAAAAAATTGCTTATCATTGAAAATGTCCCTGTTATTAGCTGCCCAGATTGTGGTGAAAGCTATGTTACGGCAGAAACACTCCACGAAATTGAGCGTATCAAACTTCACCGTAAAAACTTTGCTGCGGAACGCCCAATCCCCATTGCAAATTTTGTCTAAGATTACGGGATATCAGATAGGCACTGGCTAACAATGGCATGAAGATGGACGTGCTATATCTTGCGGTTTTGATGACTCTTGATTGGTTTCCAATGAGGTGGCTCTTACAATTTCCGGGGTTTTACACGCCCGCCACTTATGCCCAGCGTTGGCGTACCCATGTTATATCAGTATTCAAGTAAACGTTTGCTTTATACAGCAATTGGTAATACATGTAAAAATACAATAAGAGGTACGCAATGGGAAAACTTTTAAATATACTTCCAGTAAGCGATTTGAGGCAGGACGCTGCCAAGATCCTGAAAAAATTACGAGACAGCAAGGAACCCATTATCATTACACAAAGAGGACGGGCAGCTGCCGTCATAATCGGTGTCGAGGCGTATGAAAAAGCTGAACACGATAAAGAGATCCTTCGGCTTTTGGCTAAGGGAGATAAGGAAATAGAAATAGGCGAGGGTTATGATCTAGATACTGTTCTTGCTGAAGCTGATTTAATCCTATCACAGGAACCATCGTGAAAGTCCGCTTCACACCTACTGCCAGAGCCCAGTTTCTGTCTGCTCTCACATATATTCATCGGGATAAACCATCTGCAGCAACCAATTTTCGACAGCATTCCGAAACAGTTTTGCGAAGGCTCGAGGATTTTCCTGAATCCGGAAGAATCATACCCGAATTTCCAGAACTCCCTTTCCGGGAGGTGATCATACCGCCATACCGTTTCTTTTATAAAATCAAAGGCGACGTCGTTTGGATAGTTGCTGTGTGGCATGGTGCACAGCTTCCTAAGCAACCAAGGCATTAAACGCCAAGCTTGCGCTTGAGAGGGACCGGGAAAAGCCGGGCCGCTTTTGAAATGCATTCTTAAATCACCTTTTTAGCTTTTTCACAGGCTTTTGGTTATCCTTTCCCGGCCCCTCAGCTTGCCGATAGGGCGGACCGCGAGCTGAAGCTCGCTTGGCCTACGGCCATCCGGCCTATCGGGCTGCGAGATGAGTCGAGTGAGTTTGATAGGCGTCGCTCGCGCTGCGCCTATCAAACTCAATCGAGCCGACCCCCTTCGGGCTTCGCTGCGCCCGGTCGGCTGGCACGGTAAATTGCAAATAAACGCAATTTCCGCCCCCAGCCGACTGCGGCTCATCTCGCAGCCCGTTAGCCTAATACCATTATTTAAAGGAGGGCCAATATGGAACGTATTCATTTTTTAGCGGCCGAAATATTCAGTTACAGTTATGCCAATTATGATGATCATCTCGGTATCAATGAGAGATTTGATACGCTGATGCCGCACGATGCCGAAATATTAGAAACCGCTCTAAAAGAAGAATGGCCCATTGAAAGAGTCGCACAAGAGCTTGACGCTTCAACCGAAACTACCCGAAAACTTTTATTTTCGGTGAAGGGAGCTTTGGAGGTGGTTGATGCAGAAAATCCAGCTGAATCTTTTCGGAATGCGGTGCGTCAAAGTATTGAGGTTGCAATAAAAGATGGTCTTGCTACCACAGAGGCCATTGACTATAGCGCTCAGATAAATTGATACGCTGATGCTCAGCTAAATTGATACAGTACCATACCAGAGAGTCCCACCGCCAATAGACAAATTTCAAGCTTTAC
>JARFPZ010000225.1 GCA_029288035.1 Desulfosarcina sp.
GGGTCAGGATGGGGCTCTTCCCACCGAAACGGTCGACCATGGCTCCGAAGGGGATACGCAGCAGAGAACCGGTCAGCGCCGGGCAGGATGCCAGAAGGCCCATCCATAACGGACCCATTATTATGGTCTCTTTCAGTTTGCCGATGATGGGACCATAGGCAGAAACGCCCGCAAATCCGGCAAAAAAAGCAAGGGTGATCCAGGTCAGTGCGGCGGCAGGACTTGACTTTGCGTAACAAACATTGTCTTCGTTCATATCAGCCTTCCTTTCCTCCGGACTCAAGACGACCAAATCCTTCGACACCAGGTGCATTTCTTGGCTTACGGCGAAATACAATCCGACGCCTGAAAAAGTAGAATATCGGCACACTCCAGATATGCACCAGGCGGCTGAAGGGTGAAAAACCGAGTAGTGCCCAAGCTGCCGTCACATGAATTTTAAAACTGAGCGGCACCGGGCGCATTAAATCGGGTTCCGGACTGAAAAAAACGATCCCCCGAATCCAAGGGGCCACGCTGTTGAGGACGTTGTGATTTCCGAAAAAAACATTGTAAACGCCGAGGCCGACCACCAGCGTCAAACCGCCCAGGGTAATAAGGTCGTTGATCGTTCCGGCGGCCCGGACGCGATGATTGGTGATCCGGCGCCATAATAACAATAAGCATCCAACAAAGGCAGCGATGCCAACTACCTCCCCCATCCAGTGGGCGATGGCCAGATGCATTTCACTGGTGATGCCGAACAGATCGTAATACTTTTGCGGGATCAGCAAACCGCCGGCATGGCCCACAAATGTCATAATAATGCCCGCATGAAAGAGCAGGGCTCCCCACCGGAGGCTCTTTTTATCCAGGATCTGGCTCGAATGGGCGTTCCAGGCATATCGATCTGTGATATACCGGTAAGAATGACCGACAACGAATGTGGCCAGGCACAAGTATGGGAAAACCGTAAATATCAACTCATATATAAGGTCCATGACAAACTCCTTGACCAGTTTCCGATTGCCTTTGTGGGATTTGTCTTTCCGGATGAAACAGACTGGCTCAACATCGATTAGGTGACACTTACGGCAGCCTGTTCTTCCGCCGGTCCCAAAATTATTTCTAGTAACGGTTCGAGCAGCCCCGAATAGTGGGAAGCGCTTGGCTTAAGACGCTCCACCAGTGTTTTAATACCTTTCAAGCTCGTTTTAATCGCCCCGAAGTGCTTTGCCCTGGGTACGCTTGCTAAGAATTCTAAAATCAGAGGCAGAAAATCAGGCAGCTCGAGTGATTTCTTTTCCAAGCCCGCCCCGGCATATACCTGCTGAAGCCTTGTTAACAGGCGGGCCCTTTTTTCACCATCTCCCCAGAGATGATAGGTCACATTCAGGGTGGTTGAAGGGCTCATATCGAAAAGCGCCGTATATTGCTCCTGCGCATGAATCGCATCTACCCTTTCGAGGTGTGCTATGAATTTTTCTATCGATGCTCTGCGCGGACCGCGATGCATCTTGCCCACAAACGATTTAATCTCTGGAAGCGTCCTAAAATATGCTTCGTCCGGATATTGCATCAGCAGGGAAACCACTTTGAGATATTTATCTGTTTTAGTCATAAAATTTACTCCAACGGTCTTAAATAGTCAGGTGGATTCTGCAAAGCCACAACACCCTTGATTCATATGGATACTGGGCTCCTCCCTGGTGGCAGTCGGCAAAACAAATCGTTCTGCGTAAGGCGCCAACGCCAGAAGGCGGTATATCTGCTCTGCTTGTTCGATCGACAATCCAACATCTTCTAAAAAGGAGCCATTATCCTTTCCTTCGATACGAAGAGCGCGCATGTGGCTGCGAATCGCGGACAAGCGCTTGAGTGCCATTCTCACCGGCGTTTCATCTCCCGCGGTCAGCATGTTGGCCAAATAAGTTATCGGAATACGAAGGCGGTCGATCAGATCCATCTCCCTGTCAGGCTCTGCCTGCGCTTGAATGGGACTAAGGGGCGGTATGTACCACACCATCGGAAGGGTACGGTATTCCGGGTGCAGCG
This sequence comes from Desulfosarcina sp., assembly GCA_029288035.1. Classification (GTDB taxonomy): domain Bacteria; phylum Desulfobacterota; class Desulfobacteria; order Desulfobacterales; family JAFDCJ01; genus JAFDCJ01. Next base: position 2,035 of record JARFPZ010000225.1, read on the forward strand.
GCAGTGCCAACCGCCAGCTTTTGGCCAGCTTAAATACCGGTGAGCGCACGGCGGCTTCCAGGACATTGTGGGCAATTCCCTCCGCGGCAGCTGCTTTGCGTATCTCACCATCGCTGGGATCAAGCAACATGTCCAGGTGGGCTGGGTAGACGTCTGTGGGGCTTGCCGCTGAGGCCGCTTGTGGGATTCTGTCGGCATCGTAGAGAAAGATGCCCACATATCGGATACGCCCGACACAGGTGTGGGCACAGAGTGTCGTAAGGCCGGCTTCAATCCTTGGGTAGCAGAAGATGCATTTTTCCGCCCGCCCGGTTTTCCAGTTGAAATAGACTTTTTTGTATGGACAGCCGGAAACACAGTAACGCCAGCCGCGACAACGCTCCTGATCTACCAGTACGATACCGTCTTCGTCTCGTTTATAAAGGGCACCGGACGGGCAAGACGCCACACAGGCCGGATTGAGACAGTGTTCGCACAATCGCGGCAGGTAGAACATAAAGACATTGCGAAACTGCAGATAAAGCGACACATCCAAACGCTGAAAGTTGATGTCCCCTCCGCCTGTCTCGCTCAAACCGGCCAGATCATCTTCCCAATTTGGTCCCCACTTCAGTTTGATGTGATCACCGGTTAGTTGAGAGCGCGGCCGAATGGAGGGCTGATGCCGGCGTTTGGGGCTGTTGATAAGCTTGTCGTAGTCGTAACTCCAGGGCTCATAGTAATCGTCGATGGTCGGCAGGTCAGGATTGTGAAAAATGTTGAGTCCCTTGTGCAGTTTGCCGCCTGCCTTGAGTTCCAGCTTTGCGTTTTTAAGATGCCAGCCGCCGCGGTGGATATCCTGGTTCTCCCATTTCTTGGGGTATCCAATCCCAGGTTTGCACTCCACGTTATTGAACCACATGTACTCGGCTCCCTTTCGGTTGGTCCAAACATTCTTGCAAGGGATGCTGCACGTGTGGCAGCCAATACACTTGTCTAAATTGAGAACCATTGCGGTTTGCGCTTTAATCTTCATACCAGTCCACCTCCCCTGCCTTGCGAACGATGATGATCTCATCTCTTTGTGAACCGATGGGTCCGTAATAGTTGAACCCATAGCTCAGCTGGGCATAGCCACCGATCATGTGCGTGGGTTTGACCATGATGCGGGTGACACTGTTGTGGGTGCCACCCCTTTGACCGGACAGCTTCGACCCCGGTGTGTTGATCA